>JAIVHL010000203.1 GCA_020201075.1 Halomonas sp. | reverse complement strand
GCGCAGCGGTGTGCAGTTCGAGGACGTGCAGCGGGCGATCGATGACCTGCTGGCACGGGGTGAGTCGCCCAGCGTGCAGAAAGTGCGTGAAGTGCTGGGCACGGGTAGCTTCACCACTATCAGCGACCACCTTCGGGAATGGCGCACCCGGCGCGAGGAGAACCGCGACGTGCCACCGCCCCGGGGCATGCCGGGCGCTCTTCAGGCGTTGGCCGAAGGGCTATGGCACCAGGCCCAGGAGAGCGCCAACGAGACGCTGGCCCATTACCGCGAGGAAGCCGATCGCCGCGTTGAAGAGGCCGAGGCGCGAGTCGCCGAGGCGCGACGCCAAGCCGAGGACGCCCAGCAGCGGGAGTCCGCCCTGGCGGCTCACCTGGCGTCAACCGAACAGCGTCTGGAAGCGCGCGGCACGGCTTTGGCCCGCGCCGAGACGCAGCGAGAGCAACTCGACGATAAGTTCCGCCGTCTGGAGACGCGACACGCCGAACTGGAAGGACTGTTGACACGCATCCGCGGCGAGATGGCCCAGCAGGCCGTCGATCATCAGCAGGCCGTGGACGTCATGGAGGCGCGCCAACGAGAACGTCTGGCCAGGGAAGAGCAGCGCCACGAGAGCGCCGAGGCCCGGCTGATGGGGCTACTGGACCAGGCTCGACAGGAGCGGCAGGCTGCCGAAAAATCCGCCGCAGAACGCGAGAAGCAGTCCGGCGTGCGCCTGGAACGCCTGGAGCGGCAATTCAGCGAGGCGCGAGGAAAGCTGGCAGAAGAGGAGAAGCGCCACCGTGAGGTCGACTGGGCGCGTCGCCAGGCAGAGACGCTAGCCGATACCCGTCAGCATGAGCAGGCCCTGCTTCAGGCGCGCATCGATGAGCAGAAGCACCTGCTGGAGGAGCAGGCCCGCCGCCTGCGCGATCTGGAACAGCAGCTCCACCGCTGCCTGTGGCAGACCCCGCCCGCGCGTGAAAAAGCGGAAGAAAAAGGCGGTGAAATCGATGCCGAAAAACCAGAAGGCCCCGCAGCAGCGGAGCCTTCAGAGACAGCGTGATCTGTCGATCTATCGGTTAAAGAGCTATCGATAATAGGCGTTGGTGGTATCCGTATGGTCCGTGACATCGCGGATGCCGACAAGCTCTGGAATGCGCTCCATCAGCGTTCTCTCGACGCCTTCCTTAAGCGTCAGGTCCACCGCCGCACAGCCCTGGCAGCCGCCTCCAAAGGCCAGTACCGCTACCTGCTCCTCGGTAAGCTGTACCAGCTTGATCTCTCCGCCGTGAGCGGCAAGGCCGGGATTGATCTCGCTGTAGAGGATGTAGTTGATGCGGTCCTCCATGGGGCTGTCGGCGTTGACCTTGGGCATCTTGGCATTGGGCGCCTTGATGGTCAGCTGGCCGCCCATGCGATCCTTGTTGAAGTCGACCACCGCCTCATCGAGGAACGGCAAGCTGTTCTTGTCCAGATGGACCGAGAGCTTGGGCAGCTCGAGACGCTCGTCGCTGGGCTCTTCCTCGCCGGGCCGGCAGTAGGCCAGGCAGGTCTCGGCATAGGGCGTGCCGGGCTGGGTGATAAAGATGCGCACGGCAATGCCCTCGACGTTCTGCTTTTCAAGCAGTTCGGCGAGGTAGTCCTGGGCGCTGTCGGTGATCTGAATGGGTTGGCTCATGGTGTTCTCGCTGGTCGGGCTGCGGCCTGGGACACTCCTCCGACAGGCCGCGCGTCAGGGATTGGCTACCCACCATGGTAAGGCAGCGAGCCAGAACTGACAATCCCGAGTGAATTGGTGGGTCTTTGTGCCGCGACCTGCCCCTGGACAGCGCCTTTTGGTAACATGATGACATTTATGGTCGCTCACTGATTGCAGGAACCGCTGCAACAGACAGAAAACGCCCCGAGGCGTTCTTGCGGCTCAGCCCCTGGATGCGAATTTCGCTGGAGACAAGACCTGCCCATGGCCGCCCTTCCCACCGCCCAGACCGCTAACCTGATCGATAGTCTCAATGAGCGAATTCTCATGCTCGATGGAGGCATGGGCACCATGCTTCAGAATGCCGGGCTGTCAGAAGCTGATTTTCGCGGTGACCGCTTTGGCGACTGGCCCTCCGACCTCAAGGGCAACAATGATCTGCTGGTGTTCACCTGTCCCGAGCTGGTAACGCGCATTCACCGCGAGTACCTCGAGGCCGGCGCCGATATCGTCGAGACCAATACCTTCAACAGCACCCGCCTTTCCCAGGCCGACTACGGCATGCAAGCCCTGGTGGTCGAGCTCAACCGCGAGGCCGCCCGTCTGGCCCGCCAGGTATGTGATGCCGTCGCCGCGGAAACCTGCGTGCCGCGCTACGTGGCCGGAGTGCTGGGTCCCACCTCGCGCACCGCTTCGTTGTCACCGGATGTCAACGACCCGTCAAAACGCAACGTTACCTTCGATGCGCTGCGCGAGAACTACTATGAGGCCGCCGAAGCGCTGATCGAGGGTGGCAGCGACCTGATCCTGATCGAGACCATCTTCGATACCCTCAACGCCAAGGCGGCAATCTATGCCCTGGAGGAGCTGTTCGAGGACCGCGGCGAGCGGCTACCGGTGATGATTTCCGGGACCATTACCGACGCTTCCGGCCGCACCCTCTCCGGCCAGACCACCGAGGCGTTCTGGAATTCGGTCCGCCACGCCCGTCCTCTCAGCGTCGGCCTCAACTGTGCGCTGGGGGCCGAGGAGCTGCGACCCTACGTGGTGGAGCTGTCCACCAAGGCGTACACCTTCGTTTCCGCCCATCCCAACGCTGGCCTGCCCAACGAGTTCGGCGAGTACGATCAGACCCCCGAAGAGATGGCCGCTATCGTCGGCGAGTTCGCCGAGAGCGGCCTGGTCAATATCATTGGCGGGTGCTGCGGCAGCACTCCGGAACACATCGCGGCCGTCCATCGAGCGATTCAGGGATTGGCGCCGCGCCGGGTCCCGAAGATCCCGAGAGCCTGTCGCCTGTCGGGCCTTGAGCCCTTCAACATGGGAGCCGACTCGCTGTTCGTCAACGTTGGCGAGCGCACCAACGTCACCGGCTCGGCACGCTTCAAGCGCCTGATCGTAGAGGAGGACTACACCACCGCCCTGGAGGTGGCCCTCGAGCAGGTGGAGAACGGCGCCCAGGTCATCGACATCAACATGGATGAAGGGATGCTGGAGTCCCAGGAGGCCATGGTGCGCTTTCTGAACCTGATCGCCGGCGAGCCCGATATCGCCCGGGTGCCGATCATGATCGACTCCTCCAAGTGGGAGATCATCGAGGCGGGGCTGAAGTGCGTACAGGGCAAGGCGGTGGTCAACTCGATCTCCATGAAGGAGGGGGAAGAGGCCTTCCGCGAGCAGGCGACTATCTGCCGTCGCCACGGCGCCGCCGTGGTGGTCATGGCCTTCGACGAGGCTGGCCAGGCCGACACGTTTGCCCGCAAGACCGAGATCTGCCAGAGAGCCTACCGGCTGCTGGTGGACGAGATCGGCTTCCCAGCGGAAGATATCATCTTCGATCCCAACATCTTCGCCATTGCCACCGGCATCGAGGAGCACGACAACTACGCGGTGGATTTCATCGATGCCACGCGCTGGATCCGCGAGCATCTTCCCTACGCGCTGGTCTCGGGGGGCGTGTCCAACGTCTCCTTTTCCTTCCGCGGCAACAATCCGGTGCGCGAGGCGATCCATTCGGTATTTCTCTACCACGCTATCCGCGCGGGTCTGAGCATGGGCATCGTCAACGCCGGCCAGCTGGCGGTTTACGACGACCTGCCGGAGGAGCTGCGCGAGGCGGTCGAGGACGTGGTGCTCAATCGCCGCAGCGACAGCACCGAGCGACTGGTGGACCTCGCCGACAAGTACAAGGGCGATGGTTCGGGGCCGGCCAGGAAGGAGGACCTGGAATGGCGCTCCTGGCCGGTCAACAAGCGCATCGAGCATGCCTTGGTCAAGGGGGTGACGGTCTATATCGAGGAGGACACCGAGGAGGCGCGCGCCGCCGCGACCCGCCCCATCGAGGTGATCGAAGGGCCGCTGATGGACGGCATGAACGTAGTAGGCGATCTGTTCGGAGCCGGCAAGATGTTCCTGCCCCAGGTGGTAAAGTCGGCCCGGGTCATGAAGCAGGCAGTGGCCTACCTGATTCCCTATATCGAAGCGGAGAAGAGCGAGCATACCAAGGCCAAGGGCAAGATCGTCATGGCCACGGTGAAGGGCGACGTTCACGATATCGGCAAGAACATCGTCGGGGTGGTCCTGCAGTGCAATAATTACGAGGTCATCGACCTCGGCGTGATGGTGCCGGCGGAGAAGATCCTGCAGACCGCCCGGGAGGTCAACGCCGACATCATCGGCCTCTCCGGCCTGATCACCCCCTCGCTGGACGAGATGGTCCACGTGGCCAAGGAGATGCAGCGCCAGGGCTTTCATCTACCGCTGCTGATCGGCGGTGCCACCACCTCCAAGGCGCACACCGCGGTAAAGATCGAGCCTGGCTACGAGCACCCGGTGATCTATGTCACCGACGCCTCCCGCGCCGTGGGCGTGGCCGGCAAGCTGCTCTCTGCCGGTCTCAAGGAGGCCTATGTGGCGGAGATTCGCGGTGAGTACGAGCAG
>JAIVHL010000069.1:16768-25893 GCA_020201075.1 Halomonas sp. | reverse complement strand
GGGTGGCATCATTATCGAGGGCGTCGCGAGCAACGGTCCAGAGGTCGGCGGCCTGGGCGGTGCTGGCCACAGCCAGACTCACAAGGAAAACCAGCGGCCGAGGAACCAGGCGAGTCAAGGTCGGGCGGGGCATGGGCTTACAATTCCTGTTCGGGGCCAATCACCGCATGCTGCCAAGACAGCGTGCAAGGAATCGGCAAGTGCGGGCTATGACACGATCCGGGCAATGCGCTACGCGAAGATCGAGTCCAGTGAAAGACCCTGTTTGTCGAGCACACGACGCAACTTCTTGAGCGCCTCGACCTGAATCTGGCGAACCCGCTCGCGGGTCAGCCCGATCTCCTCACCCACCTGTTCCAGGGTCGCGGCCTCGTGGCCGCGCAGGCCGAAGCGGCGAACCACCACTTCCATCTGCTTCTCGGTGAGTTCGGATAACCATACGTCGACATGCTGCTTGATGTCGCCGTCGAGCAGCGAAGACTCGGGACCCAGATCGTTATCGTCGGCCAGGGTCTCGATCAGCGGTTTGTCGCTGTCGCCGCCTACCGGGTAGTCCACCGAAGAGATGCGCTCATTGAGCCTCATCATCTTCTTGACCGCCTCCACCGGCTTGTCGAGGTGCTCGGCGATCTCGTCGGCAGTGGCCTCGTGGTCGAGCCTCTGAGTCAGCTCGCGGGCCGCCCTCAGATAGATGTTGAGCTCCTTGACCACGTGAATAGGCAGACGAATGGTCCGGGTCTGATTCATCAGCGCCCGTTCGATGGTTTGTCGGATCCACCAGGTGGCGTAGGTAGAAAAGCGAAAGCCTCGTTCGGGATCAAACTTCTCGACCGCGCGGATCAGGCCGAGGTTACCCTCTTCGATCAGATCGAGTAGCGACAGGCCACGGTTGAGGTAGCGTCGAGCGATCTTGACCACCAGGCGCAGGTTGGACTCGATCATGCGCGAGCGTCCTGCCGGATCGCCCTTGCGGGCCAGGCGGCCGAAGAAGACCTCTTCTTCCGGCGTCAGCAGCGGCGAAAAGCCGATTTCGTTGAGATAGATCTGGGTGGCGTCGAGGCTACGGTTGCTGTGGCGATCCTCACGACTCAGCGCCTTCTCGAAGGCGTCTTCGTCACCACCTCGAGGGCCCGTGTCGTCCTGGCCATCGTCTTGCTCGTCGTCCTGGTCATTGTCAAGGTCATCGGCAGCGTCATCCGCTACCCCCTCGGCCTTCTCCTCGAGCGTATCGAGATTCACATCCTGAAGGTCCCGTTCAAGTATGCTCATCAATGGCTACCCTGTAGTTGCGTCCCGGCACCGATGCCTGACAACAGCATCGGCGCACCTGATTATTATTGTGTGACAACCCACCGCTGTAATGGCCAACAGAGCCACAGGGCTTATCAGCGGGACGGCAGGTAGTTCAGGGGATCCTGCGGCTGACCGTTCTTGCGCACTTCAAAGTGCAGTCGTACATCTTCTGCGTCGCTGTCGCCCATGGTCGCAATAACTTCCCCGGCCTCGACCACATCGTTCTCGCGCACGCGCAGGGAGTCGTTGTGGGCGTAGGCGCTCAGATAATCGTCGTTGTGCTTGAGCAGGATCAGGTTGCCATAGCCCCTTACCCCGCTGCCCGCGTAGACGACGATCCCTGGCCCTGCGGCTTTGACAGGTTGCCCCTTTTGCCCAGCGATATCAATGCCGGCGGTGATGCTGCCACCCTCGCCGAAACGGCCGACGATTTCGCCATCAACGGGCCAGCGCCAGCTGACATCATCCACCGGGGTAAAGGTGCGCGAACTGCGATCCGGGGCCTGGCTGCCGCCGGCCACGGCGGTGCCGGCATCCCGCTCGGGCTGCGCCGTGGGCGCCGGCTCTGGCTGTGGTTCGGGCTCAGTCGCCGCTACGTCACGGGCGGGCTCGGACGTTTCCGGCTGCCGCTCAGCCGCACTTCTCTCGGCCGCACTTCTCTCGGCAAGGTCACGCTCGCTCAAACCGCCGTCGGCGCCGGGACTATCATAGTCATAGACAGGTCCGGGACCCGCGGTGCCGCCGGCGGCTTCCACGTTGCCCTGTATGGCGACCTGGGGCGGGCCATCCTCCTCCTCCAACGGCTGGGCGGAGAGCCGTTGTCCCTGCTCGGTGGTGCCATCGGGCAGCAGCCATTCCATGCTGCCGGCGTCATCGCTGATGGGCTGACCGCCGCCCAACGGGGTGGCCACCGCGCCGGAACCGCTGACCGCGGCGGCGGTGCCCTCGTCCCGTGACGGCGCCTGGCCATCCGGGTCCAGCACCAGGCGCTGTCCCGGCTGGATCTGGTAGGGGGGGCCGATGCGGTTGATGCGCGCCAGGTCGCGGTGATCCATGTTGTGGCGCCAGGCAATGCCGTAGAGGGTATCGCCCGCCTCCACGGTGTACTGCGAGGTCGGTGTGCGCTCGCGGCTTGCGGACAGGTCGCGCACCTGCACCTGGGGCGCCTGACCCTGCTGGGTGACGCAGCCCGTCATGGCCAGAGTCAGAGCGGAAATCATCATTGCCTTACGCATCGGAAGCATCCTCCTTGTTCGCCCCCTTGGGCGTGCTCGCGGTAGCCGGACGGCCGCCGGTACGGTCCAGCAGCAGCACCAGCGCCAGACCGACCAGCATCAGCGCGGCTACCGCCAGCAGTTGGGCCGACTCGCCGGTAAGCACGGCAAAGTCGCCCGGGGTGAGATAGCGATAGTCCAGCGGGATCATTTGTCCCTCGGGGCCGAGCTGATAGCGTACCAGTTCTCGCCACGGCCAGAGTACCGGCAGGGATCCTACGATGAAGCCCACCAGCAGCTGCAGAGTCGCCGCATGGTGGCGGCGCAGCAGCCATGACAGCAGGCGAGAGAAGAAGAACAGGCCGATCAGGCATCCCACCCCGAAGACAGCGATCAGCAGCAGCCCCGCCACCAGCGGCAGCAGGTGCCACCATTTCCAGTCGCTGGGATGGCGCCCCACCACCAGGGCCGAGGCCGCCACCAAACCAAAAAAGAAGCCGTTGAGCAGCAGCGGATAGTCGTCCATCAGCCACACCACCAGGTGGGCCACGGTAATCAGGCTGGCGGCGATGCCGGCCATCAGAGGAATGATGAAGCCCAGGTTGAGGTGGGCGACCAGCATCGGCACACCCCCCTGACGCCAGGCGGTGAAGGCACTGGGCCCGAACTGCTTGATGGTATGGATCAACTCCTCGTAGATGCCGGTGACGAAGGCGATGGTCCCCCCCGAGACACCGGGCACCGCATCGGCTGCGCCCATGCCGGCCCCCCTGAGAAAGATTCCTGGGTAACGCTTCAAGCGTGAACTCCTATCAACGAATAACGCCTTCCAGCAACGGCACGAAGCGCACCGATTCCAGACGCTGTTGTTCAAATGTATCGCCCTCGCGCCGCACCCGGGTCAGCCACTGATCCCCCCGGGCATCGGCCAGCGGCGTGATCAGCACCCCGCCGTCGGCCAACTGGGCCAGCAGCGGAGCGGGCAGTTCGCCGGCACAGGCGGTCAGCAGGATGACATCGAAGGGAGCCGCCTCAGGCCAGCCGTGGCCGCCATCGGCCAGGCGCAAGCTTGCGGCACGTGCCTCAAGCAGCCGCAGCCGTTCGGCGGCACGGCGGTGCAGGGCATTGATCCGTTCGATGGACCAGAGTTCCGGTACCAGCCGCGCCAGGATCAGGGTCTGGTAGCCCGAACCGGTGCCGATCTCCAGCACCCGGTTGGGGGTGGCCTCCAGCACCAGTTCGGTCATCCTGGCGACCATCCAGGGCTGGGAGAGCGTCTGGCCAAGGCCGATGGGCAGCGAGGTGTCCTCGTAGGCGCGATGGGACAGCGCCTCGTCGACAAACAGATGGCGCGGCTCGACGGCCATGGCGGTCAGCACACGAGGATCTCGAATGCCCTTCTCGGCAAGCCTGGCCACCATGCGGTCCCGGGTGCGCTGGGAGGTCATACCCACGCCGCGCACCAACTCCGGCAGTTGTTCAGGTGAATGCATCCAGCCAGCCCTGTACGTCAGCGATCGCCGCATGCCGGGTCAAATCGGTCTGCAGCGGCGTAATGGAAACGTAGCCGGCTTCGACGGCAGCGAAGTCGGTATCGGCGCCGTCATCGGCGTTCTCGCCGGCAGCGGCGATCCACCAGCGCACCCGTCCGCGCGGATCGCGAACCTCGAGGGGCCGGGTCGCCGGGCCGCGATAGCCCATCCGTGTGACCCGAAACCCCCGGATCTCGTCCCAGGGAAGATCCGGCACGTTGACGTTGAGCAGGCTGCGCGGCGGCAGCGAGAGCTGGTCGGCGGCGCCTACCAGGCTTGCCGCTACCCGCCCGGCGGTGTCGAAATGGCGGGAGCCGACCAGCGACATGGCGATGGCCGCCATGCCCAGGTTGCGCCCCTCCATGGCGGCGGCCACGGTGCCGGAATAGAGCACGTCATCGCCCAGGTTACCGCCGTGGTTGATGCCCGAGATCACGAGGTCCGGTTTCTCGTCCCAGAGCCCGTTGACGCCCAGGTAGACACAGTCCGCCGGGGTGCCATCAACGCTGTAGAAGCCGTTGTCCATATCGGTCAGCGACAGCGGCCGGCTCAGGGTCAGGGAATTGCTGGCCCCGCTCTTGTCGCGGTCCGGGGCCACCACGCGCAGCCGGGCGTGGGGCACGAGAGCGTCGTGCAGGGCCCGCAGGCCCGGGGCGTGCACGCCATCGTCGTTGGAAAGCAGTAGTCGGCGCATGCCAGACTCCTTCACAGGGTGGGATGGGCAATCAATTCGCGCAGCACGGCAGTGGCGAAGGCGCCCCGCGGCAGGCTGAAGGCGAGCCATAGCGCATTCTCGCCGCGGGTCAGACTGGGCTCCCTCAGACGCAGCCGTAGGGAGCGCCGCGCCAGACGCACCTGAGCATGCTCGAGCCCGGCGCAAAGGGCCGGATAGCGTTCGGTCAGCCGACTCTCAAGGGCCAGGGCCTCCTCCTTGGCGACCGAGTCACCGACGCCCCAGAGTATCCCGCTGGGGTGCAGGTCGAGTCGCGCGGCCCGGGCGTCCAGCTCGTCATCCGGCGCCTCCACGCTGAACTGGCTCGCCGTGCCGTCGAGGATCGCCACCTCGCCGGCCAAGAGGCGGTTCCAGCTGCCCTCATGGACTCGCTCGGCCAGCAGTTCATTGAACAGAAAGCTGCGCGCCGCCGAGAGCAGCATGCCGTCGCGGTCGTCGCGCTTGCGCCAGCCGCGGGCCAGCAGCGAGCGAGCACGCTGGAGGTTGCGACCGTCCGGCCCGAAGCGCTGCGGGCCAAAATAGTTGGCCACCCCATGTTCCACCAGCCGCGCCCAGCGCGCCTCTAGCTCGGGATCCTCCAGCGCCGCCCCGGTGATGCGCAGGCGGAAACGGTTGGCGCGGTGGACGCCGCGCTTGAGCTTGCGCGGATGGCGCGCCTCGGCCAGCACGCGGATGCCGCACTCGGCCAGGGCATCGTTGAGGGTAACGGCGACGCGATCCTTCATGCCGGAGTAGCCGACGTCACGGGGCGAAACCTCACACAGCCGGGCCAGGTCGCGCACCGCCATGGCGGTGGTCAGGTCGCGCTTTTCGATGTGCAGCCAGAGGTGCTCGCCCTCGCCTTCCGGGGCGAAGTCGAGCACCTCGGCCACCTGGAAGTCCTCGGGGGTGGCACGATACTCCCCCGCTGATGGCGGACCGAACTCGGCGTCGAGCACCCTCGGCCAGGTCGGTGGCCAGGTAATCGCGTCCGGCTCACGCCGTGAGGCGGCCTCACCGGCTGGCGTCTGTTCACTCACCGGCGACTCCTCGCTCAGCGGCGAGAGCGGCAGGTACCAGCAGCACCACCGCCTCGGCGGCGATCCCCTCGCCGCGGCCGGTGAAGCCAAGCCGCTCGGTGGTGGTGGCCTTGACGTTGACCGCCCCACCATCGACGCCAAGGTCCGCCGCGATATTGGCGGCCATGGCGTCAACATGCGGGGCCATCTTCGGCGCCTGGGCAATCACCGTGGCATCCAGGTTGCCCACCTGATGGCCGGCCTGACGTACCAGCGCCATCACGTGGCGCAGCAGCTCACGGCTGTCGGCGCCTTTCCATGTCGGGTCGGTGTCAGGGAAGTGACGGCCGATATCGCCCAGGGCACAGGCGCCCAGCAGGGCGTCGCTCACCGCGTGAAGCAGCACGTCGCCGTCAGAGTGGGCGACGAAACCGTGGTCGAAAGGAACGGCGACGCCGCCGATCATCAGGTGGTCGCCCGTGCCGAAGCGGTGGACGTCGAAGCCGTGGCCAATACGCATCATCTCTCCCTATCGACAACGCCAGCGCCTGCTAGCGTGGGGGCCGACGCAGACGGGGCCGCGGCGGGCTCGGTCGTGCTCTGGGCGGCCAGGATCTGCCCGGCCAGGGCCAGGTCCTCGGGGTGGGTAATTTTCAGGTTGTCGCGGCGCCCATTCACCAGCTGCGGCGAGAGCCCCAGCGCCTCCACCGCGGAAGCCTCATCGGTGACCGCCAACCCGGCCGTCGCCGCGGCGGCCAGGGCTCGGCGCAGCAGGCCATAGCGGAAGCCCTGGGGAGTGAGGGCATGCCAGAGCCCGGCGCGAAGCTCGGTAGCTGCCACTCGGCCGGCTCCGTCGTCGCGCTTCATGGTGTCGGCCACCGGCGCGGCCAGCAGCCCGCCCACCGGATCATCGGCCAGGGCTGCGTGCAGGCGCTCGAGATCCATCACGGTGACGCAGGGACGCGCCACGTCATGAACCAGTACCAGGTCGTCATCGGCCGCCTCCCAGGCGATGGCTTCGAGGGCATGGGAGACAGAATCCACCCGCTCGTTGCCACCCGGCACTCGGCGCCACTCGGAGAAGGGTACCCAGGCCGGATCGAAGCGAGTGTCATCAGGGTCCAGGCAGAGACAAAGCCGCGCCCCGGGAAAGGCCGCGTAGAGTCGCGTCAGGGTGCAGGCCAGCACCGGGCGGCCGGCAATTTCCAGATACTGCTTGGGGCGGTCGGCTCCCATGCGTCGGCCCTGGCCGGCCGCAGGCACCACCAACCAGAGCGCCGCACTCATTGACCGGCCTCCAGGCTCACCGCCGGGGACGGATTGACCACCGGCATCGCTTCCACTGCCACGCCGGGCACCCAGAAGAAGTGCTCGTCGGCTCGAACCATGCCGATGTCGCTGCGTCCGCGCTCCTCGATGGCATCCAAGCCGGTCTTGAGGTCGAGCACTTCGGCGCCCAGGCGGGCGTTGCGGTCACGCAGCGGCTTGTTAGCCGTCTCCAGGGCGGCCACCCGCTCGCGCACTTCAGCGAGGTCGTGAATGCCTCCCACGCCCAACCACAGGCGATACTGCAGCAGGGCGATCAGGACCAGCAGCACGATGGCCAACCACTTGAGCATGAACAGCATCCGTCGTGAGGGGGAAACCCAATTATTATGCCACTAACCCGGGGCCCGCTCACGTCCTGAACGGCAGCCCCTGCTCGGCGGCGGTACAGTAGGCGCGAACCTGCGCCCGCTCCGCCTCGCAAAAGCGCGCCACGGCGTCACCCAGGCGGGGGTCGGCGATATGGTGCAGCGAGGTGAGCAGGCGCGGCGCAAAGCCCCGGGTCAGCTTGTGCTCGCCCTGGGTGCCGGGATCAAAGACGGCAAGCCCGCGCTCCAGGCAGTGCTCGATGCCCTGATAGTAGCAGGCCTCGAAGTGCAGGCAGTCGGCCGTCACCTCGCTGCCCCAGTAGCGCCCGTAAAGGGTGCGCGCCCCTTGCAGGCAAAGCGCCGCCGCCACCGGCTTGCCATCCAGCCGCGCCTGCACCAGCAGCAGGCTCTCCGGCATGGTAGCCCGCAGGCGATGGAAGAAATCCAGGTTGAGGTAGCCGTGGCGGCCGCGCTCGAGATAAGTGATCTCGTAGCAGCGAAAGAAGTGTGCCAGCGCCGCGGCGTCGATCGCTTCTCCCGCCAGGCGATGCAGGGTCAGCCCCTGGTCGGCAACGATGCGTCGCTCTCGACGAATCGCCTTGCGACGCTTGGAGGTCATAGCGGCCAAAAATCCATCGAAATCGCCGTAGCCGGCATCACGCCACTGGAACTGCACCCCGTGGCGGGCCAGCAGGCCGGGGCGTACCGCTTGCCAGGCGGCCACCTCGGCCTCTTCGGCGAACAACAGATGCCAGCTGGAAAGCTCCGTCGCCTCTCCCTCCCAGGCCGTCGCCAGTCGCTCCCGAGCCGCCAGAGGATCGATGCCTTGCGCCAGCGCCAGCCGCGGTCCCGGCGCCGGGGTATAGGGAATGGCCGTCAATCCCTTGGGGTAGTAGCGTCCGCCGCTGCGCTCCCAGGCGTCGGCCCAGTTCCAGTCAAAGACGTACTCGCCGAAGGAGTGATGCTTGTGATAGTGCGGCATCACCCCCACCAGCGCCTCGCCCTGCCACAGGGTGAGGTGGCGCGGCACCCAGCCGGTAGCAGCGCTCACCGAGCCGCTGGCCTCCAGGGCGTGCAGAAATTCGTGACGCAAGAAGGGGTGGTCGTCGCCGACCAGAGCGTTCCAGGCCGCGGCCGGTACCGCCTCCATGGCGGGCAATTCTTGCAGCACAAGCTGAGACATAGAGGCTCCTGGGCAATTACAGCTATTTAAAGCGAGGAGCGCCGGGGGCAGGCCGAAGAGGAGGTCCTACGCCAGGGACGGCGTCGGTAGCGCCCAGGGAGGGGTTCACAGCGCCTCCTCGCAGGCCTGCCCTCGGATCAGCTCCGAGCGATGCCTCCGCACTAGCTGCTGACAAGCCGTTGGCAGAAGGCCTACATTGTGCCCAGTGCCGAAGCCCCCTGCCATCCTCATCGACACATGGAGACGTGAATGACCGACGCCCGCGAGCTGCAGGAACAGTTCGATGCTCAGCGCCGCGCCTTCGCGGCCGAGCCCTATCCCAGCCTGGCCACCCGCCGCGACCGCCTGGCGCGACTGGCCACGCTGACCCGCCACCACCGCGACGAGATCATTGCCGCCATCGCCGAAGATTTCGGCCATCGCGCCGATGTCGAAAGCCGCCTGGCCGAGATCACCCCCGTGCTGCAGGCGACACGGCATGCCCGGCGCCATCTGCGCCGCTGGATGCGCCCACGGCGAGCGGCGGTGCCGTGGCGGC
>JAIVHL010000069.1:0-16758 GCA_020201075.1 Halomonas sp. | reverse complement strand
AGCCCAGCGAATTCACCCCCGCCACTAGCGCGCTGATGGCAAAGCTGGCCGAACGCTACTTCGACGCCGAGGAACTCGCCATCGTCACCGGCGGCGTGGAGACGGCCCGGGCCTTCTCGGCGCTGTCCTTTGACCACCTGCTGTTTACCGGTAACGCACAGGTCGGCCGCGAAGTGGCGCGGGCAGCGGCGGCCAACCTCACTCCCATCACCCTGGAACTGGGCGGCAAGACACCGGCCATCGTCGGCTCTGATGCCGACCTGACACACGCCGCCGAGCGCATCGCCTTCGGCAAGTGGCTCAACGCCGGCCAGACCTGTATCGCCCCCGATCACGTGTTGATCGAGGCCTCCCGGCTCGGCGATTTCATCGAGGCGATGCGCAAGACGGTGGGCGATTTCTACCCGAAGGGCTGTGCCAGCGAGGACTACAGCGCCGTGCTGGGCGACCGCCAGAAGGCGCGGCTCGAGGCGATGCTCGAGGAAGCCCGCGATCACGGCTGCCGGGTGATTGATCTGGGAGAGCGCGTCGAACTGCCGGGCGGCGGCGCCAAGCTGCCCCCCACGCTGGTGATCGACCCCAACGAGGGGCTGGCGCTGATGCGCGAGGAGATCTTCGGGCCCTGGCTGCCGATCATCGGCGTGCGCGACCTCGACGCCGCCATCGCCCACGTCAACGCTGGTCCACGCCCGCTGGCGCTCTACGCTTTCACCGACGATGCCGAATTGCGGCGCAAGGTCCTCGAGACGACCCACTCCGGCGGCGTGGTCTTCAACGACACCCTGTGGCACATCGCTGTCCCTGCCCTGCCTTTCGGCGGCGTGGGCGAAAGCGGCATGGGCGCCTACCAGGGCGAGGCCGGCTTCCTGCGCTTCAGCCTGGAACGCAGCGTCTTCATTCAGGCGCGTCGCAACGGCGTGGGGCTGCTCAATCCCCCCTACCGGCGCTGGCTGCTGAAAGTGCTGGGGTTCTAACCGAGAGGAAACGCTGACGCAGTAATAAAACAACAAAAAATTCAGCAATCCGGCCCTAGCGAGGAAAATTTCGGACAATACTTTGGTAAACTTACCAAATCATTCACACAGACCGAGGTGCCCCATGGCCACGCCGACCCCTCACCTGAACGCCACCGTCGCCGATGTCACCCGGCGCATCCGCGAGCGGTCCGCCGAGCGCCGCGCCCTTTACGAGGCGCGCATGGCCGACCAGCACCGGCGCGGCGTGCACCGCGGCGAGCTCTCCTGCGGCAACCTGGCCCACGGCTTCGCCGCCTGCGGCGAGACGGACAAGAATTCGCTGAAGCTGATGAATTCGGCCAACCTGGGCATCATCTCGGCCTATAACGACATGCTCTCGGCCCACCAGCCCCTGGAGACCTTTCCCGAGATCATCAAGGCCGCCGCCCGCGACATGGGCTCCACCGCCCAGTTCGCCGGCGGCGTACCGGCGATGTGCGACGGCGTCACCCAGGGTCAGCCGGGCATGGAGCTGTCGCTGTTTTCCCGCGACGTGATCGCCATGGCCGCCGCCGTGGGCCTCTCCCACAACATGTTCGATGCCGCGCTGTATCTTGGCGTGTGCGACAAGATCGTGCCGGGGCTGTTCATCGCCGCGGCGCGCTTCGGCCACCTGCCGGCGATGTTCGTGCCCGCCGGCCCCATGGAGAGCGGCCTGCCCAACAAGGAGAAGGCGCGCATCCGCCAGCTATTTGCCGAGGGCAAGGCGAGCCGCGAGGAGTTGCTGGAGGCCGAGGCCGCTTCCTACCACAGCCCCGGCACCTGCACTTTCTACGGCACCGCCAACTCCAACCAGCTGATGATGGAGATGATGGGCCTGCACCTGCCGGGCACCTCCTTCGTCAACCCAGGCACGGAGCTGCGCGAGGCGCTGACGCGCTTCGCCAGCGAGCAGGCGATCCGCAACACCGAACCCGGCGGCGACTATCGCCCCTTTTACAAGCAGATCGATGAGCGCGCCATCGTCAACGCCGTGGTCGGGCTGCTGGCCTCGGGCGGCTCCACCAACCACACCCTGCATCTGGTGGCCATGGCAGCGGCGGCGGGCCTCACCCTGACCTGGGACGACTTCACCGACCTCTCCGCGGTGACGCCGAGCCTGATGCAGGTCTATCCCAACGGCCAGGCCGACATCAACCACTTCCAGGCCGCCGGCGGCATGAGCTACCTGTTCCGCGAACTGCTCGGCGCCGGCCTGATCCACGGCGACATCCCCACGGTGTTCGGCAGCGACCTGACCGCCTACACCCGGGAACCCTGCCTCGAGGATGGCGAGCTGGTCTGGAAGGAAGGCCCGGAGAAGAGCCTGGACGAGAACGTGCTGCGCGGCGTGACCACCCCCTTCCACGCCACCGGCGGGCTTACCGTGCTCGATGGCAACCTGGGTCGCGGCGTGATCAAGGTCTCGGCGGTCAAGCCCGAGCATCGTGTGGTCGAGGCGCCGGTCAAGACTGGTCACCGACGGTCGCATGTCCGGCGCCTCCGGCAAGGTGCCGGCCGCCATCCACCTGACCCCCGAGGCTCTGGACGGCGGGCCGCTGGCCAAACTCAAGGATGGCGACATCGTGCGCCTGGATGCGGACAGGGGCAGCCTGGAGGCCCAGGTCGACGCCCATGAGTGGGCCGAGCGCGAGCAGCGCATCGGCGACCTGGACCACTACCACGTCGGCCTGGGCCGCGAGCTGTTCGCCGGCTTCCGTCACCTGGCCAGCGGCTCAGAACAGGGCGCTTCGGCATTCGGCGGCTTCGAGGCAGACGACCTGGCACGCCAGGACGGGCAGATCCACGAGGAGGATGCCTGAGCCGAGGAAGACAGCCGTGCTAGGCTGTGTCGCCACTGCAACGCCACGTCCACTGTCTACTGTTCACCGCACCGTCAGCCCAGGAGGCTCGTATGATTCCCGCTTCGCTTAGAACCCTGCTCGACGAGACCCGCGGACAGGGGCGCGCCGAATGGGCCGGCCGCGAGGTGTGGCTGGCCAACGAAGCCTGGGGAGAGCTCGCCATCTCGCTTCAGGGCGCCCAGGTACTTCACTTTTTACCTGCGTCGCCCGAGGCCGCGCGAGCCGCGGGCGCTCTTCCGACCGATCCAGCGGAGGCACCCAAAGGCATGGTAGCCGGTGGTTGGCTATGGGTGACGCCTACGCCCCAGGATCCGCCCGGGGCGATCCGCGGCGGTATCCCGCTGTGCTGGCCCTGGTTTGCCGACGACCGCTATGCCGACGAATCGGCGGACCGCAGCGGCCCCTTTCACGGCCCGGCGCGCAAAGTCGATTGGCGCCTCGACGCCGTGGACGAACATGAAGAGGGCGTAGAGCTGCACCTATCGCCGCTGGAGCGTCTTCACAGCCAGCTGATACCGCGACTGGTGGTCCAGGCCAACGCCCAGCGCCTGCACGTGGAGCTGATCACCGAGCATGTCGGCGAGACGCCGGTGAAGATCAGCGGCGCCCTACATAGTTACCTGGCGGTCAACGACGCCTTCACCTGTCGCCTCGAGGGGCTGGCCGGCGCCCGCTATCTGGACAAGCTGGCCGGGTTCGCCGAACGCGAGCAGCAGGGAGAACTGGGAGTACGCGGCGGCCTCGACCGCATCTACCACACCAACGCCGAGCTCACCCTGGACAACGGCGCGCGTCGCCTGCGCGTCGCCCGACAGGGCAGCGACTCCGCCGTGGTCTGGCATCCGGGCGAGACCCCGCCGGCGGACACCCCCGCCGACGCCGCCCGTCGCTTTCTCTGTGTCGAATCGGCCAACACCCGCCTGGATCCGGTGTGGCTGGTTCCCGGTGCCCAGCACCTGCTCGGCACGACACTTTCGCGGGGCTGAGGTCATGGTAGGGTGGAAGTTGCCGGCATCGGCAAAGCTATCGTTCACCCTCAAGACCATGCCATACCCCGAGAATAATGATGGCACTGGGGTGAACTGAATATCGAACGACGTATTTTCCGAAAACCATATCTCGAACAGAGTCGGGCACCGGTGCCATTTCAACTGGCGTGCCCATTTTGGGGAAGTCTGGAAGTAATTCGATTTTGCCAACCAGTTCGGTGGCAATCCTGGCTGTCGCCGAGGGGTTGTGCACCACGACGAACTCCCTGAGGCGTTTCAGGTCATCAATGGCTTCGTCCGTGTAGACCAGTTTCACTTACCTGACCTCGGTGCCTCATGCTCGTTTTCGGTTCCCCAGCTGTTAAGCCAGCTGTGAACCTCGCTGGCATCCACAATCTTGCCTTGGGCAGCAGACTCCATTGCCTCTAGCGTTTGCTTCCACCGCTCTTGCTCAAGCTGCTGCTTTTCTATGTATTCCGACAATGCCTGGTTGATTACCCAGCCTTTGCTCCGATTCAGCCTGCTGGCGATTGCCTCCAGGTGCTGTTCAACTTCGGCTTGAAGGCGAACTGTGGTGACGCTCATGACGATACCCTCGAATTTGGCGACTACAACGTATTACAGCATAGTCTACGAGGGGCGGCAAAAATGGTTCTTCGCAGACTGGCGTGAACGCCATCAGGCTCGTGTAGGCCCGATAAGCCGAAGGCGCATCGGGCGAGCAGTGCAGCGTAATCAGCCACAGGCGGGCAATCCCCGGGGCATGTCAGCCGATCAAGCCACTTAGCGCTCGGCGTCGCTTGCCGCCTGCATGGCCAGGGCGGTATCCAGCATGCGGTTGGAGAACCCCCATTCGTTGTCGTACCACGCCATCACCTTCACCAGGCGACCGTTCACCCGAGTGTGATTGGTATCGAAAGTGGAGGAATGGGGATCATGGTTGAAGTCGATGGAGACCAGTGGCTGAGCGTTGACAGCCAGCACCGAGGACGCCTCGGCGGCCCTGGCAACGATCGCGTTGATCTCCTCCCGGGTGGTGTCGCGGCCGGCGGTGAACACCAGGTCAACCAGCGAGACGTTGATCACCGGCACTCGCACCGCCAGGCCATCCAACTTGCCGGCAAGCTCCGGCAGCACCAGGCCCACCGCGGCGGCGGCGCCGGTCTTAGTGGGAATCATCGAATGGGTCGCACTGCGCGCCCGGTAGGGGTCGCTGTGGTAGACGTCGGAGAGGTTCTGGTCGTTGGTATAGGCGTGCACCGTCGTCATCAGCCCGTTCTCGATGCCCACGCTGTCATTGAGCGCCTTGGCCACCGGCGCCAGACAGTTGGTGGTGCAGGAGGCGTTGGAGACCACCCGATGCTCGTCACTCAGCACGCCCTCGTTGACCCCAAAGACCACGGTGGCATCGGCGTCCGGGCTTGGCGCGGAGATCAGCACCCGCGTGGCGCCGGCCTCGAGGTGCATCGCCGCAGCGGCGCGCTTGGTGAACAGGCCGGTGCACTCCATCACCACATCGACGCCCAGTGACTTCCAGGGCAGCGCCGCCGGGTCGCGTTCGGAGAAGATGGCCTCTCCTCCATGGCAGTGGGACTATTGTGAGGTTGTCGTATCCAAGGGTGAGCCTCTCGGCGGCGGCGGCCAGCTGTCGTCTGATCGGCTCTCGGGCTCGTCATGACATGACGTGACATGACATCAATGTGCCTCAAGGCAAAGAGAGACTCAATATTTTTTGTTAAACTTACATGATAAATCTAAAAAATCTTAACGGATTCCACGAATTATCTGGAATAAGGCCGTTTATCTACCTATAAAGTAGTAAACTTACCGAAAAGCAACTACTCTTGCGATACATACCTGCCCGGGAGACAGAGATGTCTAGCCAGCCTCACCGCTCCCCCATCCGCCGCACCAAGATGGTCGCCACCCTGGGCCCGGCCAGCGACCGCAGGATCGACGAGACCCGCGGCGACCACATGAACGCCCACGGCGGCACCAACACCCTGAAGATCCTGGAGGCATAGCTCCATGAACGTGATCCGCCCCCGCCAGACGGTGACCCGCACACTGCCGGCGCGCAAACGCATCGCCCTGATCGCCCACGACGGCAAGAAGGAGGAATTGCTGGCGTGGGCCGGCCGCTGGAAGGAGACCCTGGCCCGACACGCGCTCACCGGTACCGGCACCACCGCCGGGCGCGTGGCCAGCGCGCTGGGGCTGCCCGTACAGGGGGTAATGAGCGGCCCGCTGGGCGGCGACCAGCAGATCGGCGCGCTGATCACCGAGCAGGGGCTCGACCTGCTGATCTTCTTCTGGGACCCCTTCGCCCCGCAGCCCCATGACCCCGATGTCAAGGCGCTCCTACGCCTGGCGGCCCTATGGAACGTGCCGGTGGCCTGCAACGCCGCAAGCGCCGATTTCATGGTGAGCTCGCCCTGGCTCGACGCGGCCTATGAAACGACCATTCCCGACGCCGGCGCCTGGGTCTCCGACCGCACCGCCGATTGACCCACTCACCCCCACCGACTCCAGGAGGCGAGGCTTCCGATGTTCCAGCTGACCCGCAGCGTGACCTGGCAGGCCCTCAAACGCCTGCATGAGCAGACCGCCAATGAGCGCATCCGCGACTACTTCACCGCCGACCCGCAGCGTTTCGAGAAGATGAGCCTGCGGATGGGCGGCCTATTCCTTGACTACTCCAAGCACCAGGTCTCCGATGCGGTACTCGACAAGCTGATCGAACTCGCCAACCACTCCGCGCTGGTGCAACGCCGCGCCCAGATGTTCTCGGGCGACATCATCAACGTCACCGAGAACCGCCCGGTACTGCACACCGCCCTGCGCAACCTCGGCGAGGAACCGCTGATGGTCGACGGCCAGGATGTGATGCCGGAGATCCAGCGCACCCGCGAGCAGATCCGGCAGTTCTCCGAGGCGGTGCGCAGCGGCGAGTGGAAGGGCTACAGCGGCGAGCGAATCCGGGACGTGGTCAACATCGGCATCGGCGGGTCGGACCTGGGGCCCAACATGGCCAGCCGAGCCCTGCTCAAGTACCGCCATCCCGAGCTGAAATTCCACTTCGTTTCCAACGTCGATGGCACCCACATCCAGAAGGTGCTCAGCCGTCTCGACCCGGCCACCACCCTGTTCATTGTCTCCACCAAGACCTTCTCGACCCAGGAGACCCTGCTCAACGCCCATACCGCTCGGCGCTGGTTTCTGGAGAACGCCGGCCCGGACGCCGACGTGGGGGCCCACTTCGTTGCCGCTTCCACCAACAAGACGGCGGCCATGGCGTTCGGTATCCGCGAGGAGAACGTCTTCGAGTTCTGGGCCTGGGTCGGCGGGCGCTACTCCATGTGGTCGTCGATCGGCCTACCCATCGCACTCTCCGTCGGCTTCGAAGGGTTCATGGCGATGCTGGAGGGGGCCTACGAGATGGACCAGCACTTTCTCCAGGCCCCTTTCCGCGAGAACATGCCGGTACTGATGGCGCTGATCGGGATCTGGTACATCAACTTCGTCGGCGCCGAGACCCAGGCCATCGTGCCCTACGATCAGGCCCTGCATCAGCTGCCGGCCTTTCTGCAGCAGCTCGATATGGAATCCAACGGCAAGTCGGTGGACATCTTCGGCCACCCGGTGGACTACAAGACCGGGCCCATCGTCTGGGGCCAGACCGGCTCCAACGGCCAGCACGCCTTCTTCCAGCTGCTGCACCAGGGCACCCGCTTCGTGCCCATCGACTTCATCGCCTCGCTGAAACCGGAGCCCGGCGTCGAGGAGCACCACTTCGCCCTGCTCACCAACATGCTGGCCCAGGCCAACGCCTTCATGGAGGGCAGCCAGAGCGGCAGCCGGCTGGATCCCTACAGCTGCCCCGGCAACCGCCCCTCCAGCGTGCTGCTGCTCGACGAGCTGACGCCGAGGAACCTCGGCGCGCTGATCGCGCTTTACGAGCACAAGGTGTTCGTCCAGGGGGTGGTCTGGAACATCAACTCCTTCGACCAGTGGGGTGTGCAGCTGGGCAAGCAGATCGCCGGCGAGATCAGCGAGCGGATCGACGAACAGAGCCAGGACTTCGACGCTTCTACCCAGGGCCTGCTGGCACTGGTGCGTGGCCACTTCACGGCCGAAGCAACAACAGGGGCAACGGCCGGAGCAACGGTCGATGCCGGCGGACCCGCTGCGCCCCGCCGGGCCAAGGGCAGCAAGCCGACCGAGCGCTGAGTCGGGCGCTTGAGGAAAACGCGCAGCGGAAGGGCCGGCTAAAGCCGGCCCTTCCTCTTGGTTCTTGCTCGTCACGGGGCCAAAAAACCGGCCGCTAGGGCCGGTGAGACAGGACAACGACAGTCTGTCGAGAGAGCCCACGGGAATTCGGTGTCTCGTTGATGACTCAGTGGTGGAAGCGCTGCGCCGCCTCGCGGGCCAGATGGCGGATACCGTCCCAGTCTTCGGCTTCCACCAGGGAGTTGGGCGTCAGCCATGAACCGCCCACGCACATGACGTTCTTGAGCGCCAGGTAGTCCTCGGCGTTGTCGAGATTGATGCCGCCGGTGGGGCAGAAGCGCGCCTCGGCGATGGGGCCGGCGAAGGCCTTGAGCGCTTTGACGCCGCCGCTGGCCTCGGCGGGGAAGAACTTGAAGCGGCGGTAGCCGTACTGCCAGCCGGCCATCAGTTCGGAAACGGTGGCCATGCCGGGCAGCATCGGCACCGGACTGGTCACGCCGTAAAGATAGAGCGCCTCGGTGGTTCCCGGGGTGACCACAAAATCGGCGCCGGCCTGCTCGGCCTGGCGGTACTGGGCCGGTGTCAATACGGTGCCCACCCCGATGCTGGCCTGGGGCAGCGCCGCCTTGATGCGGCGAACCGCTTCCAGAGCGCAATCGGTGCGCAGGGTCACCTCCAGCACGCCAAGGCCCCCTTCCACCAGAGCCGCAGCCAGGGGCACGGCGTCTTCGACGCGCTGGATGGCCAACACCGGGATCACCTCGGCCTTCAGGCAGATGCTGTCGAGTTCGGTGGTCCGGGTGGAGGGCAGCTGCTTTTCGATGCTCTTGTCGAAGGTCATTGATGTCTCTCCATGGGATCAGGGCGCCCAGTAAACGGCCAGGGGGCAGGCCAGGAAGGCGCGTATCGGCAGCTCGCGGCTGTCGTCACCGGCCAGTGCCCCATGCCCAGCACCACCGAGCTGGCGGGCCAGGCGAGTTGCGCCAGGCGCTCGGCCACCTCGTCGACGCCCTGCTCCGGAGTGGCATCGCGGGTGGTCAGAGGCACCAAGTTCGCCTCGGCCGCGGGCCCCTGCAGCAGGTGCTCGCGCACCAATCGGGCGTTGCTGTCGGTATGCTCTTCCGGCACCCAGCGCTCATCGGCCAGGGTCACCTCGACCCGCGACCAGGGCAGCGCGCATAGCGCCAGCGCACGAAAAAAGGGCACTGGCGTGGTGCCGCCCGAGACCACCAGCAAGGCACGCTCCTGCCGGGTCAGATCCTGTCGCAGCGCCTCGGCGACTGCCTCGGCCAACTGGGTGGCCAGCCGTTCTCGGCAAAGCTCGCTCATCGTTGGGAATCCTCAATAGTCCTCATACCAGCTTCGACCATCCTGGGTAATCATGGCAATGGAGGCCACGGGGCCCCAGGAGCCCGCCGGATAGCGCCGCGGCGGCTCGTCGCGATTGGCCCAGGCGGCGATCAGGTTGTCGCACCACTGCCAGGCGTGTTCGACTTCGTCGCGGCGCACAAAGAGATACTGCTGCCCCTTCATCACTTCGAGCAACAGGCGCTCGTAGGCGTCGGGAATCCGCGACTTGGGGAAGGCGCTGTTGAAATCCAGGTGCAGCGGGCCGCGGCGCAGGCGCATGCCCTTGTCCAGGCCGCTGTCCTTGGTCAGCACCTCCAGGGCGATGCCCTCCTCCGGCTGCAGACGGATCACTAGCTTGTTGGCGGCCAGGCCGCGCTGGTCCGGGTCGAAAATATAGTGGGGCTGCTGTCGGAAGTGGATGATGATCTGTGAAAGCTTCTCTGGCATGCGCTTGCCGGTTCGCAGGTAGAAAGGTACGCCGGCCCAGCGCCAGTTCTCCACACCGGTCTTCATCGCCACGAAGGACTCGGTATGGCTCTCGGTGTTGGCGCCCTCCTCCTCGAGATAACCGGGCACGCCCTTGCCGTTGATGCTGCCGGCGATGTATTGCCCGCGCACCACGTCGCGTCCCAGCATGTCCTCGGAGAAAGGCCGAAGCGCCTTCAGCACCTTGACCTTTTCGTCGCGGATGGCGTCGGCGTCGAGGTTGGCCGGCGGGTCCATGGCGATCAGGCAGACCAGCTGCAGCAGATGATTCTGCACCATGTCGCGCAGTTGGCCGGCATCGTCGAAGTAGCCCCAGCGCCCTTCGATGCCAACCTGCTCGGCTACGGTGATCTCCACATGGGAGATGTGGTTCTGGTTCCACTGGGTGCCGAACAGCGGGTTGGCGAACCGCAGCGCGATCAGGTTCTGCACCGTCTCCTTGCCTAGATAGTGGTCGATGCGATAGACGCGTGACTCAGGGAAGACGGCGCCGATGGCGTCGTTGATTTGCGCCGACGACGCCAGGTCATGGCCGATCGGCTTCTCGACTACCACTCGGCTCTGGTCGTCCAGGCTGCCGCTGGCCTCAAGGTTCTGACAGATGTCGCCGTAGATCTTCGCCGCCACCGACAGGTAGACCACCATGGGACGCTCCTGCCCCGCTTCACGCCATTCCTGGATCGCCGCATAGCCCTCGGCGCGGGTAAAATCGAAGTGGCGATAATCGAGTCGCGCCAGGAAGCTCGCCAGCGCCTTGCGATCGAGCTCCTCGGCCTTGACGTGGGTTGTGAGCGCCTCCTCGACGCGGGCCTTGAAGGCGTCGAGGTCAAGCGCCTGGCGCGCCAGACCCAGCAGGCGCGTACTGGGGTCGAGTAGCCCCTCGCGGTCGAGATGGAACAGCGCCGGAAAGAGCTTGCGCTGCGCCAGGTCACCAAGGGCGCCGAACAGGGCCAGGTCGATATCGGTCCTGACCGCCTGACTGGACCGGCTGGAGTGACTCATGCTCGACCCTCTTTTCGTTGGATTACCAAAAAAATACCCAAAAAGACGCAAGAAAGCAATTGAGGAGCTCAACCGCTCCGAGCGCAAGGTTGCCGATGTGATCCTCGCCGATCCGGCCGCCGCCACCGGCATGAGCATTGCCACCCTGGCACAGGCCGCCTCGGTGAGCGAACCTACCGTCAACCGTTTCTGTCGCAGCTTCGAGGCCAAGGGCTACCCGGACTTCAAGATCAAACTGGCCCAGAGCCTGGCCGGCGGCACGCCCTACGTCAGCCAGGCGGTGGAGCCCGACGACACCGCCGCCGATTACACCGAGAAGATCTTCGGCGCCACCATCGCCGCTCTAGACAACGCACGCCGACAGACCGACCCGGTACGCATCGAACGAGTGGTGGACTACCTGATCCAGGCCAAGCAGGTGCACTTCTTCGGACTGGGCGCCTCGGGCGCCGTGGCCCAGGACGCCCAGCACAAATTTTTCCGCTTCAACCTGCCGGTCACCGCCTATGTGGACGTGCTGATGCAGCGCATGGTGGCCGCGAGCTGCCACACCGGCGATGTGGTGGTAGTGATCTCCTGGACCGGCCGCACCCGGGAGCTGGTGGAGATCGCCCGCCTGGCCCGGGAGAGCGGCGCCGTGGTGCTGGGCATCACCGCGCCCGACTCGCCGCTGGCCCAGGAGTGCACCGAAACCCTGGAGGTCGCCACCCCCGAGGATACCGACCACTACATGCCGATGACCTCGCGGATGATCCAGCTGGCCCTTATCGACGTGCTGGCCACTGGTGTGACCCTGCGCCGCGGCGAGGGCTTCCTCGGGCATCTCAAGAAGATCAAGGATAGCCTCAAGGATACCCGCTACCCCGCCGTCCAGCGCTGACCGACACTACTGCTCTCCCCTCGATAGGATTCCCCCCCATGACAGGGTCCGCCGTCACCGAGGCCGGCCATGTGGCGGGTTTCATGGGCCTGGGTAAGACGCACCACCCTGCAGCAGCTTTCCATTCAATAGCTGTACTCGCCGCTCACCACCGCGGCGGTAACGGTAATTTCGACCCGCAGCTCGTCGGCGGGCAGCGGTGCGCAGACACAGGTGCGCGCCGGCGCGTGGCTAGCGGGTATCCAGGCGTCCCATACCGCGTTCATCTCGGCGACGTCGTGACCGTCCTTAAGGTAGAGGGTTGCGGTGAGCAGGTGCTCCCGCCCCCGCGCAAGGTCGATGCCTGGAGACCCGGACGCCCATGAGCTATGCGACGTTGCTGCGCCACCATCGAGGCCTTGTCGGCATCGCCTTTCTGGCGATGTTTACCTCGAGCCTGGGCCAAAGCTTCTTCATCGGCCTCTTCCAGGCGCCGATGAGCGAGCACCTGGGGCTCTCGGCCGGACAGTTCGGCGCCGCCTACGCCGCGGTGACCCTGGTGTCGGGCTTCGCCGTGCTGCGTCTGGGCCCCAGTATTGACTGGGTGGCCCCGCGCCGCTTTGCGCTGTTAGTGATCGCAGCGCTGCTTGTCGGCCTCCTGCTGCTGACCGCTGCGCCCTGGTGGGGGCTGGGGCTGATCGGGCTCGGCTTGGTGCGCTTCTGCGGGCAGGGCATGATGACTCACCTGGGCAACACCCTGGCGGGTCGCGAATTTACCGCCTTGCGGGGCCGCGCCCTCGGGCTGGTGGGAATCGGGGTCATGCTCGGCGAGACGGTCCTCCCACCACTAATGGCGATGCTGCTGGTGTGGCTGGGGTGGCGAGAACTGTGGTGGCTGTTCGTGGCCTTTCTTGCGCTTTTCTGGGTGCCGCTCCTGCTGTTCGCTCCGTGGCCAGCTGCGCCCGGCCAGCGCCCCCGCAAGGGAGAACGTCGCGACGGCCCACGCCCATTCCGCGAAGCACGTTTCTGGCGGCTGCTGCCGCTGCTGATGGTACTTCCGATCACCATGACCGGGCTCTTTATCTATCAGGCACAGATGACCGCCGACCTCGGCTCCACGCTGGGTGTCTATGCCCTGGCGCTGGCCGGCATGGGCATCGCCAAGCTACCCGGGGCCCTCTTCGGCGGTCGCTGGGTGGATACCCTGGGCCCCATTCGCCTGGCGCGGCTCTATTTGCTGCCCTATGCGCTGGCCCTGATGTTGGCGATCTTTGTGGGAGGCGACCTTGGCGTGTGGGCACTGATGGTCGGTGGCGGCCTGGCCATCGGGGCCCAGGAGCCCATCGCCACCAGCATCCTGGTGCGCATCTGGGGCGTCGAACATCTCGGTACGGTGCGCGCCACCCTGAGCGCGGCCATGGTCTTCTCCACCGGCTTGGCCCCGGCGGTACTGGGGATCGCCCTGGACCTCGGCACCGGTTTCACCACGATCCTCGCCGGCATGCTGGTCTTCCTGGTGCTGGGCTGGTGGCTGGCCCAGGGCATACTCGGCAGGCTCAAGACGCAGGGCTGACCAACGACAACGCCCCGGTCTCCCTTGATCAGTTAAGGAACACCGGGGCGCTGGGCCGAATGGCCGCCGCGATTAACGCAACAGCAGCACGGGCACCTTCGCCTTGCGCAGCATCTCGGTGGTGGTGCTGCCCACCAGCAGGTGGCGAATCCGTGAGTGGCCGTAGGCACCCATCACCAGCAGGTCGATGCCCTGCTCCTCCTGGTAGCCGCGCAGTGTCGCCTCCACCTCGCCGGCGCGGATGGCGCCTTCGGCCTCGTGGCCGGCATCGCGCAGGGTCTTCAACGCCCAGTCGAGCTGGGAGCGGTTATCGCCGGTCTCGGCGCCGACGATCACCACATGCACCGGGATGCCATCGAACAGCGGGCTCTTCGCCAGCATCTCCACGCCCTTGCGGGTAGTCTTGCTGCCGTCGAAGGCAAGCATGACTGTCTCGGGCGTCTTGAAGGTGTCCGATACCATCAAGATCGGCCGGTGCAGGGTGCGCACCACACGCTCCAGGTTGGAGCCCAGGTGACCGCTATCCTGGTGGGCTGTCTCGCCGCGCTTTCCCACGACCAGCAGACGAATCTCCTCCTGCAGCTCCTCCAGGGTCTCCACCAGGGTACCGTTGCGCTGACGTGTGCCAGGCTCCGCAATACCCGCCTCGATGGCCCGTTCCCTGGCAGCCTTGAGCGTCAGACGGCCTTGCTCCTGGGCCACCTTGGCGCGCTGCTCATCGAGCTGGGAGAGCTCCTCGAGCAGGTGCTCCCGCGAACCCAGGCCGATATTGCCGGAGAGGTCCGCCTCGGCGGTCTGGGGATGGTTATCCACCACGTGTAGGAAGGTCAGCGGCGCGCCGAGGGCCTGGCTGGCCCAGGCGGCGGAGTCGCACACCCCTTCCGAGAACTTCGAGCCGTCGATGGCGGCCATCACCTGTTCGGTCATCGTGTTATTTCCTGGCTGGCGTATGTCGTTATCTGTCCTGACGTTTTTACTCTATGAAGGGTGCTTTGCATAGGACACAGGTCAAAGCTGCGCCACTCCCTGTCCAATCCCGTCGACCCTGTCCGACACAGGTCGACACTTTCATACAGGCGGCATTACCTCTCACCCCCTTCCAGAAACGCAAAGACTATGCATTTCAATACCCTGCAAGACTGGCCCCGAACCTGCATTAAAAAGCGGTGAATCACACTTTCAGCTCCCTGCAGATTTCACTTCTGGAAGCCGCGCGGATGAACAAGAGTCGCGCGAAGTCCCGCGAACCTGCCCAATCGGTCCTACCCCATGACGACAACTTATAAAAGGACAGGCCAATGAATGCCGTATTTCTCGACCGCGAGTCCCTTGACCGCAACGACTTGGACCTGGCCCCAGTGGAGGCTTGCGTCGACCAGTTGACCAGCTACCCGCAAACATCCCCCGAGGATGTCGCCGAACGCATTCGCGGCCATGACATTGTCATCGTTAACAAAGTTCTACTCGATCGCGAGACTCTGGAGGCCCACGCGCCAAGCTTGATCTGCGTTGTTGCCACCGGTGTCAACAATATCGACCTCGATGCCTGTCGCGACCTGGGTATAACGGTATGCAATAGCCAGGGCTACGGTACCGATTCAGTAGCTCAGCACTGCCTCTGCCTGATGCTAGCTCTGTCCACCCGGCTGCTTGACTATCAGCAAGCCGTTCAACGAGGCGACTGGCATCGCAGCACGCAATTCTGCCTGCTCGATTATCCGGTGCAGGAACTGGCAGGCAAGACTCTGGTTATCGTTGGGCACGGCACTCTGGGGGGACGTGTCGCAGAACTGGCACGGGCCTTCGGCATGCAGGTGAAGGTAGCCGCCAGGCCGGGCAGCGCCCGCAGTGACAATCGAAAGCCGCTCAATGAACTGCTTCCCGAAGCCGACGTGATCAGCCTGCACTGCCCCCTTACCGACGCCACCCGTGATCTGATCGGCACACCCGAACTAGTCCGCATGAAGCCCACTTCACTGCTGATCAACACGGCTCGCGGGGGACTGATCGATGAACCGGCTCTGGCTAACGCCCTGCAACGGGGAGAGATCGGTGGCGCCGGCATTGACGTCGTCGACGGCGAGCCGCCCGATAGCAACAGCCCGCTGCTGCTGCAGCCGCTTCCCAACCTGATCGTCACACCTCACTCCGCCTGGGGCGCCCGTGAAGCTCGCCAGCGAATTGTCGAACAGTTGACCGAGAACATTCAGGGCTGGCAAGAGCGCAAGCCGGTACGTGTCGTCAGCGACTAGGGGGACCGAACGACACACAGCGTACAGAACTGTCCAAAACTGTTTTTCATGTACACGAAAAAACGACACCCCAACACACGAAACTAAGCGAAAAACCCACTAACCCATTGAAATAGCAAGCATGGCATGAACATTGCGTCGTAATCAGCAAACAGCCATGTCGTTAATAACTTACAAGATATTCAGAATACTGCCCTTGCCAACGACAACAATCACAAGGAGAGCGCAATGAAAGCCGCCGTGCTTCATGCCTATGACGAAAAAATCGAACGTCCGGACCTGGTCAACTATGAGGAATGGCCTGATCCCGAAATCATCAAACCCAACGACGTGATTGTGAAGATCGGCGGTGCCGGCGTCTGTCGCACCGATCTGCATATCATCGAAGGAATCTGGCGTGAGCACGCTCCCATCGAGCTGCCTTTCGTCATGGGTCACGAGAATGCCGGCTGGGTCGAGGCAGTTGGCGTCGGGGTCACCAGCGTCAAGCCCGGCGACCCTGTGATCTGTCACCCGCTCGCCACCAATGGCCACTGCCTGGCCTGCCGCCGCGGTAACGACATGCACGCGGTAGAGAGCAGCTTCCCCGGCATCAATGCCCAGGGCGGCTATGCCGACCTCCTCTATACCAATGAACGCGCCCTGATCAAGCTGCCCACCTCCTTGGCACCCAAGGATGTGGCGCCCTACACCGACGCCGGTCTGACCGCCTACCACGCCGCCAAGAAGGCCGCTCGCCACTTGGTGCCGGGGCAGAAGGTGGTGGTGCTTGGCGTTGGCGGCCTGGGACACATCGGCGTGCAGGTGCTGGCCGCGCTGTGTGGTGCCGAGATCATCGCCATCGACCGTGCCGAGTCGGCACTCAAGCTGGCCGAACAGGGCGGTGCCCACCAAGTGGTGAAAGCCGATGGCGGCGAGGTCGATGCAGTGATGTCGCTGACCGGAGGTCATGGCGCCGAGGCCGTGCTCGACTTCGTCGGTGAGGGGGATGCGGTGAACAAGGGGCTCGCTATGACCCGCGCCAATGGCGTCTATTACCTCATCGGTTACGGGGGCAAGATCGAGATCCCGACTATCGACATGATCGTTACCGAACGGACCATCGTAGGCAACCTGGTCGGCACCTACCCCGAACTGGTCGAGCTGATGTCATTGGC
>JAIVHL010000068.1 GCA_020201075.1 Halomonas sp. | reverse complement strand
ACGATCACCTCCACCCGCTGGGCGATGTTGTAGGGGTGCAGGCGCACCCACCTAGCCAGGGTGCGCGAGGCCTTTTTGGAATCCACCTCATGGTCTTCCCCTTCGGGATGGGCCAGTTTCCAGGCGGTGCTGTAGGTGACGTAGTTCTGCAGCACATCCAGGATGAACCCCTCCTCGATGGCCTGGCGCATGGAGTACAGGTGAAAGGGCTCGGGCAGGTTGTCGGCGGCCGGGGGCCGATTCGGGTCCGGTGGGCGGCCGAACAGCTCCAGGGTCCTGGCCTTGGGGGTGGCGGTGAAGGCGTAATAGCTGATGCGCTCACTGGGCCGACGCGCGGCCACGGCGGCATCCAGCATGGCCTCCGCGCTGATCTCGCCTTCATCGTCCTCCACCTCTTCTCCCGCCGCCGCCAGCAGGGCCTTGAGCTTGCTGGCCGAACTGCCGGTCTGGGAGGAATGGGCCTCGTCGGCGATCACTGCATAGTGGCCCTGGGCCAGCTTGGGGCGCTTGTCCAGTGCATCGAACAGGGCCGGGAAGGTCTGCAGGGTGACGATGATGATGCGGGTGTGGTTGGCCAGGGCCTCGGCCAGCTGCTCCGACTTGCTCTGGCTGCCCATGTCCCGGGTGATGGGGCAGACCACGCCGTGGGCATGCTCGAACTGGTAGATGGTCTCCTGCAGCTGGCTATCCAGCACCGTGCGGTCGGTGACCACGATCACCGAGCTGAACAGCTTGCGGACTCCATCCCTGGAATCCGCCCTCTGGGCCAGCCTGCGGCTGTCCAAATCCGTTCCCGACGGATTTGTGGCGCCATCCTCGGCGTAGAGGTTGACCAGCTGGTGGGCGGTCCAGGCGATGGAGTTGGACTTGCCCGACCCGGCACTGTGCTGCACCAGGTAGCGCCGCCCCGGCCCCTCGGCCCGGGTGGCCTGGATCAGCCGGTTGACCACTTCCCACTGATGGTAGCGGGGGAAGATCAGCGTCTCCTTGGTATGGCGGCGGCCGTGGAAATCCTCCTCGGTCTTCTGCTCCAGGTGCAGGAAGCGGCCGATGATCTTCAGCCAGGCTTCCGGGGCGAAGATGTCTTCCCACAGATAGGCGGTGGCATAGCTTTGGGCATCGGCGGGGGGCGGGTTGCCGGCACCGCCCTCCTCCGTGCCCCGGTTGAAGGGCAGGAAGAAGGTCTCCTTCCCGGCCAGCCGGGTGGTCATGGCCACCTCGGCCTGGCTCACGGCAAAATGCACCAGGGCGCCGCGCTTGAAGGAGAGCAAGGGTTCCGGCTTGCGGGTGATCGGGTCTTTGACTGGCCGATCATGGCGATACTGGCGCTTGGCGTTCTCCACCGTCTGCTTGAACTGGCTCTTGAGCTCCAGCGTGGCCGTGGGGATGCCGTTGACGAACAGCACCAGGTCCAGACGCGGGTTGTAGCTCTCACTCCCCTGCCCTTTCTCGCGGGCATGGGGTGAATAGGACACCTCCGGCACCACCCGCAGGCGGTTGGCCCGATAGCGGGCCAGGGAATCCGGGTTCATGCCGTGATCGGGCTGGAAGCTGCACAGGTCGAACTTGACCCCCGGCACCTTGAAGCCATGGCGCAGCACCTCCAGGGTGCCGGCCCGCTCCAGTTCGCGCACCACCTTCTGCACGAACACCTTCTCCGGCGCCTGGGGATTGGCCTTGCAGAACTTCTCCCAGCGCTCGGGCCAGGCGTCCTGCACATACCCCAGCAGATCCTCGGTGTAGAGGGCCGAGGTCCGGTCATAGCCGCTGGCCGCGCCGACTTCCCAGCCGCCTGCGTCTATGGCATTGATGATGTCCTGCTGGAACTGGGTTTCCCTGCTGTCGGCCATAGATTCCCCTGCGAATCAGGCTTTGTTTACCTTAGCCTACCAATCTGCACCGCAGTGCTCCGCCTGTAGCCCCGCAGCGGCTTAGGGGGTGGTGAAGCGACGCATGGCGCGGAGCGCCATCACTCCTCTCAGGTCAATACTGGCGCCAGCCTTACACAAGAAGGCTTATATGTAAAGATAAGGGCGCATCCTTTACACAAGAGAAAGCCTGCGTCAATTCAGGCCCCTGTGCCTTACACGCAAGCCGAGTGATAAGGCTCATGTCCGGAATAGCTGCATATACCGCTCGAAGACAAAGATCCGGTTACGCTGGTAACCGGTGATCTCACGCAGCATGTGGTCCTCGACCATCTTGTTGAGCAGGGCAGAAGCGGTCTGGTGGGTCACGTCCAGCAAGTCACTGACCTGGCCGGCCGTGACGGCCGGACGCCTGTAGAGATGCTTGAGCAACCTCTGAACGTTCTCGGCCCGCTTTCCGTAGCCGAAGGCCAGACGATCCATCTCTTGGCGCAGCGTCAGGATACCCTCGAAAGTGGCCTTACCCTTGCCGGCCGTCTCGATGATGGCCAATAGGAAGAACTTGACCCAGTGCACCATATCGTTCGACGTCCGCACCCGGGTCAACGCGTCGTAGTAGCTGGCGCGGTTGCGCTCAAAGAAATCAGACAGGTATAGCGAAGGCTTGCGCAGCAGCCCCTTGCTGACCAGGTAAAGGGCGATCAGCAGCCGGCCAATGCGGCCGTTACCGTCGAGGAAGGGGTGGATGGTCTCGAACTGGTAGTGGCTGATGGCGATCCGGATCAGTTCAGGAACGCTGACATTGTCGTTGTGCCAGAAGAGCTCCAGATCCCCCATCAACGCTGGCACTTCATCAGGATGAGGCGGAATGAAGGCGGCATCGGCCAGGCTGCTACCGCCGATCCAGTTCTGGCTGACACGGAACTCCCCGGGCGACTTGTGCTCACCACGCACCCCCTGCATCAGGATGGCATGGGTGTGCTTGAGCAGCCGATTGGATAGGGGCAGATGCTCCAGTTCCTCGACCGCTTCGTTGATCGCCTGGACGTAGTTCTGCACCTCCTGCCAGTCATCACGCTTTTCGGGGGCCAGCTGGCTGCTGTCCAGCACCGCTTCGTCCATCTCGGTCTGAGTACCCTCGATGCGGGACGAGTTGTTGGCCTCCTTGGTGATGTGCATCTGGATGAACAGGTCCACATCCGGCACGATCAGCGTGAAGGCATCGAGCTCGGCCAGGGCTCGGGAAGCCCGCTCCAGAAGGGTGTTGATCTGTGGGTCTTCCCAGCTCCATTCGTGGTTCACGGTGACCGGGCTGAAGCTCTTATACTGGTACTGCGGAACCCAGCTCCCGGCCTCGAAGGTTTCAAACCTCACTGCCTGCCTCCTTGCCTACACCGTAGCCGGCCCGTTCTTTGGCGGCCATCAACACATCGGGCTGCCTGGATTGTTGGTCGGCCTGCCATCGGCGCACGTCGATCTTACCGGTGACGGCGGCGGAGATGAGGGCGGAGCGGCGCTCCCCTAGAAGCTTTGCTGACTTCTCAGCTTCTGCAATCAGAGACAAATATACAGCATCTTCATCCTTTATCTTTTTTAATATTTTTCTCTGCTCATGCAGCGGCGGTAACGCTACTGGCATTTTTGCAAACCTAGTTATATATATGTGCTTAATAGTCGTCCCGCCAGCCTCGAAAATCATTTGAGACTGGTAGCATGACGCCTGTAATAACGCACATAAATAATCAGGATCAGCCACGCAAGCAGTTCTTATAAGTGCTACTGATTGGTTAATGCATGCAGGCCGGCCATTATGCACAGCTACACGACCTAAAGTTCCATCTTTCGTGAGCAACAAGTCACCACGTCGAGGACGGCTCTTATCTGTGAGAAGCTTTTTAAACGCAAACTCTGAGGTACTCCGTGCTGTGTCATAAAAAATCTCACCCCAGCCAATGTCGTTGGCTGTGAGCATTTTTGGCCCGTCATCCTCTGTAGGCATAGGGTTTGTGAAGCCATAAGTTAGCTCGGAGGTGATCCAGCCGATACGTGTAAGCTCCCAATGTGCCGGCACCTCCCCCAGCCACTCCACCCCGGAGTCCTTCATCGGCACATCGGGATCAAGCCCCTTGGTGACGGCATGGGAGATCACCGCTTGGCGCTTCTCCTTGAGCAGTTCGATCAGGCGCTGTTGCTTCTCCACCAAGGCGTCGATGCGGGCGGTTTCGTGGTCTAGGAAGTCAGCGATGGCTTTCTGCTCTGGCACCGGAGGTGTAAGTGTGGGCATCATACCCACAAAGTCCCAGCTTGCTCTGGGCATCTTGGCGCCGTATGTCGACCCATCGACAATTGAAATGAAATCTCGATTTCGGAAATAGTGCGCAAGGTACGGAGGCAGAACTTGGCTTGCGGGACGGATGACGTGAAAGTCACCAACGGCTTCACCATCTATTTTTGCCAAGAGAACCTTAGCCAAGTAAGGCCGAAGTTTACCAAACAAAATATCACCACGCACGAAGCCAACGCCATCTCCTTGAAATTCGCTTTCTGTCTCGATGAAACGTCCTGACCAGCTCTCAATGTTTTCAAGTGCGACGGGATGTGTTCTGGCCTCTGTTTTCTCTGTAAGCAACCTTGTAGAACGTTTAAGTGCGGCGACCCCCCAATGCGCAGGCACCTCCCCCAGCCACTCCACACCAGAATCCTTGTACTCAGCATATTTCGGAAAGCTCATTCGGCGTTACGCTCCAGCTCATGCAGGGCGGCTCGGGTC
>JAIVHL010000202.1 GCA_020201075.1 Halomonas sp. | reverse complement strand
CTGTGGGGTGGGAGTCTCTACTCGCCGGCTGGCAGCAAGTTGCCCGGACCATGCGGTGATCGGCGTGGATCGCAGCGGGGATCGCCTTAGCCGTGAACACGGCCCGCTGCCCGACAATGCCCTGCTGATTCGTGCCGACCTGGTGGACTTCTGGCGCCTGGCACTAGCGGATGGCTGGCGGCCCGCTCGCCACTATCTGCTCTATCCCAACCCTTACCCGAAGTCGGCCCATCTCAAGATGCGCTGGCAAGGGCATCCGGTCCTGCCGGTGATACTGGCTTTGGGAGGGCGTCTGGAGTTGCGCTCCAACTGGCGGCTCTATGTGGTGGAGTTCGCCCTGGCCGTGGCTCAGGCGACGGGACGCGAGGCCCAGGTGCTAATCCATGAGCCGAATGAGGATCCCCTGACCCCCTTCGAGCAGAAGTACCACGTCAGCGGCCAGACGCTGTGGAAGCTCGTGGTCGAGTTGCCCCATGATCCCGGCCTGGTGCCCAGGGAAGTGAGCGCATGATGGCCTTCGTTTATCTGGCAGTGGCCATCGTGGCTGAGGTGGTCGCCACCAGCGCACTCAAGGCGACCGACGGCTTTACTCGTCTGTGGCCTAGCCTGCTGGTGATGGTCGGGTACGCATTGGCTTTCTATATGCTGTCATTGGTGCTGAGGACGATGCCGGTGGGCATTGTTTACGCCATCTGGGCGGGGCTGGGCATTGTCTTGGTCGCCGTGGTTGGGCTGGTAGTTTATGGCCAGCGTCCCGATCTGCCGGCGGTGATCGGCATCGGCCTGATTGTGGCGGGAGTGCTGACCATCCAGTTGTTCTCGTCGATTTCCACGCACTGATCCTTAAACCCGTCCTAATCTGTGGTGCTGTCATGCGCTGTCGTCTGTTGAAGCTGCTTCTTTTTACTCTCTGTCTCCTGTCTCTGTCCGTTCAGGCATCGGGTTTCGCCCAGCTTGGCCGTCTGGCCGATAAGGGCTTTCTGATCAGCGCCGAGGCGCGCCTGATCGATGGGGACGAGATGCTCGGCTCGATCGAGCCGGAACGCCAGCTCTCGCCAGCTTCGGTGACCAAGAGTTACCTGGCCGCGGCGGCGCTGGATCGGTGGGGCCCCCAGCATCGATTCACCACTCGGTTGGTCAGCTCGGCGCGCCCGGACGCTGAGGGCCTGATCAGGGGAGACCTGATCCTCGACGGCGGCGGTGACCCCGCACTGACGACCGAGGATCTATGGCGCCTGGTGCAGCGGCTGCACCAGGCCGGGGTGCGCACGGTGGAGGGCAGGCTACTGGTCAGTCAGTGGCGCTTTGGTCCGGTTGAGTGCATCACCACCGACCGATGCCAGGCTCGCGAGCGTTCCGCTAACGCCTACAGCGCGCTTCTCTCCTCGGCGGGAGTCAACTACGGCAGCTGGTGTGTCAGCGTGGCCCCAGGTGCAACCCCGGGAGACCCTTCCCGAGTGACTGGCTGTGACAGCCAGGCGGCCATCCTGCGCATCGACAATCGGGTGGCGACGCGCCCTGACAATAGCGGTACCGAGCTGCGAGCAGAGCGAATTACCCGCGAAGGCCATGACGTCATGGTGCTGAGTGGCCAGATATCCACCAACGCACGTCCTCGGGACATCTATCGAGCGAGCTCTGACCCCGCCGACCAGATGGCCATGACGCTGCTGGCAATGCTCGACCAGGCCGGCATTGCGGTGCGGGATGGTGCCGACACCACCCAGGCCAAGCCGCCGGCAGGGGCCCGCACCCTGGCCGCGGTAGACGGCAAGCCGCTACAGGAGCTGCTGCTGCGGGTGATGAACTATTCCAACAACTTCATGGCCGATACCCTGGCCCTGAACCTGGTCGAGACGCCCCGCGCCGACCTGCGCCTGGGCGGGCTGGCCATCGAGCAGTTCGTGGCAGGCATTCCCGACCACGGTCCGGTGACCCTGTTCAGCGGCAGCGGCCTGACCACAGAAAACCGGACGTCGGCCAGGGGAACCAATGCGCTGCTGGCCAGCATGTTCCATCGTCCGTCGCTGTTTCCAAGCTTCGTTGCCACCCTGCAGTCTCCCAGCAATGGCGTTATGCGCTTCATCCGCCGGGGATCATCCACCTTCCAGCACCACGTCATGCTCAAGACAGGCACTCTCAATCAGCCGGTGGCCGTGCGCGCTATCAGCGGTTACTTCCGCACTCGCAGCGGTCGCTGGGGCGTGTTTACCGCACTGGTCAACGGCACCGGCAGCACCCCCTATCTGAGCTGGTCGGAGGTGCTGGACCCGCTAGCCGTGGATCTCGAGCGCATGATCGATACCCATTGAGCGGTCTGACTTCCACCCTGAGGAACTCGCGATGAAACCCGGACATACCGGCTTGCGCCACCTTGTGCACTCTACCCGCTACTCCCTCAAGGGGCTCAGTGCCGCATGGTGCCACGAGTCGGCCTTCCGCCAGGAGCTGGTCCTCTGCGTGCTGCTGCTGCCGCTGGCCTGGTGGATTGGGGAGGGTCCGGTTGAGTGGATCCTGCTGATGGGTAGCTGCCTCATGGTGCTGGTGGTGGAACTCGTCAACAGCGCCATCGAGAGCGTGGTGGACCGCATCGGCCCCGAGCATCATGAGCTCTCAGGGCGCGCCAAGGATCTAGGTTCCGCTGCGGTCATGGTGTCGCTGGCCCTGGTCGGGCTTACCTGGTTGCTGCTTGCCGGACAGAAACTGCTCGGCTGACCATTCCGCCGTCGTGCCGGGTGCCCATGGCGCCTGGGCTTCGCTATGCTGGAGGGATTCGCCACACCCCGATGTGAGACCGACCATGCCGTTGCCTGATGACTTCCTGCCGTTGATCGATATTCCCGAGCCCCTTAAGGCGCCGCTTGCGCGTATCCGTGAGCGCCTGGTCGAGGCCCATCGCGCCTGGCCGAGACCTGTCTCGACGTGGCTCTGGGCTGGCTGGAACGCTTCCTTGAGCCGCGCTGGGGCCGGCCCGGCGTGCGTCGGGACGGCAGCGAGCAACGCATGGTGGTGCTGGGCATGGGCAAGCTGGGCGCCGGCGAGCTCAATCTCTCTTCAGACATTGACCTGATTTTCGCTTTCCCCGAGAACGGTAAGACCGAAGGGGGACGCAAGTCCCTGGAGCATCAGGAGTACTTCACCAAGCTGGGACAGCGCTTGATCGGCGCCCTGGATGCGGTGACCGCCGATGGCTTCGCCTTCCGGGTCGACATGCGCCTGCGCCCGCTGGGCGACGGTGGTCCACTCGTGGGCAGCTTCTCGTCTCTGGCCGGCTACTACCAGGACCAGGGGCGAGAGTGGGAGCGCTACGCCATGCTCAAGGCACGCCCGGTGGCTGGCGACCTCGGCGCCGGCGCCGAACTGCTGGCCAGCCTGCGACCCTTCGTCTATCGCCGCTACCTGGACTTTGGCGCCATCGAGTCGCTGCGCGAGCTCAAGGCGATGATCAACCGCGAGGTGCGCCGCAAGGGAATGGAGGGCAACATCAAGCTTGGCCCCGGCGGTATCCGCGAGGTGGAGTTCGTGGTGCAGGCCTTTCAGCTGATCCGCGGCGGCCGCGACACCGAGCTGCAGGTGACCTCGCTGAAGACCGCGCTGGAGCGTCTGCCCGAGCTCGGCCTGCTGCCCATTGCCGTCGTCGAGGAGCTCACCCCCGACTACGCCTTCCTGCGCGATGTCGAGCATGCCCTTCAGGCTCTGGAAGACCGCCAGACCCAAAGCCTGCCAGACGGTGACCTCGACCGCGAGCGAGTTGCCCTGGCGCTGGATATGGAGGACTGGCCGGCGCTGATGGCCCGGCTCGACGAGGTGCGTGCCAGGGTCCGCCAGCACTTCGATGCGGTAATCGCCGACCCCGAAGAGGAAGTGGAAGAGGCGTCTCAGGAATCGGCTGGCGGCATCGCCATGGGGCAATGGCGAGCGCTGTGGCGTGGTGAACTCGATGAAGCGGAAGTGGCCGAGCTGCTTGAGGAGGCTGGCTTCGACGACCCCGCAGCGGCAGCCAGGCGGCTTCACGGGCTTTACCACTCGCGCCAGGTTCAGGGCATGCAGCGTATCGGCTTCGAGCGGCTAGAGGCGCTGATACCCATGTTGCTGGATGCCGTGGTCGACAGCGATATGCCGGATAAGTCGCTCGAGCGCGTATTGCCGCTGATCGAGGCAGTGCTGCGGCGCACCGCCTACTTGGCCCTGCTGCGCGAAAACCCCGACGCCCTGGGGCATCTGATGACGCTCTGCTCGGCGAGCCCGTGGATCGCCGAGCAGTTGGCCCGCCACCCGATCCTGCTCGATGAGCTGCTGACTCCGGAAACCCTCTACACGCCCGCCGACAAGACGCTGCTGGCCGACGAGCTGCGCCAGACCCTGGCACGTCTTCCAGAAGATGACGAAGAGGCCCAGCTCGAGGCGCTGCGGGTCTTCAAGCACGCCCAGGTATTGCATGTGGCGGCTTCCGACATCGCCGGGACCCGTCATCTGATGAAGGTGAGCGACTACCTCACCTATATCGCCGAGGTGATCCTCGAGGCCGTGCTGGCCATGGCCTGGAAGCATCTGACGCGCAAACACGGTGTCCCGGAGCTGGTTGATGGTGGCCGAGCCGATGTCGAACCGGCCTTCCTGGTGGTCGGCTACGGCAAGCTGGGCGGCATCGAACTGGGCTACGGCTCGGACCTGGATCTGGTGTTCATTCACGATGGCGCCACCCAGGGCAGCACCGATGGCAAGCGCCCGCTGGACAACGGGGTCTTCTTCACCCGCCTGGGTCAGCGCATCATCCACTTGCTTACCGCGGTGACGCCTGCGGGCACGCTCTACGAGGTGGACATGAGGCTGCGTCCCTCCGGCAACTCGGGGCTGCTGGTCAGTTCGCTGACGGCCTTTGCCGACTACCAGCGCCGCGATGCCTGGACCTGGGAGCACCAGGCCCTGGTGCGCGCCCGGGTGGTGGCCGGCCATCCGCGCCTGGCCGAGGGATTCCACGCCATCCGTAGCGAGATCCTCTGTCGCGAACGCGAGAGGGAGGCGCTGCGCGAGGAGGTGGTCAAAATGCGCCACAAGATGCGCGACCATCTGGGTGGCAAGAGCCAGGAGGGAGAGTTCGACCTCAAGCACGACCCGGGCGGCATGGTGGATATCGAGTTCCTGTGTCAGTACGCGGTACTGGCCATGGGGCAGGAGACGCCGGAACTGCTGCAGTGGAGCGATAACATGCGCATCCTCGAGACCCTGGAAACCACTGAGCGCCTTCCAGCCCAGGAGTGCCAGCGCCTGCGCGACGCCTATCTGGCCTTGCGCAGCGCCGCCCATCGCGCTTCGCTGACACGCGAGCCCTCTCGAGGGCGAAATGATGCCTTTCAGAATCACCGCCGAGTGGTGATCGAGACCTGGCAGAGGCTTCTGGAGCCGCCGACGTCTTGACTCGCGGCATGTGATTGCCCGCAGGATTAGTCCCCCGTGCCGCCGTCCCTTTTGCTGTGATAGTTGCTCCGACCGTCTCGACGGGCGGGGCCTTCTCCCTGCGCGCCGCTCAAACGTCGAATCAAAAATAACCAGAATGGCCATTTCTCATCTTCAGCATCGTTGCGACGACATCCTCCCAGCCCATAAGCTTCACTTAACCTGACTGGTAGCAGACCAAGTCAGCTAGGCAACGCCAGTAAGCAACGCTAGATTGCTTAAAAAAGCCATCACAACAAGCCATTACAAAAAAGGTGACAACATGTTCTACAAAACAGCGCTAGCGACCAGTGTCATATTGATTTCCTCGGGTTTTGCCCATGCTGAAACAACTTATCGAATCGGTATCACCCAGAATAACGTCGGTGTCGACAGCTACCAGACCACCTATGAAAGTGCTTTCGAGAATGCCGCCGAGGAGCTCGATAACGTCGAAGTCGTGGTGCTTGATGCCGGCGGCGATGTCGCTCGTCAGATCGGCCAGATGCGCAACCTCATCCAGCAGGAGGTTGATGCCATCATCATATGGCCGACCAATGGTCAAGCGGTTATACCCGCCATTCGCCAGGCGCATAACGCTGGCATCCCCGTGGTGGTAACCAACTCCAAGATTGCCGATGCCGGAATAGAATTCATTGCTGCCTTTTCTGGCCCGGATAACGTTCAGCAAGGCATTTCATCTGCCGAGATGATGTGTGATGCCCTGGGTGGTGAAGGTCAGATCGTGCAGATTTCCGGCCAGCCTGGCTACACGACTGCCATGGAGCGGGCAGCGGGTTTCGAAGATCGTCTTGCAGAGATTTGTCCGGGTGTCGAGCTGATGGAAACTCAGCCGGGTAACTGGAACCGAGAGCGTGCCCAACGTGTCATGGAAGACTTCCTGACCAAATACGACCGTATAGATGGCGTCTATTCCGGTGACGACAACATGGGCGTCGGTGCCTTGAACGCCGCCAAGGGCGCCGGAAGAGCCGGGGATATCATCTTTATCGGGGCGACTAATTTTGCCGTTGGCTATGAGGCCATCGAAAGAGGCGAATACTACGGTTCCATCTACCAGTCTCCCGTGGATGATGCTGAAGCTGCCCTGCAAACAGCTCTGGATGTGCTGGATGGCAAGGAAGTTCCGAAGATGAACTTCTTCGAAACTCCCAAGATTACGGCTGAAAATATCGATCAATTCGATAAGCCTGTCTTCTGACGTTTTACTAAGCATTGCTCTCGATATTATCGAAGCAAGTTTCGTCAATCCGTCTTGCTTTTCGCACCGGTGATGTGGTTTCGAGCCTCCCGGTGCGAAAAGAGAAGAAAATTTTCTTGTTAAACCGGTGTTCTTGTTGTGACCGTTATCAAATGATTTGTCCTTTCTGACGACGGGGCAGACGTGCTGATACATCACAAAAAGTCACCATGGTTTATGGCAAGGCGATATCCAGACAGGTGAATGACATGGCTTCTGCAGAACAAGGCAATAGTAATAAGAGCTTGATCGCAGGAAGAGTAAGCAAGGCCGGGTTGATGAGTTTTCTATCTGCTCAAGGTATCTTGATATTCTTTCTCATTGGCATGTTTGTATTTTCTCTCTTTTCCGAACAATTTCTTTCCCAGTCAAATATCATGACGGTTTTTCGTCAGGCGTCGATTATCGGAATCATCGCCGTGGGGGTAACCGTGGTCATCATCGGTGGAAACCTGGATCTATCTGTGGGTTCAATGCTGTCATTCTCCACCGTTCTTGTCGTCGACTTGCATGACAAGATTGGTCCGACGAATGCCATTATTCTGATGTTTGTATTGACGCTGTTTATCGGTGCTGTCAACGGCTTTTTGATCGGCTTTATGCGCTTGAACTCGCTGATTGTTACCTTGGCGATGCTTTCGGCGATTCAGGGCCTGGTGTTGATCTATAGTGGCGGGAAAAACGTCGATATCGCCAATCAAAGCGATACCTGGTTTGCCTTTTTCGGGCGAGGCTACGTGGCAGGCATTGCTGTTCCGATACTGATGTTCGGGTTGCTGGCAATCATTGTTCAGATCGTCATGTCCTATACCAGTTACGGTAGACGAATATTTGCCGTTGGCGGCAATCCTGCGG
>JAIVHL010000067.1 GCA_020201075.1 Halomonas sp. | reverse complement strand
GTTCCATGGACCAGTGCGCACAGGAGGTGGGGCAGGCCGAAAGCCTCTACCGCCAGCTGCATATCCCCTTTATCGATGCCACCCGCTTCTCGGTGGAAGAGATCTCCACGCGGATGATCGCAGAAATGGGGCTGACCCGACGCTTCTCACCGCGATAGTTAAGGCTCTTTGCCTGCTAAATAATTGCTGGTCAGCTGGTCAATAGTCACTGATCAACAGTTACCGGTCGACAACGCCTAGCGTGGCAGTTACCACGTCGCCGCTGCGGAGACGCTCTCCGGGCAAAGGTGCCTGGTGGATGACCCCCACGCCATCAGCGTCGGCGCTGTCGATCATTCCGGCAAATTCGATCACCAGGTCAAACTGCTCAAGACGCTCTGTGGCCACCGCCGCCGACAGCGGAATGAGATTCGGCACTCTGCGTATCTGCTCGACCCCGGGCGGAGCCGGCACCGGCACGATGCGAAACTTGATCGTGGCCGAGACGCTGCCTTCGTAGTCATAGCGATTCTGATAGCCGGCATCCACGGGTGTAGCGTAAAGCTTGGGTGACAGCATGCTCGACATGCGGCCCTTGGTAGCCAGCGGCGCGGACGCTGGCTGAGTGGCCGGCGATCTCGGCGCCATGGTCATCGCTTCTGCTCCCGTCGAGCGACTGGCGGTGGTACTGCCGGACACCACCAGGCTGACCTTGATTTCACCCTCGGCTTCGGGAATGGCATAGAACGTCGGCCGCCAGCCGCTTTCGCGTAGCAGGCGTACCGCCTCATCGCCATCGGCATAGAGTTCCAGCACCTGCTGGATGGCCTGGTCATCGAGGGCTCTCTGGGCCGTTGCCACGCCATTACCCACCGCCGCGATGATCTCTGCCAGCGGGGCGGCAGTCACGTCGCTGACCAGTCGCTTGATATCCGTCATTGGTCATTCTCCTGATTGCCCCGCACCGCAGCCACCACGACGCTGATATGTCCCTCGGCCTCATCCAGCACGCTGCCCGCCTCGGGCATCTGCTGGAATATGGCGCCGGCAGGGTGCTTGCGTGACAAGGCCTCGATAACTTCAAGCGCGAGCCCAGCTCCCAACGCGATACGCCTGGCAGGCCCCACTGTCTGCCCGATCAGATCCGGCACTCTTGCCGACGCGGACTCCCTACGCTTCGGTGGGTCCAGACGCAGCACCAGTTCCGATACGTTCTCTGGCCGGATATCCCGTGCTTCGACGGCATCCAGGGGATGAAAGCGCGCACCGGCCTCCGAGACGATGCCCCGCAATCGTATCTCGGCACCGACAAGCTCCAGCCCACCCTGATCGCGGGCCTGATTGAGAGCTCCGGACATGGCACCGGCCAGGTTATTGATCGTGGGCGAACTCTCCTGACTGCGCCGAATGATCTCGAGGTCCTGGCGGAATGTCTCTCGCTCGGCCTCGACACGCTTGAGGCTCTCGTTAAGTTCGCTTTCCCGCGAGACCTTGACCTCCATCTGCGCCTCAAGCTGCTGACGCTTGAGGGTCTCGGCGGTCAGCATCTCGGAATACACGCCCATGACACGGGCATCGATGGCCGGCTTGTCAACGATCGCTTCGCCCAGTTCACGCTCGGGCAGCGTGACGCTCTCTCGCCCATCCCTTGTCCGCGTGGCCGCGTAAGTGGCGTTCTGGGCGAGCACTTCGACGGGCTGGCGATCCGGACGCACCAGCCGCAGGGCAGGCACGAAGCTGCCTTCTCCCTCGACCACGCCCTGCAGCTTGATGTCACCCTGTGCGTTGGTTCGTCCCTCGGCAAGTGCCACCCAGCCGCGGGTCAGGTGGAAGGCCTGGGTCTCCACAGGCGCATTCTGCTCGGGCTGCCCTGCGCCATTGATCAGCCGTGCGCTGATCTGAAGCTTTCGCGTCATGACTCACTCCCTCCCACGATCAGACGCGTCACCGCTCCCTGAGCCTCGGCCTTTACCACCACTGACTTTCCACCCAGGGAGCCGGTGCTGAGAGACAACTGCACATATCCCTGTTCGTCGGTGAGTACCGTCTGGCTCGGGAGCAGTGCAAGACGCTGCGTGGGTGTGGGGCGAAAGCCAATCAGCCGCTCGGTCATGTCGACGTCGACCTGCAGTTCAATGAAGGCATCGGTCAAGCGCTCGCCGGCGGTATTCGACAGAAGGATATCGATGGCCGGGCCATCATTCTTGTGTACCAGTGCCATCTCCAAGAGCGCCGCGGGTCGCCCGCCGTGAGTCGGCGTGGAAACCAGTCGGCCGGAGATTCGCGAGGTGATATCCGTCTCGCGATTGAGGCCGCCGGAACTCGACGTGCGCGGAAACAGCTTGAGTAGCGGCGCCGCCGTGCTGGGTTGATTCGAGGTTTGTTCGGAAAACTCCACCTCGAAGGTGAAATCGAGATAGGGAATCTCGTATCCCATGCCCCCTTCGCTGATCCGGCCGGCCTCGCTCAGGGTATCCTGAGCCGTGCGCAGGGCATCGGCTAGGCCCACCAGCATGTCGCGAACGGCATCGGCAGCAATCTGACCACCACGACTCATGGACTGTCTCCCGGCAGGAAACGGGACCGTTGGCGCGAGCGCTGGACACGCTCGTCATCGGCCTGTTGACGTTGCCGCTCGAGGCGACGAGCCTCGAGCGCCCTGTCGCGTGCCTGTTCGGCACGCGTATCGAGATCCCCACTGCCCCCGGTGACCACGGACAGCAGACGATCACGCCGCTCGGTGTAGTAACGCTCCACGCGTGTGGACAAGGCATCGCGGGTCGCTTGCCAACGGTCAGGCAGGCTTGGTCCCTCATCCCATCGTTCGCGCAGCCGCTCAACCGCCGACACGGGCGGCCGTCGTGGGCCATCGTCCGGTTCGTCCGACGAAAGCCCCGTGCGACCCGCTGACGCCTGAAGACGATCTCTCAGCGCCAGTCGGCGGATCAGCCGCTGCCCCGTTCGCAGGGTGGGAACCGGCTCACTGTCAACCGCCTGGTCGCTCTCGGCAGCGCCACCCTGCCGCACTGGGACTCCGGCATGACGCCATGAACTGTCCAATTGGCGCAGGTCGTTAACGTCACGCCGACGCGCCCAGGCCTCATCGGCCTGACGACGCTCACCTAGTGGAGTGACCGGAAAACGCCGCGTCTCGCCAGTCGGTTCGCTCGATCTTCCACTCAATGCCGCCATGCGCTCCTCAAGGGCGATGCGCTCGGCCTGGAGAGTGGCCAATTCAGGGGGCAGCGACAACGCTGAGGAGCCCACCTCCCCCGCCGATTGCGGATCGACAGCGCCTGCGTGAGGTGGCTCTTCTTCCAGCAGCGACATCCAGCTATTGCGAGGCATGCGCTACTCCGTTGGTGTATTGATCATGGCTCGGATACGCTCCTCCAGAATCGACGGGGGCGGCACGGTAACCAGCTTGGTCCGCATCAGCGAGCTGCCTTCCGCCGAGTACTGGTACTTGCTGGAAAAGCTGGCCGACACCGTCGAGACCTGCATCTTGGCGCTCGCCGAGAGAAAACCGACCTTGCCGCTCACCGAGGCGTTAACCTGGGTCGAGGAGCGACGGCTTTCGGTCTGAGACGCCATGGAAATGGACATCTTCACCTCGATCAGGGTATCCACGAACTGATAGAAGGTTGGCGTGAAGCCTAGCTCAAGTAGAGAGTAGCCCTCACTGTTACCGTCACCTATGTCGACGAGGTTGCTACGCTCGCTCGATGCCGCTCCCCCTTCCTCTTCGGATTCCGGCGCATAGCCGGCCATGAGCCTGGCGATCTTGAGCGACGTGAGGTCGAGCTCGTACTGAGCCTCGGCGATGCCCAGGCCCATGGACTTGATCATTTCCGGGAAGGGGACGTTGAGGAGATCCTGACCGACGCTCATCATTCACCTCCGTCATCCGGCGGTGGCAGCTCCGCTTCCATGCGCCGACGTCGCGCCTCTTCCTCGATTTCCATGAAACCGCGAATGCGGTCCGTTAGTACGCCGGGGGGCGGCACCGGTACCAGCTTGGTGCGCAAGAGGCTTGCACCCTCGGCGGAGTAGCTGTACTTGCTGGCGTAGGTGGCATCCACCTGGGTGGTCTGCACCGAACTCTGGCTACTGGTGCTTTTCGAGCGTTTGCCACCGAACAGCGCCTGAATGGCGCCGCCACGGCGTGTATTGTTTCGACTATTGCTGGCGTCACGACTGGCATTTGAGGTGGTACGGCTGTAACTACGCTCGCGAGTCATGCGGATGGCGATCTTGACCTCGATGATGGTATCGACGAACTGATAAAACGTCGGGGTGAAGCCGAGCTCCATCATCGACAAGCGGGTCGGCACCCGGATCACGGCATCCTGAACCGATTGCGGCAGCGAGGACGCGGCGGTGGTGCCGTCGGTCGCGCTGCTCAGTTCGTCAGCCTGTGTGTTGCTGACCCCATCCAGCTCACGGATGATCTCGATGACCACTTCCTTGAGCTTGATCGAGTCCTCGTCCAGGGCCCCCGTCAGGGCATCATCGAAGATGGCGAACGCCAGCGCCTGTTTGACCGTCATGTACTCATAGCCAAAGAACACACGGCTGTCGTCGAAGGTCTGGTTGCCCTCTCGGTCGAACACCGATTGCAGTCCGCCCATCATCTCGGCGGTGCGCATCGACCCCTGGTCGAGCTGAAACTGGCTGTCGGCAATGGCGAACGCCATGTCGCGAATCATGTCCCCCATGGGGACGTCCAGTAGATCCTGTCCAATGCTCATGAGCCCACTCCTGATCGTGTTGTCGTTGTGTGTCAGTCAGTGAAATCTTGCCAGTCAAAATATGCCGGCATTGCTGCTACCCCGGCTCGCGCTGGCGTTCACGCAGCAACGCCATAAAGGCCTCCGGTGGCGGCAGTGACACCAGGCGTGCCGCAATCGATGAGCTACCCGAGGCCTCGACGGAAAACTTGCGGGCATAGCCGACCGATACCGTGGCGGCCGCCATGTAAACCCCGGTGTTCACCCTACCGGTTATCGATGCATCCACTGAGGTATCAGTGGTCTCGCTGATGGTGAAGCTGAGCTTTGCCTCCACCGTCGCTTCGGTGTAGGCATAGAAGCTGGGCGTGAAGCCGAGAGACAGCAGGTTGTAGGCCTGACCGTCGATCTCGACCTCGGTCTCGGCCATGATCCGTGCCATCTCCACCGAATTGCGGTCCAGGGCAAACTGGCCCTCGGCAATGGCAAGCCCAAGCTTCTCGATGATCTGCGGCAAGGGGGCCGAGACCAGCGCCTGGGTAGTGCGGGTGGCGGCACTCATGAGCGACGCTCCGACTGCAAGGCACGAATCGCCTCCACGAACAGTTCAGGAGGCGGCACCGAGACCAGCCGCGCGGAGATCTGGCTGTTGCCGGTGACGGCCATGTTGAACTGGCGCGATTCGCGCTTGTCGACGGTGACGCCGACGGCCATGGTGGTGTTCTGTCCCTCACGGCTCTCGGTCTGTGCCGAGCGAGTGCGAGTGAACTGCTCGGTCACCGTGAGGCCCTCGCTGCCGGTGAGCGACAGCGCTCGAGATGAGCGACTGAACAGAGTGACCTCGAAGACATCGGTGGCTCGCGACACTTGGACGACATGTCCCAGGCGGCTAGCACGCAGTGACTCCGTACCATTGATCGCCACGCTGAGATTATGCGCATGCGCCTCGGCGGTGCCGACGGCCTGTCCCCCTCCCGCAGCGCCACTGAGCGGAAAGGTCTCGCCGTCGATGATCACGCTGTTCCCCGACAGGTTCATCGGCTGCGTGGCCCAGAGAAACACGAAACCGTTCTGCGTGCCGGGGCTGGCGATCCGGTCCGGCGACACATTGCTCAGGGTGGCGCCTCCCGTACTCCTGAGCGACAGCCAGTAGTAGTCACGACCGGGAGTGAAGATACGGGTGACACGCCAATCCTGGTCGGGCACACCATCGTCAGCATCGGCATCCCCGGCGCGTCCCTCGCCACGACTCGTCGCCAGTTGAATATTATTGGGGTCGACGCCGTTCTCAACCAGGAAGTCGTAGACGAACTGCCCGCGAGCCGTGCCCAGGAGCAGATTGTCCGCGGCGGACCCGACCCGGTCGGTGAGCCCCTCGATGCGCAATGAGGTACCCATGGCGGCGAAGGCCCTCGCCAGCTCCAGCAGGTGCCTGCGGTGTTCGTCTTGCTGGAACTCCGCCTCACCGGTGTCGAAGGTCACCCTGAAGGAGGGCTGGTCGTCTGGCCGAGGAGGATGCAGAGTCGTCGAGAACCCGCCTGCCGCATCGATCTGTGCCTCGACATGGGCCGCATAGGCGG
>JAIVHL010000066.1 GCA_020201075.1 Halomonas sp. | reverse complement strand
CTGATGGCATTGGTGGCGGCGATACGTCCGAAATCGAAGGGGTCATCGACGATGGGCATGAAGAAGTCGGTGGTGGCAATCATGCCGCGGCCGTCGCCCAGGTCGTAGACCGCGGCATCCTCGCGTCCCTGATTGCCGACGATCAGCCGCGAGTTGGTGGCACCCGTACCGGCCTTGGCCAGAATGCCGTCCAGCACGTCGGGGGCGATCTTGCAGCCACAGCCCGCGCCGTGGCTGTACTGGGTCAGGCGGATGGCGCTCATCGTGTTCTCCTTGGCATTGGTTAACGACATTCTACAGCATGCACGGCGGGGCTTCGGCCACGGATCACAGCGCCTCCAGTGCCTCGACGAGCTTGTCCACGGCGACCACCTCCATGCCCGGCGGTGACTGCTTGGGCGCATTGCCCCGTGGCACAATGGCACGGGTGAAGCCGTGCTTGGCGGCCTCGACGATACGCTCCTGCCCGCTGGGCACCGGGCGAATCTCTCCGGAGAGCCCCACCTCACCGAACACCACCAGCTCCCTGGGGAGTGGCCGGTTCTGCAGGCTGGAGACCACCGCCAGCAGCACGGCGAGATCCGCACTTGTCTCCAGCACTTTCACGCCACCCACCACGTTGAGAAAGACGTCCTGATCCCCGGTAAACAGCCCACCATGGCGGTGCAGCACAGCCAACAGCATGGAGAGACGATTAGGGTCCAGACCTACGGCGACCCGGCGGGGATTACCCAGCGGCGAGTCGTCCAGCAGCGCCTGCACCTCGACCAGTATCGGTCGGGTACCCTCCCAGACCACCATCACCAGGCTGCCCGGCGCCTCCTCCTGAGTGCGTGAAAGGAAGATGGCGCTGGGATTCTTCACCTCTTTCAGGCCGTGCTCAAGCATGGCGAACACACCCAACTCGTTGACCGCGCCGAAACGGTTCTTCTGGCCGCGCAGAGTACGGAAGCGGGAATCAGCGCCACCTTCCAGCAGCAGGGAGGCGTCGATCATATGCTCGAGCACCTTGGGACCCGCCAGAGAACCATCCTTGGTGACATGGCCGACCAGAAGCAGCACGGTATTGGAGTGTTTGGCGAAGCGGGTCAGCGCAGCAGCGGACTCACGTACCTGGGCCACCCCACCAGGCGCCGAAGCGATGTCCTCCAGGTGCATAGTCTGGATGGAATCGATGACCAGGACATCGGGGCGCTCACGCTCGGCCACGGCGAGGATAGTCTCCACGCTGGTCTCGGCCAGCATCTTCAGGCCCTGGACCGGCAGCTGCAGGCGGTGGGCGCGCATCGCCACCTGGGAGAGCGATTCCTCGCCGGTGACGTAGAGTACACGGCGCGACTGGGCCAGCTTGCAGGCGGTCTGCAGCAGCAGAGTCGATTTGCCCGCGCCTGGGTTACCGCCCAGCAGCACCGCCGAACCCGGCACCAGCCCGCCGCCCAGCACTCGATCGAACTCGCCGAAGGTGGAGGAGAACCGGGGCACCTCGGACAGATCCACGTTGGCCAGATCCACAACCTCCCGGCTCAGCACGCCCGCATAGCCGCTGCGGCCGGTGGCGCCTCCGATTGAAGCGCCGGCGCCGGGGCGCGCCGGGGCCAGACGCACCTCGCTGAGCGTGTTCCATTCCTGGCAGCTTGTGCACTGCCCCTGCCACTTGCTGAATTCGGCACCACACTCGGTGCAGACGAAGGCGCTCTTTGCCTTGGCCATGGCTCCTCGCCTCTCCAGAAAAACGCAGAAGGCGGCCAAGTGGCCGCCCTGTGAAAGCTGCGCGCTAGCGGTTACCGTCGTTGCAGCTGCAGCATCTCGCTATTCTGGAAGCGACGCCGCTGGGGGTCGATCAGCTCCAGAGTCCGCTCATCCAGGCGCAGGAAGTAGTAGATCTGGCCTTCGCCGTCCGGTGTAAGCTCGTAGACAGTGGCATCCGGTTCTGTGGCGGTGCCGTTCAGCACTTCCCAGTTGCCTGCGTAGTTCTCGTCGGGCGGGTCCTGGGGATGCGCGCGATAGATGGCCTGGAGGGTAAAGGTCCGCTCCTGGGGTTGGCTCAGCTCGTCGCCCTTCAGAACGACATCGAGATCGATGCCGTCGCAGTTGCGGCACGGCAGAGTGCCCTGATAGCGCTCTTCGCCGACCTGCATGGCGGGGGCTTCGGGGCCGGCAGTCGGACCGGCGGCGCAGCCGGCAAGCAGCGCGAGCATGGCCGATCCTGCAAGCAATGTCCTGATTTGCATATCTGTCCTCCTGAGCAGTGGGCAGTGACACCGTCATTCATGGCGGCCTGACTGACAGCATAACCTCTCACGACACTGGCGGACAGCCTGCCACACCGTCCTGCCTGCCTCAGCCCACGCCAGGGTAGACATGCCCGAACACCAGAGCCAGCACCACCGGCATTACTACCAGAGCACCCAGGTTGCCGATCAACACCAGCGAGGCCACCTTGTGGGGCTCCTGGCGATACTGCTCGGCCACCAGGTAGTTGAGAACCGCCGGGGGCAGCGCGGCGAACACCCATAGCGCCGCGGCCTGCAGGCCTGAGAGCCCCAGTAGCCAAATAAGGGGCAGTGCCAGTACCAGCCCCGACAGCGGACAGAGTAGCGCACCCAACATGCCGGTCTTCCAGTCGCCGAAGTCGATATCTAGCATGCGCACGCCCAGGGCAAAAAGCAGCAGAGGGATACAGACACCGCCCAGCATGTGCAGCGCCTCGAGAAGCCAGCCCGGGAGGGGCACGCCGGCCAAGTTGACGGCAAGCCCGGCGATGCTCGCCAGCACGATGGGCATGCGCAGAATCCGCCACAGCGGTGTCCCAGGACTGAGCATCCAGAGACCCAGCGAGAAATGCAGCAGCATTTCGACGATAAATAGGACCACCGCCGCGGGTAGCGCCGCCTCACCGAAGGCCAGCAGCAGCAATGGAATGCCCATATTGCCGGAGTTGTTGAACATCATCGGCGGCAAAAAGGTCTTGGGGTTCAGCTTCAACCACTTTACTAAAGGCCATAGCAGCACCCCGGAGCCCACCACGATCACCGCGGCACCAATCGCCAACCCGACGTATTCCTCCAGCGGCGCTTGTCCGTCGGCCAGCACCGCAAACACCAGCATGGGAACGAACAGCTCCATGTTGAGTGTGTTGATGCTGCGAATATCCGGTGTGCGAAAGCGTCCATAGAGGGTGCCACAGCCGGCGATCAGGAACACCGGCAGCAGGGTGGCAAGGATCTGAGCGGTCATGAAGGATCTCATTGCATTCGAATCTACAAAAGTGCCTCCAGACTAGCACGGCGTCTGCTTGCGCGGCCGCTTCAGGCAGGTCACCATTGGCCGAATCCCCTATTCTTGCCAACAAGCGAGCGACCATGAGCAAGTTCTGGAGTCCCAGGGTCCGCGAGCTCACGCCTTATACCCCCGGCGAGCAGCCCCGCGAACGTCTGATCAAGCTGAACACCAACGAGAACCCCTATCCGCCGGCCCCGGGCGTGGGTGCCGTGCTGCGCAACTACTCCACCGATCACCTCAGACTCTACCCCGACCCGGAATCCGGCGCCCTGCGCCAAGCGCTGGCCCGCGAGTTCGGGGTTGAGGTCGAACAGGTCTTCGTCGGCAACGGCTCAGACGAGGTGCTGGCCCTGGCCTTCCAAGCCTTCTTTTGTCAGCACCGCCCCCTGGAAATGCCAGAAACTACTTACAGCTTTTATCCGGTCTACTGTCAGTTGTATGGCATCGAGCGCCGTGCGCTGCCGCTGACCGCCAACCACGAGGTAGATCTAGCTGCCTTCGCCGCCGACAGCGGCGGAACCATCTTCGCCAACCCCAACGCCCCTACCGGCCACGGCCACGGCCGCAAGGCGATTGCCGAGCTGCTCGGGCGGGTGACCGATTCCGTAGTTTTAGTAGACGAGGCCTACGTCGACTTCGGGGGCGAAAGTGCCATTCCTTTAGTAGTAAGCCATCCCAATCTGATAGTGACAGGCACCTTCTCAAAATCGCGCAGTCTGGCCGGCTTGCGGCTGGGCTATGCGGTAGGCTCCAGGGAGCTCATCGAGGGGCTGACTCGGGTAAAGAACTCCTTCAACTCCTACCCTGTCGACAGCCTCGCCAGCGCCGTGGCCATCGCCGCCCTGGAAGATCACGAACACTACGAAGCCTGCCGCGAAAAGGTGATCACCACCCGGGAGCGCGCCCGTACTCGCATGGAGAAGCTCGGCTTTCGTGTGCTGCCATCCCAGGCCAACTTCGTGCTGGTCACCCACCCGGATCACGACGCCGCTCAGCTGTTTGCCGGCCTTCGCGAACGCGGCATCCTGGTTCGCCACTTCAACACCGATGCGCTGCGTGACTTCCTGCGCATCACCATCGGCACCGATGATGAGATGGAGAGCTTGATCGAAGCTCTCGAGAGCCTCTGCCGCTAGACTCAAGAAACGCGATCAGCCTCCGTCCCCAAGGCCGAGCCAAGACGGCGCCAAAGGCAGAAACACCCATCCCCCGGTCTGGCAGCGACCGGGATTGGGACGGCCCGGGAGGCCGAAACACAAAAAGCCCCGCCTTCTTTCGAGGGCGGGGCTTTATGACAAGAACCCCAGTCTCTTACGAGACTGGGGTTTTCTAAATAAGTGCCTGACGATGACCTACTCTCACATGGGGAGACCCCACACTACCATCGGCGCTGAGCGGTTTCACTGCTGAGTTCGGCATGGGATCAGGTGGTTCACGCACGCTATGGTCGTCAGG
>JAIVHL010000065.1 GCA_020201075.1 Halomonas sp. | reverse complement strand
GGGCGGCTTTCGCCATGCTCGAGCAATCGCGCCCAGGGGATTGGGACGTGCTGGTGATCGATACGGTCGACGTGCCCCGCGCCGTCGAGGCGGGCCTCCTCGCTCCTCTCGATGCCGATAGGTTGCCCACCGACGACTTCTTCCCCGAGATCGTTATGCCCTCCAGCAACCAGATGGACGGAACGACGTATGCCGTCACTGAGAAGTTCGGCTTCAACACCATCTCCTACAACGCCGATACCGTGGATGCCGCCGACCTCGACAACCTGCTCTCCATCTGGGGGGATGAGCCTGCCGGGCGAATCGCCATCTACGACTACTATCTGCCGGTCATCGGTCTGGTCGCCACGGGTCTTGGATTGAACACCAGTGAACTCACCGAAGACGACCTCCCGGCCATTCGCGAAGAACTGCTCAAGATGAAGCAAACGGCCGGCTCCGTCGGCGAAGTCGTCGCCAGCCAAACGGCTCTGGCGACCGGTGAAGCCGACATCGTGGTAGGTGGCGGTGAGTGGCTGACGGCGGTTCTTGCCGAAGAGCAACCCAATCTGACCTGGACCATTCCGGCGCAAGGCGCCGTCAGGTGGTCACAGTCAATCGCCGTGGTGGCCGGCAGTGAAAAATCCGAACTGGCCGAGGCCTTCGTCCGGCATGTGGTCAGCCCGGAAGGCCAGGCGGCTCTGGCAACCTCTTCCTGCTACTGGGGAATGCCGGCCAATCAGAAAACCGGTGACCTACTCACAGATGAACAGAAGTCGGTGCTTCGCTGGGATCAGCAGGATGATTATCTCGCGCGCAGCCAACTCTATCCTGCACCCGATGCCGAGCTTGATGCCGCGATGCAGGACCTCTGGTTTGAAATGCTGCAGTACTGATGACCATGGCATCGACATCAACTCGCCGGGGCTGGGGCTTCATGGCCCCGGCACTGCTCTGGACGACCGCCTTCTTCGTCGCCCCTTTCACCATCATGCTGGCCATGAGCCTCGCCTCGCTCGACGGGCGTGAGCTCATCTGGTCACTGAGCCTGGATAATTATCACAAGCTTTTCACCCAGCCCTACCTCACCAAGGCCATCTGGGTGTCTTTGCAGATCACGCTGACGGTCACCGTCATCTCGGTGCTGCTCGCCTACCCGCTTGCCTGGATCATCGCCTTTCGTGTTCCCAAGCGTTGGCAGCGCCTGGTGCTTTTGCTCAGCATTCTGCCGTTCTGGACGTCCTACGTGGTTCGCTCGTATTCGTGGCTACTGGTGATGTCCCGCGAGGGGATGCTCAATAACGCGATGATGTCGCTCGGGCTGATCTCGGAACCCCTGCAGATGGCGAGTTCCCGCTTTGCCACCGTGACGGGATTCGTGCACTTCTTCGTCATGCTGTTGACGCTGACGATCTTCGCCAATCTCGTGCAGCTCTCGCCGAACTACCGCCGCGCCGCCGTGGACCTGGGCGCTTCCGGTTGGCAAGCGTTTCGTCATGTCATCCTGCCACTGACCCTGCCCGGCATCATGGTTGGCGCCTTCCTGACCTTCGTGCTGTGCATCGGCGACTACATCACTCCGCAGATTCTTGGCGGAAACAATGAGTTGACCGTGCCGCAGGTGATCATGATGCAACTGGGCCGACGCGGCGACTTCCCCCTGGCGTCCGCCATGTCGCTGGTGCTGATGGGGCTTGTCACCCTGGCCTATATCGCAACCGCCAGATGGCTACGACTGGACAGGATATAGCGTATGCGCGTCATTCAATGGGTCTACCTGGCCGTTGCCTTTGCCTTCATCTACCTACCGGTCGCCTCTCTGGTGCTGTTTTCGCTGAAGGACGGCAACCTGCCTCTGCCCCCTTTCGAAGGGCCGACGCTCCGGTGGTATCAGGAAGTCCTGGGGGATCACCAGCTGATGGCGGCCCTCGGCAACTCCCTGCTGGTCGCCGTATTCTCCTCGCTAACGGCCTGTACTCTGGGTTTCCTGGCCGCTTATGGGCTGGCAAGGCATGTGCTGCCCGGCAGCGTGTTCATGCGTGGACTGCTGATCGCCCCCATGACGGTGAGCTACCTGATCGTAGGCCTGGGCCTGTTGATCGTGTTCAACCAGTTGGGAATCGGCCTATCGCTCTGGACGGCAGGTATGGGGCACGTGGTGATCAACCTTCCGCTGTGCTTCGCCATCATCTATGCCTCGATGGGGGCGCAACAACAGAACGCAGAACGCGCTGCACGCGACCTCGGTGCCAACGAGGGCCGGGTCATCACGCTGGTCACAATCCCGATGCTGGCGCCGGCCATCCTGGCCGCCTTCTTCCTGGCCATGACACTGAGCTGGGACGAATTCGTGATTGCCTTCCTGCTGACCCGCTTCGATGTCACCTTGCCCGTCGAGATCTGGAGCCTGCTGCGCTCCGGGCTCTCACCAAAGACCAATGCGATCGGCAGCCTGGTATTTCTGGGTTCGGTAACCGTGGTCCTGCTGCTTGAAATTTTTCTTTTCGGACGACGCCGTACATGACTGCCTCTATCTCCATCAACGGGTTGCACCACAGCTTTGGTGACTTCCATGCGCTGAAAGACATCGACCTCTCGATCGACATCGGTGAATACACCGTCTTGTTGGGCCCCTCCGGCTGCGGTAAGACGACGCTGCTATCCATACTCGGTGGCTTTCTGGTGCCCTCCCGGGGCCATGTCATGATCGGCGATAAGGACATGACCCGGGTACAACCGGCCAAGCGCCCTACCACCACCATGTTTCAGGACTATGCGCTCTTCCCGCACATGACGCTGAAAGACAACGTGGCCTTCGGCCTGCGTATGCGCGGCCTTGGCAAGACGGATCGACATGCCAAGGCGGATCAGTTCCTGGAACTGGTCGGGCTGCGCCAGGATGGTACCAAGCGCCCTCATGAGCTCTCGGGTGGCCAGCGGCAGCGCGTCGCCCTGGCCAGGGCGCTGGCGGTGAATCCCGATGTATTGCTGCTCGACGAGCCGCTTGGCGCGCTTGACCTGAAACTGCGACGATCGATGCAGGATGAACTGAAGGCCATCCAGCGTGAGGTGGGCACCACCTTCGTGCATGTGACCCATGACCAGGAAGAAGCGATGGCAATCGCCGACCGAATCGTGGTCATGAATGCCGGTCGCATCGAAGACCAGGGGCCACCGGATCGCGTCTATCGCCGACCCTGCAGCCTCTTCGCCGCCAACTTCATGGGTGAGGTCAATCAGATCCCGGCATGGCGGGATCAGGGCGGCCTGGAAACGCCACTGGGACCGTTACCGCTCTCTCACGACTTCGGCGACACAGAACAAGGAGTGGCCTGTATTCGCCCCGAGCAATTGACCACCGAGACACAGGAGTGGTCGCTGGGAACCGCTACCGTTATCGACAGCGCCTTCTTTGGCGCTCATTACCGGTGTCACCTTCGCAGTGACAGGGCACCGAACCTGACCCTGGTGGCCTATCTTCCTCCCAATGCCGAACCCAAGGCGGGCTCGAGTCTGCCGCTCTATGCGGACCCGGCTGACGTCAGCCTATTCACCACCCCCGACACCCAGGAGGCCATCGCATGACATCGCGTGCTCGACCGGAAGAGTGGTATGCCTGCAAACGGCTGGGCGACGAAGTGACACTGATCTCTGAGCCGTTCATCAAGGCGTTCTACCGTTGCAACATCTGGCACGTCCGCGGACGTGACCGAGACATGCTGGTAGACAGCGGCATGGGAGTGCTGTCCCTGCGCGAGTGGGTGCCAATCGTCACGGAACGCGAACTCACGGCCGTCGCCAGCCACACCCACTTCGATCATATTGGCTGTCACCATGAATTCAGTGACCGAGTGGTTCATCGTGCCGAGGCGGATATCCTCGCGCACCCGGGCAGACGCGAGACGCTGGCGGACCCCTACGTGACGGATGACATCTTCGACCGACTCCCACCGGTCCCCTACCGTTCGACCACCTATTCGGTGCGATCCGCGCCGGCGACGAGGCTCGTGGAAGATGGCGATGTCATCGACCTGGGTGATCGTGTCTTCGAAGTCATTCATACCCCCGGACACTCACCCGGAGGCATCGCCCTGTGGGAAGCCAGCAGCGGCATCCTGTTCTCAGGCGACATCGTCTACGACGGCCCGCTGATCGAGGACACCTATCACGCCGACGCCGCGGATTATGTCGCCTCGATGAAGCGCCTCTACGACCTACCGGTAAGCATCGTGCACGGCGGACACTTCCCCAGCTACGACGGGATGCGCCATAAGGCGATCATCCGCCAGTGGTTGGCAGCGAAAGGGGTGTGATCATGCCGCCGGCCCGATCAGATGCTTGACCTGGAGGTACTCCTCCAGCCCCCAGGGCCCTAACTCACGGCCGATGCCGCTGATGCCGAAGCCACCCCAGCTGACTTCCGGCATCACGATCTGCTCGCTGTTGACCCAGATGCTGCCGGCGCGCAGACGCCGTCCGATGCGACGTGCCCGTGCGACGTTACCGGCGATCACCGTCGCGGCGAGGCCGAAGGGACTGGCATTGGCGAGTTCGACGGCCTCGTCGTCGCTGCCCACGCTGCGACCGCAGAGCACCGGCCCGAAGATCTCTTCCCGCCAGAGGCGACTCTCGACGGGCACATCGCGATACAGGGTCGGTGCCACGAACTCCCCCCGCTCGGGTAACCGGCGGTGGTGGCCATCGCGTACCGCCGTCAGGCCCTCCTGGCCGGCCACTTGCAGATAGTCTTCAACGGTCTGGCGTTGGCGGGCACTGGTCATGGGGCCCATGTCGGTGTCGTCGGCCAGAGGATCGCCCAGGCGAATGGCATCCATGCGTTTAGCCAGGGCCTCATACAAGGCATCGGCGAGGGA
>JAIVHL010000201.1 GCA_020201075.1 Halomonas sp. | reverse complement strand
TAGGGAAAGTGGGCAAAGTCTTCTGGCAGTTGCGGGTCGCCGTACAGCGCCAGGCCGTGAACCGTGGGCACGTCGCCGGGCGAGGCCGCCGCTGCCTGGTTGGCCAGCAGGGCGGTCGTCAGGACCGTTGAAATGGCTATAGGCAGCAGGCAGGCCGCGACACGAGCGGCCAGGGTCAGGCGGCGCAGGGCTGAGGGCATCGGCGACATCCTTGGTCGGTGGCAGCCAGCCCTCGAGGGGGCCGACGTTGGTCGGCCAATAAGTTGTCAGGCCCTTGGCGGCTTGGCAAGCGTTCCCGTCATCCCTTCCGCATCGACTAGCGGTAGGCGAGGCTCTGGCGGGGCAGATCAAGCACCTGTCCCGGCTGCAGCATGTCGCCGTTCAGGCCATTGACCTGACGAATCTGTGACACGCTCACGCCCTGGCGGGAGGCGATCGCCGAGAGGCTGTCGCCGCTCTGCACCACGTAGCGGGTTTCATCGCTGCCGGCCGGCGAGGGGGATGAGGCGGGCGTTTCCAAGCGTGCCATTAGGGTATCGGCGCGGTCGGTGGGAACCAGCAGCACTCGAGCCTGGCCGGGGTGAGCGGTGCCGTTGCTGAGGGCGGGATTGAGCGCGGCGAGCTCATCGCGGCTGGCGCCGGAGAGGCGGGCGGCTTCGTCCAGACCGAGTGGACGGTTCACGGGAATCTTGGCAAAGGCCGGCGCGTCCTCGATGACGGGGAGGGCGACCTGGTATTTGTCAGGATTGTCGACAATGGCAGCGATGGCCTTGAGCTTGGGGAGATAGTTCATGGTCTCCCGGGGTAGGTTCAGGCTCCAGTAGTCGTCGCCGTTGCCGCTGGAGACGGCGTTGCGACGCGCCCTGTTCACGGTGCCGGCGCCGGCGTTGTAGGCGGCCAGCGACAGCTCGAGGTCGCCCTCGTACCACTGGTCGGCCTGCAGTTCGATGTAGTCAAGCGCGGCGCGAGTCGAGGCAACGACGTCGAGGCGGCCGTCGTAGCCGCGCACTCGACGAAGGCCGAGGGCGTCGCCGGTGCCGGGCATGAACTGCCACAGGCCGGCAGCGCCCCGATGGCTGCGGGCGGTGGGGTCGAAGGAGCTCTCCACGAAGGGAATCAGGGCGATCTCCCCCGGCAGGCCTCGCGCCTCGACCTGCTCGACGATCCACGCCAGCCACGGACGCGCGCGCTCGGTGATCTCGACGATGTTATGGGGGCTGGCGCGGTAGTGATCGATCCACTGCTGTACCCGTGGCTCGTCCAGGCTTTGTTGCCACTGGAAGCTGGTACGCAGCCGGCTCCAGACATCGCGAGGCTCCAGGGCTAGGGAGTCCCAGAAATGCGTCTCCAGGGGCAGCCGGTGACTCTGGGGCGACGACGTCCCGTCGAACCGAGCCGAGGCGGCCTGGCGAACGCCAGCATCGTGGCAGCGCAGGAAAGGATTGATGCGCTTCTCGCGCGCCAGAGAGCTCGGCAGCGTGGGGCGGTCGAGATCGCGGGCGTGCTGGCACTCTTCCATTGCCTGGGCCACATCCGGGTTGTGGGGGTCGGCGGCCAACGCGAAGCGCAGGTTGGCCAGGGTATATTCGTGGGCGGCAAACACCAAGGTGTCGTCGGGCAGCGCCACCAGCTTGCCGAGGGATTCGTGCATCTGTTCGGGGGTGCCTTCGAACAGACGACCGCAGCCGGCGCTGAACAGGGCGTCGCCACAGAACAGCAGCGGGGGAATGCCCGCGGTAAAGAAGGCGATATGATCCAGGGTGTGTCCCGGTACTTCATGCACCTCGAACAAGCGTCCCATGGCCCGAAACTCGTCTCCTTGGCCGACGCGCTCGTCGATTCCGGCAATGTCGGGATTGTCGGGGCCAATGACCCGGGGCGAATAGCGCTCGATCAAGGTCGCAAGACCCGCGGTGTGATCATGATGATGATGGGTAATCAGCACCGTGGTCAGGGTCAGTCCCTCGCGCTCGATCAGCTCGATCACCGGGGCGGCATCACCCGGGTCGACCACGCCGATGTCGGCACTCGTATCCTGGCGCAGTAGCCAGATATAGTTATCGCCAAACGCAGGTATCGGTGTCACGCTCAACATGGTCACGGTGTCCTGAACGGGCATGAAAACGGATTGCAAAATCCGATCAGACTGGAGGAGTCTGCTGCCGATGTCAATTTCCCCCACGGTTTCGTCTCTGGCTGCGCTGGTGAGAGAGGGTCGACGCTTCTGGGCCACTCCCGGGGGCCAGGCGATGCGCCAGGCCGAGCGTGCCTGTCTGGGGCCGGTGTGTGAGCGGCTGTTTGGCGTTCACAGCCTCGAGCTCGGCTTGGGCGGGGCGCTGGCGGACATGTGTCCCGTACGCCACCCCATGGCGTGGGCCCCGACTCGGGAGCTGTCGGAGCATCCCGCTACCCTGGTCTGCTCCCCGGAGGCGCTTCCCTTGCCCGATGGCTGCCTCAGCCTGGTGGTGATTCATCACCTGCTCGAGGTGGCGCCCGACCCCCATCGTACGCTTCAGGAATCCGCCCGGGTGACCCGCGACGACGGCAGGCTGATTATCTTCGGCTGGATGCCCTTTTCGGCGGGAGGGCTGCCGCGGTTGTTGCCCGGTCGGCGGCAGCGGTTGCCTTGGCGTGGCCAATGGCGGACGCCGTTGCGGCTGCGTGACTGGCTGACGTTTGTTGACTTCGAGATTGAGCGGGTAGACTACTGCGGTTTTCATTTGCCCGGCACGCTGCCCTGCAATGCGGCCCTGGAGACCCTCGGTCGGCGGCATAATTTGCCGCTGGGGGACAGCTACATGATCCAGGCAAGGCGACGCCCTCAGCTGGCGATGAGCCAGGACACACGGCTTGGTTTCGCCACCCCCTTCGGCGGTTCCGCCCTGGGCGCTACCCGGCTGGGCCAGTCGCGGTTTCCGCCCGAGCCATACCCTCCCAACGAGCAGAAAAAGGTAACAGAGGTTGACTGAGACGCTGACTGAGAAAGTTGCCGAGACGGAGGGCGCCCCCTTGCCCGAGGTGGTCATCTATACCGACGGCGCTTGCCGCGGCAATCCCGGCCCCGGCGGCTGGGGCGCCCTGCTGAAGAGTGGACAGCACGACAAGGCACTGAACGGCTTCGAGGCTCGCACCACCAACAACCGCATGGAGCTGATGGCGGCGATCATGTCGCTGCGTGAGCTCAAGCGGCCCTGTCGCGTGCAGCTGTGGACCGACTCCGAGTACCTGCGGCGCGGCATCACCGAGTGGATTCACAACTGGGTCAAGCGCGGCTGGAAGACGGCCGGAAAGCAGCCGGTGAAGAACGCCGAGCTGTGGCGCGAGCTGCTCGAAGAGACCCACCGGCATCGGATCGAGTGGCACTGGGTGAAGGGGCACAGCGGCCACCCGGGTAATGAGCGCGCCGATCAGCTGGCCAACGAGGCCATCGAAGAGGCTCGCGCCCGGGCCTGAGCAGCGCGTTGTTGTCCCTATTTCTTGAAGCAGAGAGTTCGCCATGCGCCAGATCATTCTCGATACCGAGACCACCGGCATCGACCCCCGAGAAGGCCACCGCCTGATCGAGATCGGGGCGGTGGAGATGGTCAACCGCCGACTCACCGGCAACACCTACCACCAGTTCATCAATCCCGAGCGGGAGATCGAGGCCGAGGCTGTCGGGGTGCACGGTATCACCGACGAGCGGGTGGCGGGTGAGCCGCTGTTCGCGGCGATCGCCGATGAGTTCTGGGCCTTCATCGACGGGGCCGAGCTGGTCATCCATAACGCTCCCTTCGACGTCGGGTTTATCGATCACGAGTTCGAAAGGCTCAACCGGGCGCGCGGTGAGCCGCACCTGGGACCGGTGGCCGAGCACTGCCGGATTCTCGACACCCTGGTGATGGCTCGTGACAAGCACCCCGGCCAGCGCAACAGTCTCGATGCGCTGTGCAAGCGCTACGAGATCGACAACGGTCACCGGGTGCTGCACGGCGCCCTGCTGGATGCCGAGATCCTGGCGGATGTCTATCTGGCGATGACCGGCGGCCAGACGGCGCTCTCCCTTGACGCTTCCGGTGCGGGAGAGAACGGCGAAGCCGGCAGCGGCGCGATGGCGATTCGCCGCCTCGCCCTTGAGCCGGGATGCCTGACGGTGCTGGCCCCCAGCGAGCAGGAACTGATCGATCATCGTGCCAAGCTGTCGCGCATTCGCGAGGCGGCCGGCGAGTGTCACTGGGACCGAATGGGCGAGGGAGTGCCGCACTGATGCTGCGCCGCGAGCTGCCCCTCCAGGCGACGGCGGGGCGGGTCATTCGTCTGTCCCAAGGGCGTATCGCACCGGGCCCGGACGGCGACCTGTTGCAGCCGATGCAGCCCTGGACGCCGACCATGCAGCCGATCTGCTACTGGGACGATGAGCCGGTGGCGCTGTCGCTGGAGACGACACCGGATGAAGGCTGGTTGGAGGGGCGAAGCTGGCTGGCCAGGTTGCCGGAGTCACGTTTCGCGCTGCTCTCCACGGTCCTGCAGGTGGGTGCCTGGCTGCGTGATCACCGCTTCTGCGGTCGCTGTGGCGTTCCTGCCGAGCGTCTCGACGCCGAGTTTGCCATGCACTGCTTCGGCTGCGGCCACCGTAACTATCCGCGTATCTCGCCGTGCATCATTACTCTGGTGACCCATGGCGATGCGCTGCTGCTGGCGCGCAGTCCGCGATTTCCGCCGCGGCGCTATTCGACCCTTGCCGGCTTTATCGAGCCCGGCGAGTCGGCCGAGGAGGCGGTGCGCCGGGAGGTCTTCGAGGAGGTCGGGCTGCAGGTGGGCAGGCTCCGCTACTTCCGCAGTCAGGCGTGGCCTTTCCCGCATTCGCTGATGCTGGGTTTCTTTGCCGAGGCGGCCAGCCGGCGGATTCGTATCGACGGTGTGGAGATCGCCGATGCGGCCTGGTATTCGCCGCGGCATCTGCCGTCGCTGCCGCCGCTCTACTCGATCTCGCGAGCGCTGATCGAGACCCATTTGGCGGAAGTGGCGGCGCGCTAGCGTCAGGCAGCGCGAAGCGCCAGGCTCCAAACGCAATCGGACCGCCTGATGGCGGCCCGACGCGGAACGAGTTCTGCCGCATGGCTCAGCCGGAGGGGAACAGGCTGGTCAGTTTGGTGGCCAGCATGACGTTGCCGGTGGCCTTCAGTTGGCCGGTCATGAAGGCGGTCATGCCGTTGACCTCGCCGTTCATGATTCCCTTGAGGGTGTCGGTGCTCATGCTCAGGCTGACGGAGGGATCGTCATGCTCACCCTCCTGAACGTCCAGGGTGCCGTCCTTGATCACCAGGTAGTGGCTGCCGGCATCGCTGAAGTGAAACTGGAAAACGTCGTCCATGCCCTGGGCGGACTGGGGGTCAAAACGGGACTGCAGCTTGTCGAGGGTGGAGAGGCTCATCGGGGCTCCTGGCAGTGCGTGACGGGAAATCGCCGCTCAGGTTATTTCAAACGAGTGTTTCATTCAAGCGGCTTGATAAGCCCGAACATGGACAGGAGAAATGGATGAACGATTGGCTAGCGGATTTCGGCATGTTTCTGGCTCAGCTGGTGAGCCTGGTGGTGATCATTGTGCTGGCCGTGGCGCTGGTGGCCCGGCTACGCGGTGAGGCGACGGATCGCACCCGGCTGCGCCTCGATGAACTCAACGACACCCGCGACTATCGCCGCCGGCGCCTGACCGTGGCCGCGAGTGAACCCGGGGCCCGCAAGCGTCTTGTCAAGGGGTTTCGCCGCGAGGACAAGGCCCGCAACAAGAGCGGGCGCAAGGGTGAGGCGGAGCGAGCCATCGCCTGGGTGATCGATTTCCACGGAGATATACGCGCCAGCGCCACGGGTCGGCTGGCGCAAGAGGTGTCGGCACTGATCGATGCCGCCGACAAGGGCGACGAGGTGATCGTGCGGCTGGAGTCGGCCGGCGGCCTGGTGCATGCCTACGGGCTGGCGGCCGCCGAACTCGACCGGCTGCGAGACGCAGATATCGACGTTGAGGTGCTGACCGCCGGTCGCTACAAGCGCACCCTCAGCGTGTTCGGCGAGAACAGCGAGGAGGGGCGCGAGAAGTTTGTCGATGAGTTGGAGAGCGTTCACGATCTGTTCAAGCGTCATGTGGCCGAGCGACGCCCGGGGCTGGATATCGAGGCGGTGGCCACCGGGGAAACCTGGTATGGACGTGACGCCATGGAGCAGGGGCTGGTCGATGCGCTGGGCACCAGCGAGGCGTATCTGATGGAGCGCATGAACACCGCAAGGGTCATCCGGCTGCGTCTGGAGCCGCGCCGCAACCTGGCGGATCGGGTAGGCGCGGCGGTCTCGGTCGGGGTGGAGCGGGCGCTGGAGAAGGGGCTCGAGGTGCTGGAACAGAGCCCTCTGCGTCGTCGCTAATCGATCAGCCTCAGCTGGCCGAGGGCCTCGATGATCGTGTGGGCGCTGTCGCCCTGCCAGGAATAATAGATGGTCTGGGAGGCGCGCCGCGTGCTGACCAGATTTTCTCGACGCAGGATGGCCAGATGCTGGGAGAGCGCCGATTGGCTGAGAGCGAGCCGGCTGTTGAGCTCGGTCACCGACAGCTCCTGCCCGTCGAGCAGGCACAGGATGCGCAGCCGGTTGTCGTTGGCCATGGCCTTGAGAAGCGCCGTGGCTCTGTCGATGGTGGCGTCGCCTCCGGCAAGGAGGCGCGCTGAGGTGCTGTTGGCATTACCCATGTCGATTCCCCGCGCTGGTCAAGCCTTGCTGCCCGCTCCTTGATGAGCGTGCTTTTCTGATTTAGCACTTGATTAAAGCATAGACTAGATGATGGAAGGCGGAATAGTGCTCAATCGCGTTGTTGAGAGGTGGGCTGCCCGTTCCGCTGTTGACGCCATGTTGTTGACAATGTAGCTCTGGATATCTCCACCTTTTGTCGAAAGTTAGCCTATCGTATGAGGGCAGCCGCGGCATAGTGCACTACAGTGTCAACAATCTTTCGATGCCACCGACCTGCGACAGGATACCCATGAGCACATACGCCAACGAATTTCGCCGTTCCATCGAGCAGCCCGAGAGCTTCTGGGCCGAGCAAGCCCGCCGCATTCCCTGGTTCAAGGCACCTACCCAGATTCTCCACTACGATGAGGCCAACCACGCGCGCTGGTTTGCCGATGGAGAATTGAATATCTGCTATGCGGCGCTGGACTACCATGTGGAGCAGGGCCGCGGCGACCAGCCGGCGATCTTCTGGGATTCGCCGGTGACCGACAGCAAGCGCACCCTGACCTATCGCGAGATGCGCGACCAGGTTGCCCGCTTTGCCGGTGCTCTCAAAGGCCTGGGCGTGGAGAAGGGCGATCGCGTGGTGCTCTACATGCCGATGGTGCCCGAGGCGCTGGTGGCCATGTATGCCTGCGCGCGCCTGGGCGCCGTGCACTCCGTGGTGTTCGGTGGCTTTGCCCCACATGAGCTCGCGGTGCGCATCGATGACGCCACACCCAAGGTAGTGGTCGCGGCCTCCTGCGGCGTCGAGGGCACCAAGGTACTGCCCTACAAGGGCATTATTGATTCGGCCATCGAGCAGAGCAGCCACAAGCCCGACGCCTGCGTGGTCTTCCAGCGCGAGCAGCATACCGCCGAGCTGGGCGAGGGCGATCACGACTGGGCCACCCTGGTTGCCCAGGCCGAGCCTGCCGACTGTGTACCAGTGAAGGGCACCGACCCCCTCTACGTGCTCTATACCTCCGGCACCACCGGCAAGCCCAAGGGTGTTGTGCGCGACACCGGCGGTTACGCCGTGGCGCTGGCCTATTCCATGGATGTCATCTTCGACGTGCAGATCCTCGACCGCGAGGGTGAGCAGATGGGGCCGATGGAGCAGGGCAGCGTGGTGATCAAGCAGCCCATGCCCCCAGGCTGTCTGGTGGGGGTGTGGGGTGACCCGCAGCG
>JAIVHL010000200.1 GCA_020201075.1 Halomonas sp. | reverse complement strand
GTGCAAGGCGCTGCAAGATGGCGCCGGCCAGGTACTCGAGGGTCAGCGGCTGGAACATCACCATCAGAAAGAAGCGGATCTGCGAAGAACCAAAAAAACGGTGTGACGTTCCCACTTCAGGGTCTGGTCGCTGAGATCAAGTATTTCCTGGGCCGACTCGACGTCGGGAGTCTTTCCGGCCACCTCGGCGATCCGGCCCTAGTATGTCCTCGGCGATGCCGTCGTCCTCGAGCGCGTTGTGAGTGCATGTCGGAGCCAGGAAAGGGGGAAATCCTTATAGACTAGAGACTGGTCTCGCCCGGGCTAAGTGCACCGCGTCAACGTGCCGCCCCTGTGCAAGCCCTCGGGCAGTGAGTTTCTCAGGATACTCAAGTACCAATCGTGTCTGACGCGCAAATTGATAAGTCTTCCCCGAAGCCGAACGCCACACCGGCAGTACTTCGTTCGGGAGAGCGGGTACTACTCTGAACAGAACTGGGCGACCCCATCCTGAAAGGACCAGTCGATGTCATTGTTCTCGGTAATGGTGATGAACACATTGCCGGGATCGATCCCGGGATCGCGAGCCAGCGATTCGACTACTCTGGCATAGAATGCTTTCTTGGCGTCATCCGGGCGACCGCGGCGCATCACCAAGTGCATCATCACCCGCTCGGTGTCACGCGTTTGATATTCCAGATAACCTGATTCGCATTCATGGATGATCTGATAGCGATCATCGTCGGGAAACCCCATGGTGTCGATAACTGCCGCATTGACCCCATCGGCGATCGCCTTGATGTAGGCACGCGATTTACCTTTCAGTAGATAGATGTTGACAAGTGGCATCATATCCTCCAAATGGCAGTCAGTGCTCTGACTGCAACGACATGGAACGTTTCAAGGCTGGACGTTAAACCGTCGAACATAATCACTACCCGCGCCATCGGGGGAACACGATGCCTTAAGTGCCATCCTTCTCAGGCCCCGATATGCTGCGCGAGTATCAAGCAAGGATGGTGCCGTCAGCTTTGAAGATCTTTTTTTACCTGCTCAAATTCTTCTCGGGTAATGTCGCCTTTTGCGTAGCGTTTCTTGAGGACTTCAATAGCTGTTTCCGAATTCTTGGGGTCTCTCGGAGACCCGTCGGTGTCATTTCGACTCGTGTGTCTTGAAGCGCTTCCCCTACAGAAGTAGAGCATGGCCATAAACAACACAATCATGAAAAGGGGCATGATGGGAAAAAGCCACCACCCGCCCCACGCAAAGGTTTCTGGTCCCATAGGTCACGGATACTCTTGGCATAATGGACGCATCGCTGCCTGGGGGTGACTGGCCCTGAAGTCAGGGTCAGTCACCGACCTCAGGCCTTAGGAGGATTCGCCGGGTACCACCAGCACCGGGCAATGGGCGTCACGGGCGATCGCCTCGGCGGTACTGCCGAGCAGGAAATCCTGAATGCGATTGCGGCCTCGCTTGCCTATTACGATCAGGTCGGCGTGTTCGCGCTTGGCCTCCTCGATGATGGCGCGTCGCGGGTCGCCGTCCAGTACCCGGGTCTCGAGCTCCTCGATGCGTTCAGCGATGCTGTCCAGGTGGCGCTGGGCATCGGCGATCTCACGCTCGCAGCAGCCCTCGGAGGCACAGCTTGCGGTCACCGCCAGGCGGCGCTGGAAGTTCGGGGCGAGCCGCTCGGCCAGGGCTTCGGCGCTTGCGACCGCGTTTGATCCATCGGTGGCCAACATCAGCAGCCGAGAGTCGGCGCCGGTCAGCGCATCGGCCACTGGTTCCAGCCACAGCGGTTTCCGGGTCAGGCGGGCGGCGTCCAGTGCCGTGCTGCCGAGGAAGAACTCGTGCAGGCGGTTGTGGCCACGACAGCCCATCAACAGGAGATCGGCGCCCAGTTCGTCGGCAGCCTCGGTCAAGACGGCACCGGGTTCGCCGCTGCGCACCTCAGTGTCGATGGTCACCCCCGGGGCGGTGAGCTCGCCGGCAAGCTCAGCAAGCTTCGTCTGGTAGTGAGGGCGATGAGTTTCCTCGGGAGTGGCGGGGTAGCGCGAGCTGAGCACGTATAACAGCGTCACCCGCTCCGCGCCCCAGGCGGTCAGCGTCTTCAACCGCTCCTGCAACAGCGGCAAGGCGGGAGAGAAGTCCACGGCGACCATAATATGCTTGAACATGGTGTTACTCCTTGGAACGGGTGGGGGAGGTACCCTCCACGAAGAGATGCCTGAGGCCCAGGAAACCCTCGACGTTGATCTGCAGGCCCTGATCGACCAGCGTCGGCTCGATGTAGAGCGTTACGCCGTCGAACTCGATGCGTGTGAAGCCCTCGGGCTCATCCGGTGTGCGCGCCTCGGCCACGGCGATCTCGGCACTGCCGCCGCAGCAGCCGTGACGGGGTGATAGACGTACCGTGACCACCCCGCCTTTTTTCTGTAGCCAATCGCGAGCCCGGGCCGTGATCTTGATGGCCATGGGTCAGCCCTTCGCCTCGGCGGTGGCAGGCGCGACGGCTGCCGGGAAGTGGTGGCGGGTCTTGTTGGCGATGCGCACCAGCGCCAGCATGATCGGCACCTCCACCAGCACACCTACCACCGTGGCCAGCGCCGCGCCTGACTGCAGCCCGAACAGAGCGATGGCGGCGGCCACGGCCAGTTCGAAGAAGTTGCTGGCGCCGATCATCGCCCCGGGGGCGGCAACGTTATGGGGCACCTTCCACACCTTGGCCCAGCCGTAGGCGATAAAAAAGATCAGGAAGGTCTGGATGATCAGCGGGACGGCGATCAGCACGATATGCAGAGGCGCCTCGAGGATCACTTCGCCCTGGAAGGCGAACAGCAGTATCAAGGTGAGAATCAACCCGATGGGAGTGATCGGTGCCACCTTTTTCATGAAGACGTTGTCGAACCATTCGATGCCGTGGCGGGCGATCAGGGTGCGGCGGGTCAGATAGCCGGCACCCAGCGGAATGACGATGTAGAGCACCACCGACAGCGCTACCGTGTCATAGGGCACCTGGATGTTGGAAACGCCAAGCAGCAGGATCACGATGGGCGCGAAAGCGAACAGCATGATCAGGTCGTTGACCGCCACCTGCACCAGGGTATAGGCGGCATCGCCGCGGGTCAGGTAGCTCCACACGAAGACCATGGCGGTGCAGGGCGCGGCGCCGAGCAGGATGGCCCCGGCCAGGTACTCACTGGCGCGCTCCGCGGGAATCAGCGGGGCGAAAACCACCATCAGGAAGAACCAGGCGATAGCGAACATGGTGAAGGGCTTGATCAGCCAGTTCACCGTAGTGGTAATGACCAGCCCCTTGGGCTGGCGGCGCACGCCGAGAATCGAGGTGAAGTCGATCTGCAGCATCATGGGAAAGATCATCGCCCAGATCAGGATCGCCACTGGGATCGAGACCTGGGCATATTCGAAGCGCGATAGGGCTTCGGGGACCGCCGGGGCGAACTGGCCGAGCAGGATGCCGGCCACAATGGCAAGCGCCACCCAGAGGGAGAGGAAGCGTTCGAACAGCCCCATGCCTTCGGAGACGCTGGGTGACTGAGTGTCCTGCTGTGAGGTCATGATAAGACTCCTGTTAGATGGCACGCTGGTTGACGCGGGCGGAGAGCTGTTGCGCCGACTCCTTGCGTTCGGAGTAGCGGTCGGTTAGCGCCTCGCTGCGACCGCGCACCAGCAGCGTGAATTTCACCAGCTCTTCCATGACATCGACGATGCGGTCGTAGAAGGGCGATGGCTTCATGCGGTTGTTGTCGTCGAACTCCCTTCGCACCACTCGGCCAGCTCGCGCAGCTCGGCGACCTTGGGGTGGGTCGCCTCCTCGGCGTCCGGTAGCGGCAGGCCTCGCGGGTCGAAGATGCGCGTCTCGGCACCCATGGCGCGCAGCATCCGCGCCGCCTCCTCCACCGACAGGCGGCTGAACGAGCGGCTGCGCAGCGAGCCGTAGAGCAGCAGGATACGCGGGGCATACTCGCCGTCGGCAGGGATGCCAAGGCTCGAGGCGTCGGGCACGCGAAATAGCGCGCTTTCAATATTGGGCAAGTCGTCCAGGGGAGATGAGGTCACGTTGATTATCAGTCCTCTCGAGACAGTGTCTGATGAATGGATGCCAGGGCGTCCTGCAGGACCTCGACGTAAATGGAGCGGCAGAAGTTTCCGGTGCAAAGAAACAGGACGTTCATGGTGTCTCCAACGAGGTTCTCCAATTCGTACAGGACTCGGGGCCAGTTATGGCTCAAAGCTGACGCCTAGGATATATGGAAGTTCATATATGCTCAATGTCATTCCCTGGGTGCGAATCGTATCGAACATTCTGACTCTGACACTGACTCGGAGCGGTGTCGTTTGTCGGAGGGTGTTACCACGTCAGGGTGCATTGCGCTGATCCGGGGCGCGCTGGAAGGCCGGTGAAACCTCGGTCGGATCCTGTTTCTCGCGATGGCTCCCGGCGGCCTCGGCCCACCAGCCGAGCTGGCCCAGGGTGCGGCCAAAGTAGCCGGCCCAGCGGTCCGGGTCGTCCTGGAAACCGCCGTCCTCATCGAGGGCCTCCTGGGCCCTGGGCACGTGGATCATCGCCGAGACCGGCAAGCAGCCGAGCTCCGAGAGAAAGGTGCGCATGGCCACCGCCGCTCGGGCGCCGCCCCACTGACCGGCGGAGTAGGTGATGATGGCGCTGGGCTTGAAGGCGAACAGCGAGCTGCCGAAGTGGTTTAGCAGGTGCGAGAGCGCAGGGCTCATGGAGTGGTTGTACTCGGGGCTGACCATCACGTAGCCGTCGGCGGCCTCGATCTTTCCGGCCAGGCTATCCAGCGCTGCGGGCACCCGGGATGTCGGATAGGCGAAGTGCGGCTTGAAGACGTTGCCGAGCTCGATGTCCAGCGGGTCGATCAGCTCCACCGTGGCGCCGTCCGCCTCGAGCAGCTGCACGCAGGCGCGAGCCACCCTGAGGCCGAGGCGGGCGGGTGCGGGTGGGGTGCTGTCTCGGACCGTGCCCAGGAAGACCAGGAAGTGAGCCATGGAGATCTCCTTGATGGATAACAAGACACCCAGCCTAGCAGACTGAGGCAAGACGAGAGCAGCATCGCTCGACCAGTCGGAACAGAGGCAGGGGCCTCGCGGACCGCTGGTTATACAGGATGGGAAATCAGCAGCGAGGTTATTAGCAGCGAGGCTATGCACAGAGAGGCTATGCGCAGATGAGGTTATGCCGACTCGGCCAGAAAGCCGGCGACGATGGCGGCGAGCTCTTCGGGACACTCACGGTGGGGCACGTGGCCGCAGGCAAGAAGCCGCGCCTCGGCGGGGCCTGCGGTGAGCTCGGCGATGCGCCGGGCCTGATCCGTGGAGCCGAATTCGTCACGCTTGCCGTGAATGGCCAGGGTGGGGCAGCTCACTCGGGGCAGGGCATCGTACAGATGCCAGTCGCGAAAGGCCTCGGAATGCCAGGCGTCGACCCAGGCGCGCAGCACCCACTCGGCCTTGTCGCCATGGTGGCGGGCCAGTCGCGCCATCTGCTCCGGATCGCTGAAGGCCCGCTCTGCCTCGCGGATGCCTGCCAGGGTGCGCGGCTCGATGTACGCCTGGGCCGCCACCGTGATCAGTGCCTGGCAGGCCTCGGCGTGTTGTCCCGCCGCCTCGATGGCCATGCTGCCGCCCACGCTGTGTCCAAGCAGCACGAATCGCGTGAGCCCCATTCCTTCTCGCAGCGCGGCGAAGGTGCTTCTGCCCTCGTCGGCGACGAAGCTTGGCGGCAGCGTTCCCGGATAAGGGGCCGAGCGGCCGAAGCCTAGGCGGTCATAGGCGATCACTTCGCGACCGGTGGCCTCGGCCAGTTGCTCGGGAAAGCCGCGCCACAGTGCGATGCAGCCCAGCGAATCGTGGAGCAGCACGATGGGACAATGCGCGTCCGCTAGCTTTGCCGGCCGCCAGCGGGCGACATGGATGCCGCCCGCCGGAGTGTCGAGGGTAAAGGCCTCCATCAGTCGACCAGTTCGACTGCCACGGCGGTAGCCTCGCCGCCGCCGATGCACAGGCTGGCGATGCCGCGCTTGCCGCCCCGGGTGCGCAGCGCGTGAATCAGGGTGGCGATGATTCGCGACCCGGTGGAGCCAATGGGGTGGCCCTGGGCGCAGGCGCCGCCGAAGACGTTGACCTTGTCGTGGGGGATGTCGAGCCCGTCCATGGCCAGCAGGGTGACCACCGCAAAGGCCTCGTTGATCTCGAAGAGGTCGACGTCGTCCACGCTCCAACCAAGCGTCTTCATCAGCTTGTTGATGGCGCCCACCGGGGCGATGGTGAACTCGCTGGGGTGCTGGGAGTGGGTGCTGTGGCCCAGCATGCGGGCCAGCGGCTTGGCACCCAGGCGTTCGGCGGCGGATGCGCTGGCGAGTATCAGCGCCGAGGCGCCATCGGAGATGGAGCTCGAGTTGGCCGCGGTGATGGTGCCTTCCTTGGCGAAGGCGGGGCGCAGCGAACGAATCTTGTCCAGCTTGGCCTGGAAGGGCTGCTCGTCGTGGTCTACCACGCTCTCGCCCTGGCGGGTGGTGACGGTCACGGGTGCTATCTCGGCGTTGAGGTGGCCGTCGTTGGTGGCCGCCATGGCGCGTTCCAGCGAGGCGATCGCGAAATCGTCCAGGCGTTCGCGGCTGTAGTCGCGGGCCGTGGCGACATCCTGGGCGAAGACACCCATCAGCTTGCCGGTCTCGGCGTCTTCCAGACCGTCCAGGAACATATGGTCCTTGAGCTCGCCGTGACCGAGCCGGTAGCCGGTGCGCGCCTTGGTGAGCACGTGGGGCGCGTTGGACATGGACTCCATGCCGCCGGCGAGCATCACTTCGGCGCTGCCGGCGCGGATCAGATCGTGGGCCAGCATGGTGGCCTTCATGCCCGAGCCGCACAGCTTGTTGACGGTGGTGGCGCCGATGGCGTCGGGGATGCCGGCCTGGCGCATGGCCTGACGAGCCGGGCCCTGCTTGACACCGGCGGGCAGTACGCAGCCCAGGATACCTTCGTCGATGGCGGAGGCCTCGATGCCGGCGCGCTCGATGGCGGCACGAATGGCCACTGCGCCAAGTTGCGGAGCGGTCATGCTGGCGAGGCTGCCCAGCATGCCCCCCATGGGGGTGCGGGCGGCGGAGAGGAAGACAATATCGTGGGACTGACTCATGGCGGTTCTCCCGATGTGGCGTTATGGCCCTCGCGGGGCCTCATTGTGATTGTCGGTTGGCCCGCGGCGCGTTGACCCGTTCGCGGGGCTGTGCTTTTCTCAGGGTCAACCAAGCAAGCGCTAGTGTAAACGTCGATGAATGTAATGAATGAATCTCCGCGCCGCAAGGAGTTGACCCGGCAGGCCGCCCAGCTGTTCGTTCAGGAGGGCTTTGACCGCACCACGGTGCGCATGCTGGCCCAGGAGATGGGCATCAAGTCCGGCAGCCTGTTCCATCACTTTCGCGACAAGCAGGAAATTCTCGCGGCGGTGATCGAGGAGGGCACCCAGAATGCCCTGGTGATGGCCCGCGACGCCCTGGCGCGTTGCGATAGCAGCGCGGACGCCCGCCTGCACGCTATGGCGCGCGCTCATCTGGAGACCCTGCTCACCGACCGCAACGCCCATGTGGTTGCTCTCTATGAGTGGCGCCGGCTCGACCCCGAGGCCCGTGCCCATCTTAGCCACCTGCGCGACGCCTATGAGACTCTCTGGGAGCAGGTGATCGACGAGGCCCTGGCGGAGGGACTGATCCACGGTGATCGCTTCCTGGTCTCGCGCTTCGTGATGGGGGCGCTCAACTGGACGGTGCGCTGGTACGATCCCGAAGGACCCCGCACCCCCGACGACCTGGCCGACGAGCTGGTCGCCATGATTACCCGCCGTCCCGCCTGACTTTCCGCCATCCGCCTGCCCCTCGCCTGTCTGCCGGTAATCGCCTTTAGAGACGTTGCCCAAGCCACCTGCCGGTGGCTTGCTCGACCATGGTCTAGTCGCTTGTGCTGATCCCGGCCTTGCCCTGTTCGCGTTGAGTCGCTAGCTTGGACCTAGCGCTTGATAGGTTGACGCTTACGTTAACTGAACCTATTCAGAGAGCCGACAACAACCACAAGAAAGCCGACAACAACCACAATCTGCCAGATGAGGACTGCCATGAGCACGCAAGCGAGCCTTCCCGAGTATCGCGTCTACCTCGAGACCTTTTCCATTGACGACATGATCGCCCGCCTGGACGATCACCGCGACGGCAAGGCCAACGCCTTCGAATCGACCTGCGGCCGTCACCTGCGCGCGGGTCGAGGCGAGGTGCTGGCGCTGGTCCAGGAGGACGCTCAGGGCGAGGTCAACACCCTGAGCTACGCCGAACTGGAGGCCGAGAGCGCCAAGCTTGCCGGCTGGTTCGCCGAGCGCGGCCTGGGCGTGGGCGACCGCATCGCCTGCATGCTGCCGCGCTCACCGCAGCTGCTGGTGGCGGTGCTGGCTACCTGGCGCATCGGCGCCGTCTATCAGCCGCTGTTTACCGCCTTCGGCCCGGACGCCGTGGACTACCGCCTGGGGCGCGCCGACACCAAGCTGGTGATCACCGATCATGCCAACCGCTTCAAGTTCGACGGCCTGACCCAGTGCTCGCCGGTGCTGGCCGTGGGTGACCCGACCGCCGAGCACGGCGAGGATCAGGACTGGGCCGATGCGCTGTCCCATTC
>JAIVHL010000199.1 GCA_020201075.1 Halomonas sp. | reverse complement strand
GTTCCTGGCTGAGGTTAACTCGCCGCACCGTCACGCCCTGGCTCTTCAGCCAGTTCAGATCGGCGGCAAACGTTATCAGCTGTTGCTCGGCATTGGTGCCGCAAACGCCGGTTGAGCAACACATGGGTGGGTCATAAACGGTGATCGTTGTCATCTATGTTTCTCCTTTTGGCGGCATCGATCCAGGTTAACTGAATCGTCGCAGCACTCATTGCGGGGTGGAGCAGTCGACCAGAAACGATGCCAGAGGCTCACAGATAGCCGGATGGTCGGCGCAGCAGTCTCGGACCAGAAACCTGATGGTTTCTCGCATATGGCCCAAGTTGGCCCGGTAAATGATCGAGCGACTCTGCCGATGAGAAAGCACCAGCCCGGACCGTGAAAGCACGGTTAGGTGCGCCGACATGGTGTTGTGTGGGACCCCCAACTGCCGCGCTATCTCACCGGCAGGAAGGCCCTCTGGCTCATGCTGAACAAGTAGCCGGAACGCCTTGAGACGAGTCTCTTGTGAGAGCGCAGAAAAGCTCTCGATTGCTTGTTTTGTGTCCATATGTCCAAGCATACGGACATATATGCTGTGGTTAAAGTCTTTCCTTGACTATCCCGTTGCCGTTATCAGGGGTAGGCGGGAAGGATGGTTTTGAGGACCGACATGCCAGGTTGGTCAGTGAGGAAGTCAGCCAGACCGGATAACGGCAGGAGGCGGCGAGCAATTCACCTACTCGGAGGTGAGCCAGATTGCCATTGTGGCTAAAGCAGCGACCCCTTCCGTTGAGTTCCCTCATGAAAGGGCTTGTGTTGGCCGTCTTTGCTGCTTTTCTTTCCACTCGAGCGGGGATACAAGCGGGAGCGCCGTAGCGGCTCTTTGTGATCAGACACCAAACGAATCCATATGCACGCGATCCTGGTTGACCCCCCGCCTGTCGAGTTCACGCGCTACGTCGCGCAACATCGCAGGAGGACCCGCGACGTAAAGGTCCCGCTTGGTCGATAGGGCATTATCCTCTTCCATCGCATCCAGGACATTGCCCTCGATCCAGTCAAGATGCTCTGAGGTCGGGCCTACGAACGAACTCGGGTCTTCCGCCGCCAGGACGATCTTCAGGTTCGGTGCGCACGATGCCAGCATGTGCAAAGTGTCCAGGGCGTAGAAATCCGAGGCATGCTTCATTCCCCACACCAGGCGCATGTCACGCTGGGGGAAGAATGCGACCTGTTGCTCCAGCAGTGCCAGGACAGGGGCAAGACCGGTCCCCCCGGCGATGAACAACAAAGGGGTATCGGGTGAGGATCTCATGGTGAAGCTTCCCAGGGGGCCGCGTGCCTGAAGCTGGTCCCCGACCTTCATCTCGGTGAAGGCCCAGGCCGTGAAGCGTCCGCCCTCGACTCGGCGGATATGCAGCGTGATGCTGCCGTCTCCATGCGGGGCATTGGCAATCGAATAGGAACGGGAAAGGTGGGAGGAAACGGGCAGCCAGAGCTCGATATACTGGCCTGCCGAAAACTCGCAGAAACATTCTCCGGCTTCGACGGGAGTCAGGGTCACGCGTATCACTTCGGATGACACGCGTTCGATGCGCGAGACACTCAAGGTGACAATGCGATCAGCGTGTGGAATCGACAGTGGTGATTCCAGGATATTCCGCCGGTTCAGCAAATCATCCTCCACGGCATGGCGAACCTCCGGGAGACCTTCCAGTGCAAAAATGGACTCGAGGGGTGGAAAGGTGATGGCCTGAGCCGGGCAGGTATTGGCGCAGGTCGTGCAACCGACCATGCAGTTCAGTGGGTCGATCACTACCGGCTTCTTGCGTTCGAAGTCGAAGCGGTAGACCAGCCGGCTGCAGCCCGTCACGCAAGTGCCACAACCGATGCAGGCGTCCTCGATGATGGTCGGGTTCCACTCGATGTTCTCCCTGGGAATTCCGTGCCAGGGTTTGGTGAATTGTGGATTGGGCATGACTTGGATCCTCATGATTCATTTGGCTCAGGCGCGTTTTAGCTCCCCCCTGAGTCGAGTCCCCGGAGCGACGGTGTTATACACCGTGCCGAACTTCCGGACATTGTCGTGCAATCGCTCGAGGCGCTGATCGCTTTCATCGGTATCGACGAGGATCTCGTAGTCGATGCTTTCCATGCAGGGTGGGGCGTCCTGGCGGACGCCATGGAGCCGGACCTCCACACCACGTAGCTCGAACTTCAGGATGGGGCTGACGCGTTCGATGCTCTTGAGCATGCAGCCGGCGAGGGCCGCCATCAGCAGCTCCGCCGGGTTGAAGGCATCCAGCCGGCCCGCCAGGTCCGTATCCAGGGTCAGCGTGGCGGACTTGCAGCGGGCCTCGCTGCCGTGGGCATCGACGCGCTGGGCATTGACATTGAAGGTCATTTTTGAGGGTGTGTCGTTCATGGTGGCCTCTGTTTCGGGGGGAGGAATAGTGCTCTGGCGAATGGCAGGACTGGTGTGGCGCGTCATATCTGTCGCTCGGCGATCAGCTCGCCATCACGGACTGCGAATATGCTGCCCCGAGGCAGTGCTCGCCAGTCACCGTCCGACAGGGGCACACTGGCCAGCAGAATGACTCGCTGCCCCTTGTCGAATTGCGGCGAATGTGGCTTTTCGAGCAGCTCGCTGGCTGACTGCGTTGGACATGTCAGCCGGTACAGCCCGGGCGGCTCTACCCGCCCTGTCGATGGTTGCAGGCGTCGGTCGGCATGGGCAAACAGAGCGTCACCGTCGCTGTAGAGGAAGTTGGCCGGCCCGAAGCGGCGCAAAACGCCGGCCATCTCGGCGACTGCCGCTAGGCGAGCGTTAAGGGGGGGAAGGGCATGGAGCGGGGCGCTCAGCCTTTCCATGGCTGAAAGCAATTTGCAGAAGGCCAGTTCAGAATCGGTAGCCCCCACCGGTCGATAGTGTCCCAGTGGCGTTTTGGTGTCATCGAACAGGCGAGCCAGATTGCCATTGTGGCAGAAGCAGTGGACCCTTCCGTTGAGTTCCCTAATGAAAGGGCCGGTGTTGGCCAGTTCGATCATTCCCTGGGTAGCATGCCGAATATAGCCCAGTGAGAGCCGAGCCAACGGGCCGTTAGCCTCCAGCCACTGGACCATGCCACTGGTGTCGGCAGCTTCGGTTCCCCGATAGAGGTCAACATCCCGGCCCTGGTAGAAGGCCAGCCCCCAGCCATCGCGATTACGGCTTGTCCCCTGCGCATGGGAAACCAGCGCCGTCAGCGATGACGTTAGCCTCGTCGGGTGGCGGCACGACAGGGCGAGTAATTCACACATCCTGGGATTCTTCCCCTATCTAGCTGCGCTGGCAAAAAGCGCAGTCGTCACTCATCGAGGCTGACCCAGCGGATCGGCTGGTAGTCCAGATCCCCCTGGGGTTGCCGCCTGCCCGGCTGGACCTCCTGGATCCGGATCTCCCAGGTCACCGTCCTGCCGGCCAGGGGATGGTTGCCGTCCAACATGGCGCCGCGTTCGGTAAGACCGACCACCTTGAGCGAGAACTTGCCCCGCTGGCCGCCCGGCGTCAGCGTCATGCCGATGCGGATCTCCTGGCCCGGGGGCAGGTTGTCGCGTATTGCCTCGAAGACCAGTTCCGGCCGATGGGGGCCATAGGCCTGCTCCGGCGTCAATGTCACGCTGAGTGCGTCGCCGGCCCGGCGGCCCTCCAGCGCTGCCTCCAGTGCCGGCAGCATCTGGCCCGTGCCGTGCACGTAGCGCAATGGCGCCTCGGGCGTCGAGGCCGCCAGACGTTCGTTATCCTCGTCGGTCAGCACGTACTCGGCGGTGACCTCGCACAGGGGAGAGATTCGCATTATGGAAGACTTCTCTCGAGTGATCATTGCCACGCCTTCAGGCCTGCGCCGGGTGGTCTCAAGGTAGATGAATCGTCTCGCCCATCGCGGCAGCGCGGGCAGACCGTCATATGGTCGGCGCTGACGCCGGCGGCGGCAAGCCGCTGGCGCATTTCCGCGAGCACCGGGTCGCTTTCGAAGGTCTCGCCACAGCTGCGGCAGGTGAGCGTTTCCCGAGGGGCCTCGCTTGTCTCGAAAGTTTCCACGGCGCCGGGACGCTCCCGAACCTCTACTGGCTGGGGAGCGCGGGCGGGCAGGGCGGCCTCAAGGCATGCCAGGTCGTTGATTAGCTGGTCATGGGTCAGCTCGATCAGCAGACGCCAGGGCAGGGTGGTCTTGTCCCTTGCCGACTGTGTCACCTTGCGACGAACCCCAGCCAGAGCGGGCAGCGTGAAGTCGTGCAGCATGGTCGCTGCGTCTGTCAGCGCGAGGGTGGCGTCTGCGCCAGCTTCGCGGGCCTCCATGGCCTCGCTGTAGACCCAGGCCAGCCACTGCAGATGCAGCGACAGGTGATCGGGCAGGTCGTGAAAGGTCGAGTCGCGTTCCAGGCCGTGGCGGAGATAGAGGGCTTCCATGGCGGGCACGCTGCGGGCCATCAGGCCACCGTCCAGATAGGCGCCCAGATTGAGCGGTGCCGGGGCCGGGGGCGTCAGGAACAGGCGGCTATAGCCCACGATCAGCTGTTGCGTATCGGGCAGCGCCGTCAGTGCCTGGGAGAGGGCGTCGAGGCGCGGTAGGATGAGTCAGGCGGTGCTTGCCTGGGCACCAGTTGCCGGATCGCCGGCCGCCAGATCGCCGGCCGCCGGATCGCCGGCCGCCGGAGTCTTCTCGGCTATCTGACGCGGCATGTCCCCCAGGTTCAGGAACTTCTCGCCCAGCAGGTAGAGCACGAAGCACAGCGACCATCCGATCAGGGTCAACGCCCACTCGGTGGCGGAGGGGCTGTAGCTGATCAGGTTAGGCATCCAGGTGCCCTTGAACAGCGGCACCACCTGCCCGCCGACCACGAAGTAGAAACGCTCGGCGAACAGCCCCAGGAACACCAGACACGACACCAGCAACTGAACGTCCACGCGGTTGCGCAGCGAAGCGCTGAGCATCACTACGAAGGGCAGCAGCAGGCCCAGCACCAGGGCGGCGTTGTAGAGCGGCGAAGCGAACAGGTAGTCCGTCCAGACCAGGTTGATTTCGGGGTTGTTGCTGTATAGCCCGGTGATGGCGCGCACCGTGATGAACAGCAGGGTCCCGCCGATCAGCGCGGCGAAAAGCTTGGGCATAGCGCCGGTCATCAGGGACTGCAGGGCAGGGTTCATGCGCTGGCGATTGAAGCCGTGGGCCAGGTAGGTGAAAAACACCAGGGCGGCCACGCCGCTGGTTACGCCGGTGAAGTAGAAGTAGATCGGCAGCAGGGCATCGAACCAGAAGGGGCGCATACTCATCATGCCGAAGATCAGCGCCAGGTTGCCGCTGGCCAGCAGCACACCGATGAACGACGCGATGCCGACCTGCTTGGCTGTCTTGCTGTCCCACTCACCGCCCTGCAGCTTGCTGAATTTCCACAGCAGGAATAGCAAGTCCAGCGAATAAAAGACGCCCATCCAGAACATCGCCGACTGCACCTGAAGGTTCAGCGGGATGGCCCACAGCATGCGGAAGACGTTGCCGAGCTCCAGGGCCAGCACGCTCATCCCCGAGATCAGCACGATGAAGGCCAGAAAGATGCAACGTTTGGCCACCGGATAGAACTGCTTGAAGCCGAAGACAAGCGGTAGCGAGGCGATAAGCCCCAGCCCCGACGATGCCAGGGCAAAGTAGAGATAGGTGGCGATGGGCTGCCCCCAGGGCAGCGCCGAATTGGTATTGAAGGAAGTGTGGCCGCTGGAGATCAGCTGGGATAAGGCATAGCCCAGGCTGGCCAGCAGCACCACGGCAGCGATTACCAGAAGCCCCCAGCCCAGTGGGCCCTGGATGGCGTTGTCCTGAGTCGTGGGTTTCATGCCTTTCATGGAAGTGCTCATGCGTCATTCTCCCTGTCCGCAGGAGTGAAGGCGGGCACGCCGGCGCCGGCCCCCAGGTAGTAGACCTGCGGCTTGTTGCCGGTATGGTCCTTGAGGCGAACCCCGTGCTTGTCACCGATCAGCTGGTTGACCTGGCTCTCGGGGTTATTCAGGTCGCCGAAGTAGCGCGCCTTGGGGGCACAGGTGCGCACGCAGGCGGGCACATACTCCTTGACTGCGGGATTGTCCTCGTCGAGGTCGGCGATCCCTTCGGGGGCATGCTTGACCTTGTGGTAGCAGAAGGTGCATTTGGAGACCACGCCGGGTGGCTGGATGCCGATGCCGCGCCGCCAGTCCTCCTCGGGGTTCTGATAGGGCGGGCTCCACAGCTGGCCGTTGTCGCTCGGAAAGGTCTCACGGATGTCGGGCTCGATCAGCGGCTTCTCGTCGGAGTAGAAGCGCACGCCGTAGGGGCAGGCGATCATGCAGTACTTGCAGCCGATGCACTTGTTCCAGTCGACGAAGACGATGCCGCCAGCCTCTTCATCCTTGTAGGTGGCCCGGGTCGGGCAGACGTGCACGCAGGAGGGATTCTCGCACTGCATGCAGGGCCGCGGCAGCCACTTCATTTGGCCGCTCGGGTATTCGCCGGCGTTGTAGAAGAGCACGTCCTGCCAGCTTTCACCGGGCAGGGTGTTGTTCTCCATCGCGCAGGCGGTGGAGCAGGCCTGGCAGCCGGTGCACTTGTCCAGGTCGATGACCATTCCCCACTTTGCCATAGTCGTTCTCCTTAATGCCTTGTTCGGTCAGGGGTTCGGGTTCAGGCGCGTTCCAGCCTGACCTTGCCGGAGTAGTAGCTGGCGAGCCCGGAGATGGGGTCCGACGCGTTGGCGGTGATCTCGCTGGAGTTGCCCGGACCGCGGTCCTTGGCCCAGCGCCCCTGGGCCCAGTGGCCGAACTCGAAGGGCAGAACCAGGGTGTCGGGGCGGTGCGCGGCCACGAAGCGGCATTCCGCCTCGATGCTGCCGAGATCGGAGGTGATCTTGACTCGGTCGCCGTTGCGGATGCCGCGCTCGCTGGCGGTCTTCGGGTGCACCTCGAGGTAGACGGTGTTACGGCCACCGACGATGGGCTGGTGAACCGCCATCTGCTGAGGGATGTTGGCGCCCCGACCCTCGGCGTGCAGTGGCGTCTTGGGCGTGATGAAGAAGAGATCACCATCGCCGCCGGTATGCACCGGCTCCACCCACTGCACGAGACCGGCTCGGTTGCGGGGAATGCTCATCTCGCGCTCGATATATTCGGCGTGCTCTTCCAGGTAGCCGGAGCGCACCTCGAACTTGCCGGAGGGCGTCTTGAACAGATTATGCTGGACTTCCTCCTCGCTCATCTGACGGGCATAGCGCTGGCCGTCCCACTCATAGAACTCGCCGCGGATCTGGCGCCACTTGTAGGGCTTCTTGTACCAGACACCTTTCTCCTTCCAGCTTTCGAAGTCGTTGACGCCGTTGTCGCCTGGGTCATCGGCGAAGCCTGCCGCCAGATGGCGCACCACGTTCTCGATGTTGCCCAGTGTTTGATAGTAGTCGGCGGTGGGGCCCTCGATGCGCTTGCCGAGTTCGATGATCACGTCGCCATACATCTTCGTGTCGTGGATCGGCTCCACCGCCGGCACCCGCAGCGCCGCCATGGGCCAGCCCTCGAAGGGGTAGGTGGGGATGTCCTGCAGGCGCTCCAGGTAGGTACTGTCGGGCAGCACGATGTCGGCATACATGGCGGTCTCGCCGGGAAAAGGCGAGGTGTCGATGACGAAGACGTCCTTGAGCGCCTCCTCCCAGACCTTCGGGTTGGGGGCCGACCAGATCGGGTTGGTATAGAAGAACATCGCGGTGTCGAGCGTGTAAGGCTTGCCCGCCAGGTGGTTGGGGGCCACCTCCTGCATCATGTTGCCGACCATGGGCCAGCGCTCGGTGCCTTTCATGTCGATGCGCGGCTGGTTGCGCCAGTCGCCGTTGCGGGCGTAGTCGTCGAGATAGTCGTCGGCACTGGCTGGCAGCGGGCCATAGGAGGGGCCGACCTGGTAGCCCAGGCCGCCCTCGGCGAACAGCGAGCCGACCAGGGCGTTGAGGCTGTGGATCGCCATGCCGTTGTAGGTGCCGTTGCTGTGGCCGGTCGCGCCGCGCTCGAACAGGGCCACCGCCGGGCGGGTGGTGCCAAATTCCATGGCGGTGCGCCGGATGTCGTCGGCCTTGATGCCGGTGACTTCCTCGGCCCACTCCGGGGTGCGGTCCTTGAGTTCCTCATTCCACCAGTCGGCCAGGCCGTGCACCCACTTCTCGGTGAAGTTGCCGGACGAGATGCGTCGGCCCTCCATGAAGCGCAGGTTGGGATTGATGAAATCGCCGACGAACTCGCGATCCCACAGCCCCTCGGTGAGAATCACGTGGGCGATGGCCAGGGCGAAGGCACCGTCGGTGCCGGGCTTGATGTAGAGCGCGCGGTCCGAGGCGGCCATGGTCGGGCTCATGCGCACGTCTACCGTGGTGACCCGCGTCTTGGGGCTCTTGCTGCGCATCTCGCCCCACATCTGCATCACGTTGTTGTAGGGGCGGAAGGCCTCGAGGAAACTCGCCCCGATGATCAGCAGATAGTTGGTGTTGCGATAGTCGTAGGAGCTGTAGGAGTTGTTTCCATCCGTGGCGTGCTTGGCTTTCTTAGAGCCGTCGGCGCACATCGAGGAGTGGCCGATGGCCGCGTTGGGCGTGCCGTAGAGTCGACCGAAATCGCCCTGCATGCCGGCGTCGGAGGCGCCCCAGCCGCGGCCGTAAAACATCGAGAAACGGTGCGATTCGCCGCGACGGCGCAGGTCGTTCA
>JAIVHL010000198.1 GCA_020201075.1 Halomonas sp. | reverse complement strand
CTCCTGACCCTCGGCGCTGACGCGCAGTTCGGAGATCACCCGGCAGGTATGCTCGCGGGTGGCCTTGCTGTCGGGCTCGCGGGCCACTCCGGCGAGCAGCGCCTTGGTGGCGCGCTGGGCCTGGGGCGAGCCGGCCAGCAACCCGTCGAGCATGGCGTTGACGGCGTCGTCGAGGGCGTCATGGGCCACCACCTGGTGGGCCAGGCCCAGGGCCAGGGCGGTAGGGGCGTCCATCACCTCGGCGGTCAGGGCGTAGCGGCGCATCTGGCGCGAGCCGATGGCGCGCTGCACATAGGGGCTGATCACCGCCGGCGAGAGGCCGATCTTCACCTCGGAGAGGCAGAACTTCGCCTTCTCGGAGGCGACGACGATGTCGCAGCAGGCGGCCAGGCCCACGGCGCCGCCGAAGGTGGCGCCCTGCACGCGGCAGAGGGTGGGGCAGGGCAGGGTGTCGAGCCCGTGCATCAGCGCCGAGAGCTTGCGCGAATCACTCAGGTTGCCGTCGAAATCGTACTCGACCATGCGCTGCATCCAGCCCAGGTCGGCCCCGGCCGAGAAGCTCTTGCCTTCGGAGCCCAGCACCACCGCGCGCACCTCGCCATGGAGGGCGGCGTCGTGCAGCTTTTCCAGGTGGGCGTTGAGCTCGGCGATCAGGCTGTCGTCGAAGGCGTTGTGGACCTCGGGGCGTTCCAGCGTGAGCCAGGCGATGCCGCGGTCATCCAGTTCCAGCCGTGAGAAGGTCTGTTGCGTTGCCATGGGAAAGATCCTTCCTTACATCCGGAACACGCCGAATTTGGTCTCTTCGACCTCGGCATTCATGGCGGCGGCCAGCGACAGGCCCAGCACGTCGCGGGTCTGGGCCGGGTCGATCACGCCGTCGTCCCACAGCCGCGCGCTGGCGTAGTAGGGGTGGCCCTGGTGCTCGTACTGTTCGCGGGTGGGCTGCTTGAAGGCTTCTTCTTCCTCCTTGGTCCACTCGCGCCCGTCGCGCTCGATCTGCTCGCGCTTGACCTGGGCCAGCACGCCGGCGGCCTGCTCGCCACCCATCACCGAGATGCGCGCGTTGGGCCACATGAACAGCAGGTTGGGATCGTAGGCGCGGCCGCACATGCCGTAGTTGCCGGCGCCGAAGCTGCCGCCGATCAGCACGGTGAACTTGGGCACCTTGGCGCAAGCCACCGCGGTGACCAGCTTGGCACCGTGCTTGGCGATGCCCTCGTGCTCGTACTTGGAACCCACCATAAAGCCGGTGATGTTCTGCAGGAAGATCAGCGGGATCTTGCGCTGGGCGCAGAGTTCGATGAAGTGCGCGCCCTTGACCGCGGACTCGGAGAACAGCACGCCGTTGTTGGCGACGATGCCGACCGGGTAGCCATGGATATGGGCGAAGCCGGTGACCAGGGTGTCGCCGTAGTAGCGCTTGAACTCGTCGAAGTCGGAGTCGTCGACGATGCGCGCGATCACCTCGCGAACGTCATAGGGCTTCTTGAGATCGGTGCCGACGATGCCGTAGATCTCGCTCGGGTCCAGGCGCGGGGGCTTGGGCGCCTGCATCTTGAGCTGACCGCGCTTCTGCCAGTTGAGCCGCGAGATACAGGCGCGGCAGAGCTGCAGGGCGTGGGCGTCGTTCTCGGCGTAGTGGTCGGCCACACCGCTCTTCTTGGCGTGGACGTCGGCGCCGCCCAGGTCCTCGGCGCTGATGCTCTCGCCGGTGGCGGCCTTCACCAGGGGCGGGCCACCCAGGAAGATGGTGCCCTGCTCACGGACGATGATCGACTCGTCGGCCATGGCCGGCACATAGGCGCCGCCGGCGGTGCAGGAGCCCATGACCACGGCGATCTGCGGGATGCCCTCGGCGGAGAGCGTGGCCTGGTTGTAGAAGATGCGCCCGAAGTGGTCGCGATCCGGGAAGACCTCGTCCTGGCGGGGCAGGAAGGCGCCACCGGAATCGACCAGGTAGATGCACGGCAGGCGATGCTTGCGGGCGATCTCCTGGGCGCGGATGTGCTTGCGCACGGTGAGCGGGAAATAGGTGCCGCCCTTGACGGTCGCGTCGTTGGCGACGATCACGCACTCGACGCCGTTGACGCGGCCGATGCCGGTGACCACGCCGGCGGCGGGAATCGACGAGTCGTACATCTCGTGGGCGGCCAGCGCCGAGAACTCGAGGAAGGGAGAGCCCTCGTCAATCAGATGGTCGATGCGGTCGCGCACGAACAGCTTGCCGCGGGACTCATGGCGGTCGCGGGCCTTGTCGCCGCCACCCTGGGCGATGGCGGCGGTCAGCTCGCGCAGCTTCATCACCTCGGCGCGCATGGTCGCCTCGTTGTTCTGGAAGCCGTCGCTGCGCGGATTGATCTGTGTCTGCAGGATTGCCATGGGCCTACCCTTACTTGGATTCGTTGAAGAGTTCGCGGCCGATCAGCATCCGGCGGATCTCGCTGGTGCCGGCGCCGATCTCGTAGAGCTTGGCGTCGCGCAGCAGGCGGCCGGTGGGGTACTCGTTGATGTAGCCGTTGCCGCCCAGCAGCTGGATGGCGTCCAGGGCCACTTGGGTGGCTTTCTCCGCGCAGTAGAGGATGACGCCGGCGGCGTCCTTGCGGGAGGTCTGGCCGCGGTCGCAGCCGGCGGCCACGGCATAGAGGTAGGCGCGGCAGGCGTTCAGGGTGGTGTACATGTCGGCCACCTTGCCCTGCACCAGCTGGAACTCGCCGATCGACTGGCCAAACTGCTTACGCTCGTGGATGTAGGGCACCACGATATCCAGGGCCGCCTGCATGATGCCGATGGGGCCGGCGGCCAGCACGGTGCGCTCGTAGTCCAGGCCGCTCATCAGCACGCGCACGCCACGGTTCAGCTCGCCGAGGATGTTCTCTTCCGGCACTTCGCAGTCCTGGAACACCAGCTCGCAGGTGTTGGAGCCGCGCATGCCGAGCTTGTCGAGCTTCTGGGCGGTGGTAAAGCCGGGCATGCCCTTCTCGATGATGAAGGCGGTAATGCCCTTGGAGCCGGCGTCGGGATCGGTCTTGGCGTAGACCACCAGCACGTGGGCGTCGGGGCCGTTGGTGATCCACATCTTGTTGCCGTTGAGGATGTACTTGTCACCCTCCTTGCGGGCGCGCAGCTTCATGGAGACGACGTCGGAGCCGGCACCCGGCTCGGACATGGCCAGCGCGCCGATGTGCTCGCCGCTCATCAGCTTGGGCAGGTATTTGGCCTTCTGCTCGGGGGTGGCGTTGATCTTGAACTGGTTCACGCAGAGGTTGGAGTGGGCGCCGTAGGAGAGACCCACCGAAGCGCTGGCCCGGGAGATCTCTTCCAGGGCGATACAGTGCGCCAGATACCCCATGCCGGTGCCGCCGTCTTCCTCGGAGACGGTGATGCCGAGCAGGCCCATGTCGCCGAACTTCTGCCAGAGGTCGTTGGGGAACTCGTTCTTCTCGTCGATCTCGGCGGCGCGCGGCGCGATCTCGTCACGGGCGAAGGCGTTGACCTGGTCGCGCAGCATGTTCAGTTCGTCGTCGTGGCCGAAGTCGAGGGGCTTGAAGGGGGTATGCATGGGCGGGGCTCCGGTTCTTGTCGGGTGGTGAAATTCGATGATGGCACCAGATTAGGTCAGGTTGACGTTAACGTAAAGTGCAGCCATTGGCGGCTTAGACGAATGTCTCAACCCTGGGAGCCGGGAGGCCGGATAAAAACAGCGCACGCGAACCAGAACGATGCGCCAGAGCGACGCGCCAGAATGACAGATCAGGCATGCAGGTAAGCTAGACCAGACACGCAAGAATGAAGGCGCAGCCGCCCTGGCTCCTCCCGGGTGTTTTTATCCGGCTAGCCAGGTGATCAGCAGATGGTAGAGCGGAATGCCCAGGATCACGTTGAGCGGGAAGGTGAAGCCCAGGGCGGCGAGCATCGCCAGCCCGATGTTGGCCTGGGGAATGGCGGTGCGCATGGCCGCCGGGGCGGCAATGTAGGACGCACTGGCGGTGATTGCGGTGAGGATCAGCACCGATCCGGTGGGCAGGCCCAGGGTCAGGCCTACGGCCAGGCCGGCCAGCGACAGCAGCGGCGGGGCGACGAGGGCGAAGGTGAGCAGCCGCCAGTGGTGCCAGGGAATGGGGCGCAGGGTCTCGGCGGCGGTCAGGCCCATCTGCAGCAGGAAGAGGGCGAGCACGGCATGGAAGGCGCCGGTAAAGAGTTCGGTGACGTTGGCGCCCTCCATGGGGCCGTACATGGCACCGATCACAGCGCCGCCGGCTAGCAGGATGACGCCGCGGTTGGTCAGCGTCTCGTGCCAGATGCCCTGCATCGCCTCGCCCGAGTCGCTGCCCTGGTGGCGGCGATAGAGCGCGATGGCCACCATGATCGCCGGCAGCTCCATCATGACCAGGTAGAGGGTGACCTCGGCGCCGATGGGCAGGCCGCGGCCCTCGGCGTAGGCCAGCGCCACGGCGAAGGTGCCGGCACTCACCGAGCCGTAGTGGGCGGCGAGGCTGGCGCTGTCGGCCGGCGAGAGGCGGACCAGCCGGCGCAGCACAGGCATCAGGGCCAGTGGGATCACCGCGCCCAATGCCGCCACGGCGACCAGCTCAGGCAGCAGCGACCAGCCCAGGTTGCCGTAGAGCGCCATGCCCCCCTTGAGGCCGATGGTCAGCATCAGCAGCAGGCTCAGGGTGTCGTAGGCGGCCTTGGGAATGGTCAGGTCGGATTTCACCAATCCGGCCAGCAGGCCGAGCAGAAAGAACATCACCACGATATCGGGCATCAGGACATCTCGTTTGGAGGGAAGCTCGCCGCGCATTCTCCTCAGGGCCGGGCATTGATGCCAATAGAAACTAAGGTGATTATATATAGACGATCATCAATATCAGGCCGGGAGGCGCACCACTTTGAACATCCGACACCTCACCTTCCGGCTGCTGCAGGTCTATGTGGCGGTGGTGCGCAGCGGCTTGGTCAGCGAGGCGGCGCGGCATCTTCGCCGCCCCGGGGTTTGACCCTTAAGGGAACTTCGGGGTCAGGCCCTTAAGGGGATTTAAGGGTCTGACCCTCACGCTAAGGGTCTGACCCTCACGCTAAGGGGATTTAAG
>JAIVHL010000009.1 GCA_020201075.1 Halomonas sp. | reverse complement strand
ACGTTGATGCGGGGTGGAGCAGTCTGGTAGCTCGTCGGGCTCATAACCCGAAGGTCATCGGTTCAAATCCGGTCCCCGCTACCAATATTTTAAGAGGCAGATCAGTATTTTACTGATCTGCCTTTTTTTTGTTGGCTGCCATAAAGACTGGCTGTGACACTTCTTTGCCCAGCCACCCGATTTATGGCCCCAGGCCGGCCGCACGCGGCGATCTTCAGCCGAGCACGGTCACAAGTCCCTTTGCAGACTTCCCTATCCTCTGATTGAAGATGAATCCTCTCTGAGTTCAACACACAGCAGACAGGTCGTGCTCAGACGAGCTGGAGGCCGAGGATCTCGCGCGCCTGCTGCCAGGTGGCCACGGGGCGCTCGTACTTCTCGCACAGGGCCACCGCGCGCTCGACCAGCGCCGCATTGGAGGGCGCCAGGGTGTCGCGGTCGAGGCGCATGTTGTCCTCGAGACCGGTGCGGGTATGGCCGCCGGCGGCGATGGACCACTCGTTGAGCACAATCTGGTTGGAACCGATGCCGGCCCCGCACCACTGGGCGTCCGGCGCCAGCCGCTTCAGAGTCTCGATGTAGAAATCAAAGGTGGGCTTATCCACCGGCATGGCGTTCTTTACGCCCATCACGAACTGCACGTAGAGCGGTGCCTTGAGCTTGCCCTGCTTGGAGAGGGCCACCGCCTGGTGGATATGCGACAGGTCAAAGGCCTCGATCTCGGGCTTGATGGCGTACTTGAGCATCTCCTCCGCGAGCCACTCCACCAGCTGAGGCGAATTCTCGTAGACCCGGTTGGGAAAGTTGTTGGAACCCACCGAGAGGCTGGCCATGTCCGGCTTGAGCGGCAGCATGCCACCGCGCTCTTCCCCCGCGCCGGAGCGGCCGCCGGTGGAGAGTTGGATGATCATGCCCGGGCAGTGCTTCTTCAGGCCCTCCACCAGCCGTCCGAACTTCTCCGGATCGGAACTTGGCGTCTGATCGTCGTTACGCACGTGGCAGTGGGCGATGGTGGCACCGGCCTCGAAGGCCGCCTGGGTGCTCTCGACCTGCTCCTCGACGGTAATGGGAACCGCCGGATTGTTTTCCTTGCGCGGCAGACTGCCGGTGATGGCAACGCAGATGATGCAGGGGTTTGACATGATGACCTCACTTTCACGCCATGGCGCGACAGGTTGAGTGGTTGTTATTGATGGTGCCGAGCGTCAGAGCTAGGCCGGCGCGATCAGTTTCAGCGACTTCTCTTGGGAAAGGCCCATCTCGTGGGAAAGGTCCATCTCGTGGGAAAGGTCCATCCTGTTCGCTTTACGAACATAGATTTGCATTACGAACAATTTATGCCTATTTTCTGCTATCGTCAAACCCCGTGGCGGTGAATAACCAGGAAAATGCCGCATGACGAACCAAGGTTCGTCATGCGGCACCGTGATAGAGTGTTGAGACAACGGGAAAATTCGAGGAGAGGGTACCAATGCCACATGACGACAAGGATGACGCACTGGCACCCGATAACCGCGATTTCGTTACCGCTCTTGCCAGCGGGCTCGAGGTGATCCTGGCCTTCGACGAGGCGCACCCGCGCATGACGCTGAGCGAGGTGGCCGCGCGTACCGGCATGAACCGCGCCCGCGCCCGGCGCTTCCTGCTGACCCTGCATGCGCTTGGCTACGTGCGCAAACAGCAGCGCGTCTTCGCGCTGGCACCCAAGGTGCTGCAGCTCGGCTATGCCTTCCTCTCCGCCAACGACTACCGCAGCGTGATCCAGCAGATCCTCGAGGAGATCACCAGCGAATCGGGGGAATCGTCCTCCCTGGGCGTGTTGGACGGCGACGAGGTCACCTATGTGGCGCGTTCCTCCTCACGCCACCGCCTGATGGCCATCACCCTCTCGGTGGGGACACGCCTTCCGGCGGCGCATACCTCCATGGGCCGCGTGCTGCTGGCACAGCTGCCCGATGACGAGCTGGATGCCTGGCTCGCACAGGTAGAGCTGAAGCAGCACACCGACAAGACCATCACCGACAAGGCCAAGCTGCGCGAGTGCATCCTCGAGGTACGCCAACAGGGTCATGCCATCGCCGACCAGGAGCTAGACTCCGGCCTGCGCTCCATCGCGGTGCCGGCCTTCGATGCCAACGGCAAGCTGCTCGGCGCCATCAACATCAGCACCAACGCCGCGCGAATCAGCCACGTCACCCTGATGGAGAGCTACCTGCCACTGCTGCAGGAGAAGGCCCGGATGATTCGCAGCAGCGTCAGCTGACCCCTTCAAGCGGCATCTGCCGGCAACAGCGAGAGCACCAGCGCCAGTCCGTCCAGCAGCTTAAGCAGGATGCCCATCGCCCCCTCCCCTTGAATACACCCGTCATCACCCGCACCTACCCTTGAAACTCACTCAGACTCGGGAACACCTATCATGCCTATCGTCGATCCGCGCACCGGCGAGCCCCTCGCCCCCGATACGCCCGCTGGCGCCAACGGCACTGCTCCTGCTGCCGCTTCCAACGGCGAAGCACCCGAGGTGATCGTCGACGCCGACGCCGGTAATATCCAGCAGCTGCTGGAGCTCTCCATGGAGGTGCCGGTGCTGCTCGACTGCTGGACCCCTCGGAGCGAGCCCAGCAAGACTCTGACGCCGGTACTGGAAAAACTCGCCCTTGAATACCAGGGCGCCTTCATCCTGGCCAAGCTCAATATCGACGAGAACCCGGAGATCGCTACCCAGCTCGGCGTGCGCTCGGCACCCGATGTGAAGTTGATCAGCCAGGGCGGGCTGGTCGACCATTTTCAGGGCGCGCTGCCCGAGAAGGAGGTGCGCGAGTGGCTGGGGCGCTACTTCCCGGCCCCGGAAGACGCTCCGGTCAGCCCCGAAGAGCAGGCCGCCGAGGCGCTGGCCGCTGGCGACGCGGCCACCGCTCGCGCCCTCTATGAGGAGCTGGTGCAGCAGAATCCCCAGCACTACCCCTACCAGGTGGCGCTAGCCCGGGCCCTGGTGGCCGAGGACAACGCCGCCGACGCCCGCGCGCTCCTCGACAACCTGCCCCCCGAGGAACGCGATGCCCCCCCGGCTCGCGGCGTACGCGCCAGCATCGAGTTCGGTGAGGAAGCCCCCAGCGCCGAAGCGCTTGCGGCCCTGGGCGAGCGCGACGACAGCGAGGCGCAGTACCTGCGTGCCCTGCGCCGGGTGGCCGACGGCGACTACGAGACGGGCCTCGACGCCCTGCTGGCGCTGATGAAGGCCGCCAGGGCCGGAGACTGACGCAGGTCCAACCAGGCCAGGTAGGTGGACTCCGGTGCGCTCATGACCACCCCCGGCCAGCGCACCACCCGCTCGACAAGCGTCTGCCGATGGCCGCGCAGCACCTCCAATAGCGCCTGGCGCCAGGGATCGCCTTCGGCGTAGGCTGCCTCGGCCGCGACCAGCCCCAGCACGTTGCCGTCGGGCGTCAGGCCCTTGGCCGCGGTGGCGAAGCGCCGACGAAGCGTCGGGTCGGAAATCACTGCGCAGGCGGTAGTCAGCCCCGCCAGGTTGAAGGTCTTGGAAGGCGCCCATAACGTCAGGGTGCGCGCGGCAAGTGCCGGTAGAGCGGCCGCCAGCGGCACGTGCCGGGCGCCCTCATCCAGCAGCAGGTCGCAGTGAAGCTCGTCGGAGACCACGATGAGATCGTGGCGCTCCACCAGCTCGGCCAGTCCTGCCAGTTCGTCGTGGGCCCAGACCCGTCCGGTAGGGTTGTGGGGGTGGCACCAGAGCAGCAACCGCGTGCGCGGGGTGATCGCCGCTTCCAGCGCCTCGAGATCGAGGCGCCAGGGCTCGCCCGGGGCGTTAGGCTCGGCCATGGCCGCTTGCTGATGCATGCGCCCGGTGCGCTCGGCCACCCGCAGGAAGGGCGGGTAGATGGGCGTGATGGTGAGCACCCCGTCGCCCGGTTCGGTCAGCGCCAGGCTGGCCAGATGCAGCGCCGGCACCACGCCGGGCAGCCAGAGCTGCCAGTCGGGCTCTATCCGCCAGCCATAGTGGCGCTCGCTCCAGGCACAGAGCGTCTCGCGCAGCGAATCCGGCACCTGGCCATAGCCGAACACCCCGTGGTCAACGCGGGCGCGTAGCGCCTCCCGCACCGCCGGTGGCGAAACGAAGTCCATATCGGCCACCCACAGCGGCAACACGTCGTCGCCGTAGCGATGCCACTTCTGGGACGGCCAGTTGGACTGACGACTACCTATCGGGTGCCGACGATCCACGGGCGTGGCAAAATCGAATGCCATGTTTCACTCCTCTCGCTTCATGACGATGCAATGACCAGGACGATGCAATGACCGGAACGATGCCCCAGGACGGCTTCTATGCCAAGGTGCGTCGCGGGCTACCCGCGCTGATCGGCCAATGGCAGGCCCTGGGCCAGGGCGATGCCGATCGCCTGGCACTGATACTCGCCGAGACGGCACGCGTGGCTAAGCTGGGCCAGCCGGAGATCACTCCGAACGGCGCCACTCTGGCGGCCTGGGCCGAGCCAGGGGCCGGTGACGAGATCCCGCTGTGGGCGGCGCGCACCGCCGCCTTCCTGCTGGTACAGATGCCCGCACGGCCGCTCCCGAAAAGCGACGACGAGTCCTGCGCCTGGGCCTACTGTTGGCTGCGCAATCGCGACTTCAGCGACCACGAGAGCGCCGAGGCCGCCCTGCCCGGCCACCTGCGCGGGCCGCTGGCCTTAGCCCTCAAGGCGGCCTGGCTGGACCGCCAGGGCCTGCGGCTCATCTAGCGCCCTGGCGTCGCCGGGGTGCCCGCTTGGGCTTGAAACCAGCTGGCTTGCCGGCCAGCCATTCGACGAAGGTGCCGATCTCCGGGTGCGCCATCAGCGCTTCGCGACTGCGATAATGGTCGGCCAGCTCGCGTTCGGACAGCACCGCGTGGATATGCTTGTGGCAGGGATGGCATAGCCACAGGATGGCGGTCAGCCGCTCCACGCGCTCGAAGCGACGTCGATAGCGCGCCTTGCCGTGCAGCGAGCGCGGAATCAGATGATGACGGGTCAGCGGTGACTCGCGACCGCACAGCTCGCAGCCCTCGGGACGCGGCGGCGGGGAAAATTCATGGCCGGTCATAGGGGCCTCCGACAGCTGGACACTCCCTGAAGGATAAGGAAAACGAGATGGAAGTTCCCCTGAGCTGGCAGTTGGCCAAGCTGGCGGTATCGATCGGTATGGTGCTGGGCCTTGGCGCCATCGCCGTGCGCGTCAGCCCCCGGGTGGCCGGGCTGTTGGCAGGCTACCCGCTGGGCACCGCCATCGCGCTGTTTTTCATCGGCTTGGAGCTCTCCACAGGCTTCGCCGCAGAGAGTGCGGTGCACACCCTGGCCGGCTTTACGGCCACCCTGGCGCTGGGCGGCGGCTACCTGCTGGCCGGGCGCCGTCCGGGCCTGCCGGGCGCGGCGGCCGGCACCGCGGCAGGCCTGGCCGCCTTCCTGGCGGTGAGCATGCTGCTCACCCGAGTAGACTTCGATCGTCTCAGCGGCACGCTCACCACTCTGGCGGCCATCGCGCTGTTCAGCTGGCTCTATCGACGGGTGCCGGATAGTGCCGCACGCCCCTCAGGACGATTCTCCTGGGCAGCATTGGGCGCGCGCGCCCTGCTCGCCGCCGCGATCATCTTCGTCATCACCGGCATGGCCCACTTCCTCCCGGCGGCCTGGGCCGGGGTGATGGCCGCCTTCCCGGTCACCATGTATCCCTTTCTGGTGATCCTGCACCTGACCCACGGACCCGGCCCGGTCGCCACGGTGATCAAGCATTACCCGGCGGGGCTCGGCTCGCTGCTCAGCTACACCCTGTGCGTATCGCTGGCCTATCCCGTGCTGGGCCTCGGGCTCGGCACCCTGGCCGGCTTCGCCGTGGCCACCCTGTGGCTGCTGGGCTGGACCCGGCTGCAGGCGTGGCAGCATGCCAGGCGCTTCTCTCAAACTTGACCGAGCGCTTGCTTGGGGCAAAGCTGTCGTGCCCGAAAGAAAGACAACAAGGAGCCCCTGCCATGTTTACCCGCACCATCGAACCCGCCTTCTACGACACCGACGCCCTGGGACACATCAATAACACCCGGCTGCCGGCCTGGTTCGAACTGGCCCGCAATGACCTCTTCCGGCTCTTCACCCCGGATCTGGACCCCCGCAAGTGGCGGCTGATGCTGGCGCGTATCGAGGTGGTCTACTATGGCGAACTGCAGTACGGCAGCGAGATTGAAATCCGTACCTATATTTCGCGCCTGGGCAACAGCTCCTTCACGGTCTCCCAGGAGGCCTGGCAAGCTGGACAGATGACCAATCTGGGTCGCACCGTTATGTTGCAATTCGATCACCAGGCCAAGAAATCGATCCCCATCGACGGGAAGCTGCGTGACGCTTTAGAAGCCCACGTTCAGGAGGAGCCGGTCGCCGCATGACCCCCGCCGTCAAGCAGCTGGAAACGGCCGGCGTGGCTTTCAGCCTGGCCGAGTATGAGCACGACCCGCGCACGCCCGCCTATGGTGAGGAAGCGACTCGGGCGCTGGGCCTCTCGCCCCATGAGGTCTTCAAGACTCTGCTCGCCAGGCTAGATGACGGCAAGTTGGCGGTGGCTATTGTGCCGGTCTCGCACCGATTGGACCTCAAAGCGTTGGCCCGCGCCGCCGGGGCCCGCAGGGCCGCCATGGCCGAGGCCGAAGAGGCTCAGCGCGCCACCGGCTACGTGCTGGGAGGCATCAGCCCGCTGGGCCAGAAGCGTCGGCTGCTTACCCTCCTGGACGAGAGTGCTCAAGAGTTGCCGACGATTTACGTCAGCGGCGGCCGCCGCGGACTGGAGATCTGTCTGGCCCCCGCCGACCTGCTGCGCCTCACCGACGCAAGGCTGGCCCCGCTCGCCAGGCGCTGAGCCCGCGAGCCAAACAGCGCCCTGCGCTGTCACAGGAAAATGGCCGTTTCGGCCCATACTCGATTCCCGATATCCGACAGGAGGTGGTCATGGCCATCCGCTACGATCTCTGGCTGGACCCCGACAACGTCGCCCGGCACCGCGCCGTGGAGGCGAGCCTGATCCGCTTCTTCGTCGAGCGCTTCGCCGACTATCCCCACATCCGCTTGTTCGGCGCCGACCCCTACGATTATGATGCGCCGTTCAATCGACTCTACGACGTGCTGATGGCCCGGGGCGCCGACTACTGCGAGCGGGAATGGCGCTATGCGCCTACCCCCGAACAGCTCAATCGCGCCTTCTTCCTGGCCGTCGGCCAGTCCAACAAGTTTCTACGGGACCCCGACGATGGTGATCCGCAACGATCAGATTCCTGACGAGCGCCAGCTGGCAATCATCACCGCACAGCTGGGCCGCGCGCCGCGCGGCATCGAAACCCTGGCGGCCACCGACAGCGAGGGTACCCCGCTGGTGCTACGCATGGCGCCCATTGTCGACGGCAAGCCCTTTCCTACCCTCTTCTGGCTGTGCTGCGAGCGGCTCAAGGTGGAGATTTCACGCATCGAGGCCGTCGGCGTGATCAAGCAGCTGGAGGCGCGCCTGCAGGAGGAGCCCGACTTTCTCGCCGCGTATCACGCGAGTCACCGCGACTACGTGGCGGCCCGCTGGCGCAATATGAGCGCGGCACAAAAGGCTGAGATAATGCGGCTGGGCTACGATAGGGTGCTCACCGAGCGCGGAATCGGTGGCATTGCCAACTGGGACCAGGTGCGCTGCCTGCATACCCAGTACGCCCATCACCTCTGCGGCGACAACGTCATCGGACAGTGGATGGACGACGTGTACGGCGTGGCCGACTGCCTGCCCGGTGGGTCTCGACCCCATTCCCCCTGATCATGAAGCGCCCCACTCGCATCGCCCACCAAGGAGCTCCCGATGTACGTCGATACCCATGTCGTTGCCAGCCTCGTCCTGATCGCCAGCATGTTCGTGATCACCGGCGTCGGCATTAAGCTGCTGCGCCAGGCCATGAAGCGCGACGCCGAGGGCATGCGCTGAAACCACCGGTCAGCGACACCCGCGAAGGGCGCCCTACAGGCGTCCTTCGTCGTTTCCGGAGTCGTTTCCGGACAGCGGAAAGACTTGCGGCGGCAGGCCCTACGCGCCAGCATATGTCCCCCTCAGGAGGTAAAAAGCGCCCCCGCCAGGAGGCAAAAGGCGCCTCTACCAAGGAGAAGAGCATGCCAAGATTCTGCGTCTATCTGGGCTCACGAGATGGCCGTGACCCTCAGTTCCTCGAGACCGCCCGCGAGATGGGTCGCGAACTTGGCCGTCGCGGCCATAGCCTGGTCTATGGCGGCGCCCGCATCGGCCTGATGGGTGCTCTCGCGGATGCCACCCTGGCCGAGGGCGGCGAGGTCATCGGCGTGATGCCGGACCACCTGGTGGAGCGTGAACAGGCCCACCGCGGCCTTACCGAGCTGATTCGTGTGCGCAACATGCACGAGCGCAAGGCCAGCATGGCCACCCATGCCGACGCCTTTGTGGTGATGCCCGGCGGCATCGGCACCCTTGAGGAGTTCTTCGAGATCTGGACCTGGCACTACCTGGGGCTCCATGACAAGCCCATCGGCGTGCTCGACAGCGTCGGCTTCTACCGCCCTCTGCTGGCCTTCCTGGACAGCACCGTAGAGCACGGCTTTCTCAACGCCCGCACCCGGGCCGAGTTATTCGACGCCGCTGAGCCGAGCGAGCTGCTGGATATCCTCGAGGCGCGCCTTGTCGAGCCGGCCTGAAGGCACGGGTCAAGCGTCGTCAACCAGCTCGCGGGTGCGCTGGTAGGTGAGCTGCAGCAGGCGGGCGTCCTCGCTGGCGCGATGTCGGCAAATCCCCATCTCGGCCATCAGCGCCTCGCGGGTAGCATGCCAAATGGCGAGCTGCTCCTCGCTGAGCAACTTGCGCAGCGCTTCCAGGCGGAAAGCTGGCAGCATACCGGCGTGGTGGAAAAGCAAAGACAGCCAGGTGTTGTCGTAGCCCCAGCTGTCGCTGTAGGCGATGCCTAGCTCGTCAAGTTCGTCGTTGAGCCAGCGCGCCACCTGTCGCACCGGGAGCCCCTCGCGATGCAGACGCGCACGGCTGATGCCGTGCAGAAGTTCGGCCTTGGGATCCCAGTGGGTCCACTCGGGCAGGGGGAGAATCAGAAAGGCACAGCTACTGCCGTCGGGGCGGGCCAGGCCGACCTCAATGGGGTAGCTGCCGCGTCCGAACCCGGACGCCTCGATATCGAGCAGTGTCGGTAGCGTCACGAGAGCGCTGATCCTCGAGGCCGAAGCGTTTGCAGTGGGCTTGATTAAAGGAGTGGGCTGGCGCCACGCCCGGCGTCAATCTAGTGTCGCGTCTCGGCTTCGCCGCTGTCCAGCTCATCGCCCAGGCCGATGGCCTGATCGGCTAGCTGTTGCCAGTGGGTAGCGCGCTCGTCATCCAGGGGCAGGCTAAGCTGACCCTCGCGGTAGGCGCGAGCCAGGCGGGCGGCAGCCAGGGGATGGCCTTCCTCACCCGCACGGGCATACCAGGTCACGGCGTGATCGTCGCGGCTCGGGTAAAGGGCACAGCCGTGCTCGTAGATCTGGCCGGCCTGATACTGGGCGCGGACATCTCCTGCCTGGGCCGCTTCCAGCACATAGCGAGCGCCGCGGGCCTTGTCCTGAGGCGTCAGACCCCGGTGGAAGAGCATATGGCCGTAAACGGAAAGCGCCGGCGGATGCCCGGCATTGGCACAGCGCTGGAAAAGATGCATGGTCAGACGCTGCGTACGCCGCGAGCGGGGGAGCCAGCGAGTATGGAACAGCTGCTCCGCCAGGCGGTATTCGAGCCGGGTGAACAGTGATGATGCCTGTATCATGGCCAGTTACCGGGTCCTGTTGGTGCGAAAAAAGGACGCTGGCACCACCCTGTGCGCGGCGTCTGCTCTGTGCGGAAACCTGAACGCTTCCAAGCTCCTTAAAGCGGAAACGGCGGCCAGCATACGCCCGCCCCGCCCGGGACTCAACCCTGGCCATTTGCCGCCCCTGCCGAGCTCCCGCTACCATGCCGGTTTGTACCTTCCCAGATCCGGCAATGGAGTAGAGCATGCAGACGCGACCGCTGGGCACCACCGGCATCGAGGTTAGCCGCCTGTGCCTGGGCACCATGACTTTCGGCGAGCAGAACAGCGAGGCCGAGGCCCATGAGCAGCTCGACCGCGCCGTGGCCTTCGGCATCAACTTCATCGACACCGCCGAGATGTACCCGGTGCCGCCGAAGGCAGAAACCCAGGGCAGCACCGAACGCTACATCGGTAGCTGGCTGAAACAGCGCGGCAGCCGGGACGACGTGATCATCGCTACCAAGGCGTCGGGCCCCGGCCTCGAGCATATTCGCGGCGGCCCGCGCCTGACCCGTGAGCACCTCCACCAGGCCATCGACGAAAGCCTCGCTCGCCTGCAGACCGATTACGTCGACCTCTACCAGCTGCACTGGCCAGACCGGAAGGCCAACTTCTTCGGCAAACTGGGCTACCCATACGACGAAGACGAAGACACCACGCCACTGGAGGAGACCCTCGCCGCTCTCAAGGAACTGGTAGATGCCGGAAAGGTCCGCGCCATCGGGCTTTCCAACGACACTCCCTGGGGGGTGATGCGCGTGTTGCAGCTGGCCGAGACATACGGCCTGCCGCGGGTCGCTTCGGTGCAGAACCCCTACAACCTGCTCAACCGCACCTTCGAGGTGGGCCTTGCCGAGATCGCCCATCGCGAGCAGGTTGGCCTGCTGGCCTACTCGCCGCTGGCCTTCGGGGTGCTCTCCGGCAAGTACCTGAAAGGTGCCCGTCCCGAGGGTGCGAGGCTGACCTTGTTCGAGCGCTTCCAGCGCTATACCAATCCCCAAGCCGAGGCCGCCTGCGCCGAGTATGTGACAATCGCCCGCGATGCCGGTCTGGACCCGGCGCAGATGGCGCTCGCCTTCGTCAATTCGCGCCCCTTCCTGACCAGCAATATCATCGGCGCCACCGGCATGGAGCAGCTCGAGAGCAACCTCGAGAGCGAGTCTCTCAGGCTCGACCATGACGTGCTCGAGGCCATCGAGACGGTGCATCTGCGCCAGCCCAACCCGGCCCCCTGACTCGGGCTCGGTCATCGGGCGCGCCGCAGGGCTATCGCCGCGATAGCCCTGCAGCCAGGACGTGCTTGGTATACTCCACAACCGTACACCGTATCAGGAGCGCCCCCATGCTGAGCGTGATCTCTCCCGCCAAGACGCTGGACTTCGAGACCCCGGCCACCACCGCCATGCACTCCCAGCCGGACTTTCTCGACCGCAGTCGCGAGCTGATCGAGATCCTGCGCGACGTCTCCCCCCAGCGGCTCTCCGATCTGATGGGCATCAGCGACAAGCTGGCCGCCCTCAACGCCGCGCGCTTCACCGAGTGGCGCACCCCCTTTACCCAAGAAAACGCAAAGCCTGCCGCCCAGGCCTTCCAGGGTGACGTCTACATGGGACTCGAGGCAGACACCTTCAGCGATGACGACAACGCCTTCGCCCAGGAGCACCTGCGCATCTTATCCGGGCTTTACGGCCTGCTGCGTCCGCTCGACCTGATCCAGCCCTACCGCCTGGAAATGGGCATCAAGCTTGAGAACCCGAACGGCCGAGACCTCTACGCCTTCTGGAAGAGCACCCTCACCGAGGAACTCGACCGCGCCGTGGCTCAGAGCGGCAGCCCGACCCTGGTCAACCTCGCCTCCAACGAGTATTTCAAGGCGATCGACCCGAAGAAGCTCCAGGCGCGAGTGATCACTCCGGTGTTCAAGGATGAGAAGAGCGGCAAGTTCAAGATCATCAGCTTCTACGCCAAGAAGGCCCGCGGCCTGATGGCGGCCTGGATGATTCGCGAGCGCCTGGACGACCCGGAGGGGCTCAAGAACTTCGCCATGGCCGGCTATACCTACAGCCCGGCCATGAGCGAGGGCGATACCCTGGTGTTTACCCGCCCGGAAGGCACCGCCTGACCGGCATGCGGTAACCCAAACAACGCCGCCGGGCCGCCTTCGGCGCCATTCGCTCGGCGGAGCCGATCTCCCACCAGTCGCTTCAAGCGTCGTGAAGGCCGAAGGGGCAGCATAGAGTCTCCCACTCTCTTTCTAGGGAAACACCAGCGGGCGCGCCGAGCGCCCCTTGAGGAAACGGCGGTGAGCCTGCTTGAAGCGTTCGTCGTCGCAGCGATTCAGCCACTCGTAGGCGACCATGTCGGCGCTGACCGGCACCGCACCGGCCTGCACCATGCGCTCCTTGGCCAGCCGCGCCTCGGCAGACCGCCGGCTGGCACAGGCCTCAACGAGCCAGTAGATCTCATAGCCCGCCGCCAGCAGGCCGAGTCCCGTCTGCATCACGCAGATATGCGCTTCGGTGCCACACAGCACCACCTGGCGCTTGCCGCTCTCCGCCAGCGCAGCGGCAAACTCCGGATTGCCGCAGGCATCGAAGGTCACCTTCTGCCACAGGCGATGATCCGGCAGTGCATCCAGCAACCGCGGCTCGCTGCCGCCCAACCCGTCGGGATACTGCTCAGTCACCCACACTGGCACGTCGATTGACCCGGCCAGGCCGCCCAGCCAGGCCGCCTCGGTCACCGCCTGTTCGCCGTGCTCGATCACCGGCAGCAATCCCGCCTGCAGGTCGACGATCAACAGCAGACTCTCCTCTCGCGTCAGACGCATGGCGTGGTCTCCTCGTGCTTGTCATCTCGTGCTTGTTATCGGTTTTTGTGATGTGACACCTGCTTGTCATACATGTCGTCGGGCCCTAGCTGGCAGCGCCGAGCTGGACACGATCGAGGAAGTCGGCCGGCAGGCTGAAGCCACCGTGCTCATCCACGGCATTCTAGACGAGAACGGCAAGCAGACCCCGTAACGAGCCGCCTGTCAGTTACCCTCGACGGCGTCCTGGATCGACTCGCCCATCTCCTCGATGCCTTCGCCAGCATCATCCATGGCCTTATCGACCTCCTGACCGGCCTTCTCTGCGGGTCCTGGCTCGTCCTGGCAGCCCACCAAGCCCGCCGCCAACATGCCAACCAGCATCGCCAAACCAAGTTTCTTGAGCATATCGTGTGTCATGGAGCGTCTCCTTCTGAGCCGTTTCCTGAAAAAAGCGCCGCTCGATACGATGAGCTAAGCGCCACGTGAATGACGCGACTAACCCCTTATCTTGACCGACTACTCGCCTGATTTCAAACACATGTTTTATCTCCGCAGCCGGCTTTACCCCTGGCGGGCCCATGACGCCGCCGCAGAGCGGGTGCTATGATCCATGGCCTGATACCTATAACGACTCGTAGACATCAACAGCACAACGAGGAACCCGGCTTGTCACATTTACCGGTGATCGTCGGCATGGGCGGCGTGAATCCCGCCGGCAGAACCTCGGGCCACCAGGCGTTTTGCCGCACCGTGCTCGACGCCCTGTCCGAAGACGACCAGGCCCGCACCCTGCTGGGCCTGGCGGCCATGATGCGCCTGGCCAGCGGCCAGGAAGACGGCAGCTGGAAGGATGCCACGGGCCAGCTCCTTGATGCGGCCGCCATTGTTGAGCAGACCCGGCAACAGGTGCTCGACCACACCCTGATCCGGCGCATCGAGGATCCCCGCTTCAACGACGAAGGCCTGCCCGCCAATCGCCGGGCCAGCCTTGCGCTGGACGCGCCTCTGACCTTTCGCATCCGTCGGCGTCAATTGCCGGACGACCTGCCACCCACCTGGCAGGTACGCGACCTCGACCGCCATATTCGGGAAGTCACGGTGCCCGCCGGCAACATGGACGTGATGTTGCCCGAGACTCGACCCGCCCAGGTGCGCACTGCCGGCCAGCTGCCCAGCGGCTTCGAACCCAGCAAGCTGTATCATAGCGTGCACCACCCTCGCGGGCTCTCCATGGTGATTTTCGCCGCCAGCGATTGCCTCGGCGACAGCGGGCTCTCCTGGGACCAGCTCCGCGATCGGCTAGACCCGGACTCTGTTGCCGTCTACGCCGGCAACTCCATCGGGCAACTCGATGATGAGGGGTGGGGCGGTCTGCTCAAGTGCTTTGTTTCAGGCAACCGGGCCACCTCCAAACAGATGCCGCTGGGCTATAGCCAGATGCCCGCTGACTTCCTCAACGCCTACGTGCTGGGCAGCGTGGGCGGCACCGGTGCTGCGCTGGGTGCCTGTGCCAGTTTCCTCTATAACCTACGCCTGGGCGTTGACGACATTCAGGCCGGGCGCCGCCGAGTGGTCATGGTGGGCACTGCCGATGCTCCGGTGACTCCCGAGATCATCGAGGGCTTCCGCGCCATGGGCGCCCTGGCCGATGACGACAGCCTCAAGGCGTTGGACGCCCTCAGCCTGCTCACCGACGCCGATTATCAGCGCGCCTGCAGGCCCTTCGCTCGCAACTGTGGCTTTACCATTGCCGAGTCCAGCCAGTTCGTGATGCTGATGGACGACAGCCTGGCCATGGAAGTGGGCGCCGAGATCCTCGGCAGCGTGCCCGGTGTCTTCGTCAACGCCGACGGCTGGAAGCGCTCTATCTCCGCCCCCGGCATCGGCAACTACATCACCCTGGGCAAGGCGGCCTCACTGGTGCGCGAGATACTCGGCGACAAGGCGCTGCAACGACGCACCTTTCTCCACGCCCACGGCACCAGCACCCCCAAGAACCGGGTGACCGAATCCCATGTCTTTGACCTGGTCGCCAGGGCCTACGACATTCATGATTGGCCAGTGGTGGCGGTCAAGGCCTACATAGGCCACTCCCAGGGCAGTTCCGCCGGCGACCAGATTGCCAGCGCCCTGGGCAGCTTCGCCCACGGCCTGCTGCCCGGCATCGCCACCCTGGACGCCGTGGCCGACGATGTTCATGCCGAGCGCCTGGTGCTGTCCCGAGAGACCCGCCCCTTCGCTGCCGATGCCGCCTTCATCAACGCCAAGGGGTTCGGCGGCAACAACGCCACCGGCGTGCTGTTCTCTCCGGCGGTGACCGAACGCCTGCTGATTGCGCGCCACGGCGAGACCGCCGTGACCGCCTGGCAGAACCGTCGCGAGGCCACCCGGGAGGCTGCCGCCGACTACCGCCGCCGCGCCGATCTGGGCCAGTTCACCGTCCGCTATCGCTTCGGTGAAGGGGTCCTGGAGGGTCCCGAGCTCATCATGAGCGACGAGCAGCTGCAGATCCCCGGCTATTCGCGCCCCGTTTCCATGACGGTGGACAATCCCTACGGACGACTCCCGGACGCTGAAAACTGATGAACATTGCCGTCTACCCCGGTACCTTCGACCCCCTGACCAAGGGCCACTTTGACCTGATAGAGCGCGCCTCACGGCTCTTCGATAAGGTGGTGGTGGCGATTTCGGCTAGTCCCGCTAAGGGGCCAGCGCTGGATCTCGACACCCGCAAGCGTTTGGCTCGAGAGATCACCGAGGGTCTTGGTAACGTCGACGTCATCGGTTTCTCGGGGCTTCTCACCGACATGATGGCCGAGCAGCGGGCAAACGTGATTCTCAGGGGGCTGCGGGCCGCCTCGGACTTCGAGTACGAGTTACAGCTGGCCAACATGTATCGCGCTCAGGCCCCGGAGCTGGAGAGCGTCTTTCTCACCCCGGCAGTGGAGAACTCCTACATCTCCTCCACCATCGTGCGCGAGATCGCCAAGCTGGGCGGCGACATCTCCCAGCTGGTCGATCCCAGGGTCGCCGCGGCGCTGAAGAGCCGTTATAATACTTGACCATTAGTATCGGGTTTTACTCTCCGCCTCCAGGCTGGCGGACGGTTGCCCCATGCGCCCGACCAGAACTTCCGTGAGGTATTCACCATGGCCCTGATGATCACCGACGAGTGCATCAACTGCGACGTCTGCGAGCCTGAATGCCCCAACGGCGCCATCTCGCCGGGGGAGGAGATCTACGTCATCGACCCCAACCTGTGTACCGAGTGCGTCGGTCATTATGACGAGCCCCAGTGCCAGCAGGTTTGCCCGGTAGACTGCATTCCCCTGGACCCGGAGCGCAAGGAGAGCCGCGACGAACTGATGGCGAAGTATCACATCATCACTGCGGCCTGAGCCCCAGGCGCTCGGCAAAGCCGAACCTGAAACGCATAACGCCCCGCTCAGAGCGGGGCGTTATGCGTTCAGCACTCTCGAATCAGGGAGCGTGTCTGTCGGTCTCCGCCACCCTGGGCTCCCGGCGGGGCAAACTGGTAGTACAACCCAGACAACGCGCAAACGTGGCTCTTGCTGGCGTCATGACCAACGTTTCGGCAGCGCCTTCCATGTTCCCGCCCATGGCAGAAAAGGGCATCGAAACGATGAAAAGCGCAGTGCCTCCCAGCATTGCGGCTGCCATCAGGGGGCGGACCACCACCGCATCCACCATCATTGCCCCACCGCTGGGTTGGGCCTCCAACCGCTGTCTTGTCTCCGCAGCAGCCGGCAAGCTGAGAAGCATAGTGCCCAGCACCACGCCAAGGACGGTTGTGAAAAACGCTGTCTGTTTCATAGTGATCCCCTCAATGAATTCACCCCGCTCCAACGGCTAGGGCTTTGTAAAGACATTCGATACCAGGTTCCATACCACCAAGGTAACCTGCATCGTTCAATTGCCGACGCCACTACGAGCAGGATAGCTGCTCAGCCGCCGGTTGCACCCGATCATCAGGTCCGACACGATAGCCGGCTCATCTTCTAGGCTTGCTGCAGTGCACCGATCCAATTCTTCCGCTCCCACCCAGCCCGACGCCTCCCGCGCTCGCATCTGGACCCTGGCCTGGCCGATCATCCTCTCCAATATCACCGTGCCGCTGCTGGGGCTGGTGGATACCGCCGTGATGGGACACCTGCCGGACTCCCGCTACCTGGCCGCGGTAACCCTGGGCGCTACCCTGTTCAGCTTCCTCTACTGGGGCTTCGGCTTCCTGCGCATGGGCACTACCGGACTCACCTCCCAGGCGGTGGGCCGCGAAAACGACAGCGATGTGCGCAACCTGCTCGGTCAGTCGCTATTGCTGGCGTGCGTGATCGGCACTCTGCTGATCCTCTTCTCGCGCCCGCTGATCGCGCTGGGCCTGTGGCTGCTGGGCGGCAGCGAGGTCGCCACGGCACTTGCCGCCGAGTATGCCGAGATCCGCATCCTCTCGGCACCGGCGGTGCTGGCCAACTACGCCATCCTCGGCTGGTTCCTGGGGCAGCAGAACTCTCGGGTCACCCTGGCCATCCTGTTGCTGACCAATGGCGTCAATATCGTCCTTGACCTGCTGTTCGTGGTGGGGCTGGGCATGACCAGCGACGGCGTGGCCTGGGCCACGGTGATCGCCGACTACTCCGCCCTGGCCTTCGGCCTATGGCTGGTGTCGCGCCAGCTGAAGCTGCTCGACGGGCACTTCCTGCGCAGCCGGTTACTGGCGCTGTCCGCCTACGGCGAGCTGTTCGTGGTCAACGCCAACCTCTTCGTGCGCACCCTGGGACTGCTGTTCGCCATGGCCTTCTTCACCTCCCGTGGGGCGGCCCAGGGCGATACCGTGTTGGCCGCCAACGCCGTGCTGTTGCAGTTCATCATGCTTACCAGCTACGCCCTGGACGGTTTCGCCCATGCCGCCGAGGCCATCGCCGGTCGTGCCGTGGGGCGCCGCCGCTGGGATGAGTTCGGCCAGGCGGTGAAGAGTGCCGCCTGGTTCTCACTGATCACCGCCGGGGCGGCAGCCCTGGCCTTCGCCCTCGGCGGTCAGTGGCTGATCGCTCTGCTCACCGGCCTGCCGGAAGTGCGCGAGACCGCCGCTGCCTATCTACCTTGGATGGTGGCGATGCCCCTGATCGCGGTGTGGAGCTACCTGCTGGATGGCGTCTTTATCGGCGCCACGGCGATCCGCGAAATGCGCAACAGCATCTTCGTCGGGCTGGCCGCCTACCTGCCCACCTGGTGGCTCACCCAGGCGCTGCTGCCGGAATCACTCATCAACCACGGTCTTTGGTTCGCCTTCACCCTGTTTGCCGTCGTGCGCTCGGCGGTACTCGGCGCCTACTATCTGCATCACCGCCGCAGCATCTGGCACGAATAAGCTGATGAGGAGCACCGGGGGACTGCTCCAATCAACCCGGCCACCCGCCCCAGCGTTGGCGGACAGGGTGGCGCAAGCCCCTGACTTTGCGTTACTTTCCGTATGACACGCCAAGCTCGATAAACGACGACAGCGGATCGCACTCGTAACGCTCTTGCAGCGATTCCAAAACAGTCTTTAATAAACAGGGACATTCCCATGCTCAAAGCCCTCTCAAGGCCAGCCGTCAAGCTGGTCGATCGCTATTTGCCCGACCCCTACATCTTCGTGCTGCTGCTGACGGTCATCGCCGCGGTGGCGGCCATCGCCGTGGAGCGCCAGACGCCGCTGGCGGTGATGCGCATGTGGGGGGATGGCTTCTGGAACCTGCTGACCTTCTCGATGCAGATGCTGCTGGTGCTGGTCACCGGTTTCATGCTGGCCAGCTCGCCGCCGGTTAAGAAAGTGCTGCAGCGGCTGGCGTCGTTGGCCAATGGCCCCGGCGGTGCCATCCTGCTGGTGACCTATGTGTCGATGGTGGCCAGCTGGATCAACTGGGGCTTCGGCCTGGTGGTGGGCGCGCTCTTCGCCAGGGAACTAGCTCGTCTGATCAAGGTGGACTACCGCCTGCTGGTGGCCAGCGCCTACGCCGGTTTCGTGGTGTGGCATGGCGGCCTGGCCGGCTCCATTCCGCTGACCATTGCCACCGACGGCCACTTCACCGCCGATCAGATCGGCGTGATCGGCACCGGCTCCACCCCGGCTCCACCATCTTCGCCTTCTTCAACCTGGCCATCCTGGCCTGCCTGTTCATTACCATCCCGCTGGTCAACCGCCTGATGCTGCCCGACGAAAACGAGAGCGTCTACGTCGACCCCAAGCTGCTGGCTGACGAGGACGAGGTCCAGTCACGCATACGCCGCCCCGCCGACCGCCTCGAGAACAGCGTGATCCTGGCCTGGCTGGTGGGTATCCCGGGCCTGATCTTCCTGCTGGACCACTTTTTCCTGCGCGGCGGCGGGCTGAACCTGAACATCGTCAACTTCCTGTTCCTGTTCCTGGCCATCGTGCTTCACCGCACCCCCCGCAGCCTGCTGATCAGCCTGAACGAGGCGATCAAAGGGGGCGCCGGCATCGTCATTCAGTTCCCCTTCTACGCCGGAATCATGGCGATCATGGTGCAGTCGGGGCTGGCGGCCACGATGTCCGAGGCGCTGGTGTCATTCGCTACCGAGACCTCGCTGCCGTTCTGGTCCTTCATCAGCGCGGGCATCGTCAACCTCTTCGTGCCCTCCGGTGGCGGCCAGTGGGCCGTGCAGGCGCCGGTCATGCTGCCCGCCGCCGAGGCGCTGGGCGTGGATGTCGCGCGGATCGCCATGGCAGTAGCCTGGGGCGACGCCTGGACCAACCTGCTGCAGCCCTTCTGGGCCCTGCCGGTGCTGGCCATCGCCGGCCTCAAGGCGAAGGACATCATGGGCTTCTGCCTGATCCAACTGTTCATCACCGGGGCGGTCATCGCCGTCGGCCTGACCTGGTTCTGACCCCCCTGCGCCCTCGGCCTCAGTGCCGGGGGTGCTCCCTTCCGCCGTCATGGAGCGAAGCGCATGAGCTGGTTCCTGCAGCTAATCGACGTGGTTGCCCTGATCATCGAGGCCCTGGGCGTGCTGATCATCGTCGCCGGCTTC
>JAIVHL010000064.1 GCA_020201075.1 Halomonas sp. | reverse complement strand
GCTGCAGCTTGAGCTCCAGCAGCCTGGCCTGGAAGTTGCCGCGGTATAGCACCGCGAAATCACGCCACTCGCCTCGCTCCTTGATGCGCCGGGTGAGGATCTCGCTGGCCACGCGGTCCGCCTCGGCTTCCTCGTGGCGATTGACCACCACGCGAATCGGCGCGCCGTCGCCCATGTCTGACCATAGGGTCTTCTCGTAGACGTGGGGGTTGTTGGCGATCAACGTATTGGCGGCGCGCAGGATAGTACCGGTGGAACGGTAGTTCTGCTCAAGCTTGACCACCTTCAGGCGCGGAAAGTCTTCACCCAGGGTCACCAGATTCTCCGGGCGCGCCCCGCGCCAGGCATAGATCGACTGATCGTCGTCGCCCACCACGGTGAAGGTCTGCCGCTCGCCCATCAGCAGCTGTACCAGCTGGTACTGGCTGACGTTGGTGTCCTGGTACTCGTCCACCAGCATATAGTAGATGCGCTTGCGCCAGCGGGCCAGCGCCTCGGAGTCGTCGCGCAGCAGCACCACCGGCAGCAGGATCAGATCATCGAAGTCCACCGCATTGTAGGCTTTCAGATGGCGGTTGTAGGCCTCATAGACTCGAGCGGCGAACAGCTCATCATCGTCCGCAGCGTGGGACATCGCCTGACCCGGCAGTACCAGATCGTTCTTCCACGCCGAGATTTGATGCTGCACCGAGTTGATCGCATCGGCGTCCACCTGGGCATCCTTCTGCATCAGGTCGCGCAGCAGCGCCTTGGCGTCCTCCGGGTCGAACAGCGAGAAACCGGGCCGGTAGCCCAGCGCCTTCAGCTCGCGACGGATGATGTTGAGCCCCAGGGTATGAAAGGTAGAAACGGTAAGGCCGTGCCCCTCGCGACCCTTGAGCATGGCGCCGACCCGCTCCTTCATCTCCCGGGCGGCCTTGTTGGTGAAGGTCACCGCGGCGATACGTCGGGCGCTCATGCCGCAGGCTTGCACCAGGTAGGCGATCTTGGTGGTAATCACGCTGGTCTTGCCGGAGCCGGCGCCCGCCAGCACCAGGCAGGGGCCATCGATGTAACGCGCCGCCTCCCGTTGGCGGGGATTGAGCCGAGCCAGGCGCTGCTGAATGGTGGCAGGGGTGGAGGGAAGCGTCATCGAGCGGGCCTTGCGGGGTCCACCGTTGCCGCGCCGGCGAAGCCCAGCTGTCGCCAGGCCTCATAGACCAGCACCGCGCAGGCGTTGGAGAGATTCAGGCTGCGGCTACCCTCGCGCATGGGAATGCGCAGCCGCTGGGCCTCGGGCAGCGCATCGAGCATTGCCTGGGGGAGGCCGCGGGTCTCCGGGCCGAACACCAGAGCGTCGCCCTCGCCATAGGTCGGCTCGTGGTAGCCGGTCCGCCCGCGGGTCGACACGGCGAAGACCCGCACGGGTGCTGCCGCCTCGAGATAGGCTCCCCAGTCGCGATGCACGCTTACCGCCGCCCATTCATGGTAGTCGAGCCCGGCGCGGCGCAGGCGCTTGTCATCAAGCACAAAGCCCAGCGGTTCGATCAGGTGTAGGCGAAAGCCGGTGTTGGCGCATAGCCGGATCAGGTTTCCGGTGTTGGGTGGGATCTCGGGCTGGTAGAGCACGACGTCGAGCATGGCAGGTTCCGACAAAAGCCCTTGTGCAAGGCACGAATGTAACGCAGGCGGGCCCCATGACGGGGCCCGCGATCATCGGCGGCGCATTGCGCCGGAGAGCAATCAGAAGCGCAGGCGCACGCCTAACTGAGCGCCACGATCCAGGGTGCGGGAGCCGCCTTCGTCATCGAAGTCGGCGCCCAACTGACGCAGGCCCAGGTAGCCATCCACGTTGGGAGCGAAGGCATAGCGGGCGCGAACGCCAACTTCGTAGCCGTCCTCCAGGTCACGGGTGGAGACCACGCTGGGAGTATAGAAGCCGTAGCCGCCCAGGGAGACCTCGGGCAAATTGGGCAGATAGACATAGCCGTATCCACCCAGACCGAGGCCGCCGCCCTTGCCGAAATCGGTGTCGAACTGTGTCCAGCGCGCGCCCACGCCTACCTCGCGATCACGGGTGTGATTGGTGCCCATCAGCTGAGCGTTGAACACCGTGGCGTCCTCGCGATACTCGCTGTGAACCACTCCACCACCCAGGCTGATGCCGTCCACTACCTCGCCGGCGGCCTCGAACTGCACCGCATCGGGACCCAGGTTGAGGTCCAGGCTGGCGGCTTGGGCATTGCCCGCGGCGCCAAGGGCAAGGGCAGCCAGCAACGTCAGTGTTGGTTTCATCTCGCTCTCCTCAACCTTTGCGAACGGACCACTTTGTACGGTATTTGTATAGATTCACTGAAGTGTAGCGCAAAGTGCCGTCACGCCGAAGGAGATGCACCATATCTCGCACGATAGTCACGGATGGCCTCGGCGTGGTGGCGCAGCGCATCGCCGGCATGCGCTTCAAGATAGGCCAGAACCATGTCCAACGTCACGATGCTGACCACCGGTATGGCGTAGCGCGCCTCGACCTCCTGAATGGCGCTCAAACCCCTGCTTTCAACGTCGGCGCTACCGCGTTCCTGGCGGTCCAGGGCGATAATCACTCCGGCGGCGCGGGCGCCGGCGGCCTCGATCAGCCCCATTGCCTCGCGGATGGCGGTGCCGGCCGTGATCACGTCGTCAATGATCAGGACTCTACCGTCAAGCTCGGCGCCGACGATGTTGCCGCCCTCACCGTGGGCCTTGGCTTCCTTGCGATTGAAGGCGTAGGGCAGGTCGCGGCCGTGGTGATCGGCCAGCGCCACCGCCGCCGTGACGGCCAGAGGAATGCCCTTGTAGGCAGGGCCAAAAAGCACATCGAAGGCGGGAGCGCGGTCGGCGATGGCGCGGGCGTAGAAACGGCCCAGCCGCGCCAAAGCTCCGCCGGTGCGAAATAGCCCGGCGTTGAAGAAGTAGGGGCTGACCCGGCCCGATTTCAGAGTGAACTCGCCAAAGCGAAGCACCTCCTGTTCTATGGCGAACTCGATGAATTCACGCTGGTAATCCTGCAGCGCAGGCGTGCCGGAGTGCTCCACTGATGGCTCCTGTCATCTAATTGGCGCGGGCCTTTTACCCAAACATCGAAACGTCGGGTATCATACACGCGCGACGGTAAAGGGACCACGTATGAAAATTGCCACTATTAATGTCAACGGTATCCGGGAGGCGGTCGGTCGGGGATTTCTCGACTGGCTGGCCAACCAGGATGCCGATGTAGTCTGCGTCCAGAATCTCAAGGCCAAGAGCTTCGAGCTGGACGACAGCATCCTCTACCCGGAAGGCTATGAGGGCTACTTCCTCGATGCCGAGGATGACGGCTTCTCCGGCGTGGGAATCTACTGCCGGAAGATTCCCAAGGCCATCATGTACGGGCTGGGTTTCCCCCAGTGCGACAATGAGGCTCGCTTCCTGCAGGCCGACTACGACCGCTTCAGCATCGTCAGCTTCCTGATGCCCGACGGCAGCGACTTCGCCGCCAAGCAGGCCTTCATGGCCCAGTATCAGGAATACCTGAGCAAGATGGCCCGCAAGCGTCGCGAGTACATCATTTGCGGCACCTGGCACATTGCCCACAAGACCATCGACCTGGAGAACTGGGCCGACAATCAGGACACTCCCGGCTTCAAACCCGAAGAGCGCGCCTGGATGGATCAGGTCTTTGGCCCCACCGGTTTCATCGACTGCTTTCGCGAGATCAACCGCGACGCCGGCGAGTCCACCTGGTGGCCGAAGCTTGACCAGGAGGTACCGCGCTCCCGCCAGGAGGGGTGGCGCATCGATTACCAGGTGGTAGGCCCCGAGTTCCGCCGCCATGTGGTCGACGCCTGGATCGACTATGACGCCACCTTCTCCGAGTTCGCGCCGCTGATCGTCGAGTACGACTTACCGCTCTGAGTCATCTCCCTTCGTCGCCGTTCCGGCCCGCCGGAACGCAGAACGCCGACCCACGTGGCCGGCGTTCTGCGTTCGGGACGTCGGGAAGCCCTGTTGTCAGGCGCTTGCCTTAACGGGGAATGCCCAGCGACTCCCGCTGGTGGTCGAACAGCTGGTAACCGGCATTCTCGGCCAGCTCCAGCATGGCGTTGAGCTCGGCACGGCTGAAGCTGCCCTTCTCGGCAGTGCCCTGCACCTCGATCAGACTGCCGTCCTCGGCCATGACCACGTTCATGTCGGTATCTGCGCCGCTATCCTCGGGATAGTCCAGATCCACCACCGGCACCCCCTTGAACAGGCCCACCGAGACCGAGCTCACCAGCTGCTTGAAGGGGTCGCCCTTGATCAGTTTTTTGCGTTGCAGGTAGCGAACGGCGTCCATCAGCGCCACGCAGCCGCCGGTGATGGAGGCGGTACGGGTGCCGCCGTCGGCCTGGATCACGTCGCAGTCTACGGTAATGGTGAACTCGCCGAGCTTCTTGAGGTTCAGCGAAGCCCGCAGCGAGCGGCCGATCAAGCGCTGAATCTCGAGAGTGCGGCCGCCCTGCTTGCCGCTGGCCGCCTCACGGCCGCTGCGGGTATGAGTGGCACGGGGCAGCATGCCATACTCGGCGGTCACCCAGCCCTGGCCCTTGCCGCGCAGCCAGCGCGGTACGCCGGGCTCGACGCTGGCGTTGCACAGCACCTTGGTATCGCCGAACTCCACCAGCACCGAGCCCTCGGCGTGGCGGGTGTAATCGCGGGTCAGGCGAATCTCGCGGGGCTGGTCGGGCGCGCGGCCGCTGGGGCGTCGAAACGGAGTGGACATATCACCTCATCTGGATCAATTAGGGTCTGAGACGCATGCGAATCATGGCGGGCGGCCATTCTACACCCTTGGGCCAGCCTTGCCGGCGAATCGGGTACACTGCGCCACATCCGTCAGATCCTTCGCGTTACCCCCGGGAGCCTTCGCAATGGTGCACAGCATGACCGCCTTCGCCCGTCAGGAGCACATCGATGACTGGGGCAGCCTGCAGCTCGAGCTGCGCTCGGTGAACCAGCGCTACCTGGAACCCCACTTCCGACTGCCGGAGAACCTGCGCGACCTGGAGCCGGCCTTTCGCGAGGCGCTGCGACACCGCCTGGCCCGCGGCAAGGTGGAGTGCACCCTGCGTTTCGAGCCCGCCGGCGC
>JAIVHL010000197.1 GCA_020201075.1 Halomonas sp. | reverse complement strand
GCGGTGATCGGCGGTGGAAACTCCGGCGTCGAGGCGGCCATCGACCTGGCCGGCATCGTCGGCCGTGTGACGCTGATCGAGTTCATGGACGAGATGCGCGCCGACGCGGTGCTGCAGAAGAAGCTGAAGAGTTTGCCCAACGTCGACATCATTCTCGGCGCCCGCACCACCGAGGTGAACGGCGACGGCACCCGCGTTAACGGCCTCACCTTTGAAGAGCGCGCCAGCGGTGAGATCAAGCGCCTCGACCTGGAAGGGATCTTCGTGCAGATCGGCCTAATCCCCAACACCGAGTGGCTCAGGGGTTCCCCGGTGGAGATGTCCGAGCGCGGCGAGATCATCACCGACGCCCACGGCACGACCAGCGTGCCCGGCATCTTCGCCGCCGGCGACGTGACCACCGTGCCCTACAAGCAGATCATCATCGCCATGGGCGAGGGATCCAAGGCGGCGCTGGGTGCCTTCGACCACCTGATCCGCAGCTAATCGGCGCGGGTCCATCCCGCGCGCCCTGGAACGACCCCCCTCCGGCAGTGCCGGAGGGAGGTTGTATAGCTTACGCTATCGACTTTTGGATATTGCTGCATCATCAAGCAGGCGCTTCAGGGCCGGTTCCAGGGAGCGCCTGGTGATGCGCCTCGAGGAAGGGGATGAGGTCTTTTAGCGGCATCGGTCGCGCGAAATAGAACCCCTGGAAGGTCTCGCAGTGCTGCTTGAGCAGGAAGGCGAACTGGGCCTCCGTCTCCACCCCCTCGACGACCACCTCCAGCTGCAGCTTGCTGGCCATGGAGACGACGCCTTGGATGATGGCGGCATCGCGGTAGTCGCTCACCACCTCCCTGACGAAGGCGCGGTCGATCTTGATCTTGCTGATCGGCAGGTGCTTCAGGTAGGCGAGGCTCGAGTAACCGGTGCCGAAGTCATCGATAGCCACCTGGATGCCGTGTTGGCGAAGCTCCTGCAGGGTCTCGATGACCCGCTCGGTGCTGTCCATCAACACCCCTTCCGTCAGCTCAAGCTCCAATAGGTCCGGCGACAGCCGGCTGGTCTCAAGCGACTGCAGGACGCCATCGACGAAGCCGGGGCGCTGGAACTGCATGGGCGAGATGTTCACGGCCATGGTCAGACGGCTCATGCCCTTCTCATTGAGTCTTCGGGCGTCATGGCAGGCGGTGTTGAGCACCCAGTCGCTGATAGGGATGATCTGCCCGGTATCTTCGGCCAGGCCGATGAAGTCGGCCGGTGAGACGAAGCCTCGCTCGGGGTGAGGCCACCGCAGCAGGGCCTCCACTCCGGTCACCTGGCCGCTGAGGCCGTGGATCTGTGGCTGGTAGTAGAGCTCGAACTGATGCTCTTCGATGGCATGCTGGAGGTCGTTGCGCAGGGAGACTCGCTCGTTCACCTTATGGTTGAGGTCCCCGGTATACCACTGGGAGGTGTTGCGCCCCTGCTGCTTGGCCCGGTACATGGCCAGGTCGGCCTGCTGGATCAACTCCATGGGCCACTCGACCTCACCGTCACACAGGGTGATGCCGATGCTCGCGGTGATACGCAGCTCGTTGTTCTCGATGTGGTAGGCGGCCGAGACGCGGGTCAGGAGGCGCTCGACAATGGGCATGACGTCGTCTTCATGGGCCAGGTCAGGCAGCACGACCACGAACTCGTCACCACCGAAGCGTGCCACGGTGTCCCCCGGCCGCAGCTGCTGTTCGAGGCGGCTGGCGACTTCCTTGAGGATACGGTCGCCGATGTCGTGGCCCAGGGTATCGTTGATCGGCTTGAAGCCGTCCAGGTCCAGGAACAGCACCGCCAGGTAGCGATCATAGCGCCTGGCGATCTGGCAGCCCTGGGTCAGGCGGTCCTCCAGCAGGGTTCGGTTGGGCAGCCCGGTCAGGGCGTCGTGGCTGGCATGGTAGGCCAGCTGTGACTGGTACTCCTTCTCGGTGGAGATATCGTTCTGCACGCCGATGAAGTGGGTCACCTCGCCGGCGTCATCGCGTACCGGTGAGATGTAGAGATCGTTCCAGAAGGTCGTTCCATCCCGGCGGTAGTTGCGGATGACGGTGTGCACATCTCGCCGATTGGCGATCCCCTCGCGCAGGCTGAGGGTAGTGCTCGGATCGGTGTCCTCGCCCTGCAGGAAGCGGCAGTTCTGGCCCAAGGCCTCTTCCCTCATGTAGCCGGTGATCCGCTCGAAGGCGGAGTTGATGTAGATGATGGGCAGGTCGGGCTGGCGAGCATCACAGATCACCACGCCGTTGACGCTCGAGGCCAGGCCGCTCTCGAGGATGCGCAACTGGCTCTCGGTCGCCTTGCGCTGGCCGATGTCGCGAAAGTAGACCGCCAGCCCCTCATCGGACGGATAGGCATTCACCTCCACCCAAAGATCCAGCAGCGGGTTGTGCGCCTCGAAGTGGGTGGCGTTGCCGGAGGCGACGGCCTGCCGGTACTCGGTCTCGAAGCTTGTTCCCACGGCCTCGGGAAAGGCCTCCCAGACGTTGCAGCCGAGCAGTGAGCCCGGTTCGCGCTGGAGCAGTCGCTCGGCTTCTCGATTCACATAGCTGAAGCGCCAGTCGCCATCCAGGGTGAAGAAACCGTCGGTGATGCTCTCCAGGGTGGTGGTGAGGCGCTGCGCCAGTCGGGAGACCTCGGCATAGAGCCGGCGCCGCTCGGTGATGTCCCGGGCCACCACGTAGATCACCCGCTCCTCGCCGAGTGCCGCGTTGATCTCGATCCAGATAGGCCTGCCGGAACGCTCCCGGACTCGCACCACCAGTTCCCTGACGGTCTCGCCGGCGGCCAGCCGCTGGATAGCCTCGTCGATGCGCGGCTGATCCTCGTCGAGCACCAGATCGGTGTAGGGTCGGTCGATGAGTTCTATGGCGGTAAAGCCAAGCAGGTCCTGGAAGGCGGGATTGACCTGCAGAAAGCGCCCCTCCAGGTCGACGCGGCAGAGTCGAGCTGGCGGGTGAGTCGCCACTCGCCACCGCTGGCGAGCGGCATCGTGCGGGTGGCGAGAGTTACCGTGGCGATGGAATCCTTGGCCAGGGGCACCGGGGTCAGCTCGACGTCGAGCAAGGCGATCAGCTCGAAGGCGGGAATGTCTCGCAGGTAGCTTTCGGTCTCCTGTTGCCAGAGTGCGTCGGGCAGGGTGCCCAGACTCGTCCAGCGTTCTCGCTGGCGCAGCAGCAGCCGCTCGTGGTGGTGCAGGGCGTTTCGAGCGATGCGCTCTGTGCGGGTCATGGCCTCCTCGCTCTGGCGCACCAGCGTCTCGAGATTATGCTGGCTGAGCAGGTACCAGCCGCCGGTTGTCAGCAGGCTACCGGCCAGTGCCGCGGCCAGTGTCCAGCGGGTCAGATGCTGGCCCGTGGCGATCTGGGAAGGGTGTTCCTGGATCAGCAGGACGAGGCCGATGGCCAGCAGCAGCAAACTGGCCGCCGGTGCCGCCAGGTGGTGGCCGAGCCAGGCCTCGGCGGTGAGGCTGACGTCGGGCAGCCAGCCAAGCGTGAACGCCCCGGCCCCCACGGCCATCAGCACCGCACCGACCACTCGCGATAGCCGGTGCCAGGCAAGGCCCCAGGTGCTGATCAGCAGCCCGGCCCCCGTGAGGCCCAGCAGCAGGCTGCCCGGAATACCGGTAGGCGGATACCCGGCGAACTGCCACCCGCCCTGGGGCAGCAGCCGAAAGAGCGTAAGGCCCAGGACCAGCATGGCCGCCACGCGGCTGGCGCCCAGCAAGCCAAGCTGGCGGCACAGCATGGCCAGGCCGAGAAGCCCCACGGCCAGGCTGCTGTCCGGGAGCATCACCACGCTGTCGGCCGCGCGCTGGCCTTCCAGGAGGGCATCGAGCAGGCCGAAGGCCGCCACGCCCAGGCAGGCCAGGGCCAGCAGCCGCTGGAAACAGGATCGTATGAGATAGTGAGGTGTCATGAAGCGCACTGCCGGAGTCTTGTTTTGTGGCGGGCTCAGTCGTCGATATCGCCATCGGATTCTCGGGGCTCGTGCCCCCTTTGGCAGGGTGCGTCGATTCGATGCCGGTGCCCGCATCCTCCACTACAAGTCGGACGCTGTCACTCCGGATGTGTTCGACGAACATGAGCATTGCTCGATAGCTCCCTCAAGCATCGACATGCTGTGGAAGTTGACGTACATAGGAGCGCTGAAAGCGACACCGGAAAACGCCAGTCGCATCGCCTATTCCAGGAGAGCCCCCCATGAACGAAGATTCCGCCAGGCGTAATCACGGGGCATCGGCCGGTGCCATCCAGCCCTGTGGCGCCCTGCTGATCCTCGATGCCGAGGGTGGTCGCCTACTCCAGGTCAGCGCCAACCTCGAGGCGATCATCGGCGTCTCGGCCGAAACGGCCCTGGCCGAGGGTCTGCCCGCCGTGCTGGGCCGCGAACTGGCCCGGCGCCTGCGCCGGGAACTGCAGGGGCAGCAGCGGCTTCCCGGCGCGCTGTCGATCAAGCGCAAGGTGGAGGGTAAGCTATGCAGCCTGCAGTTGGACGCCCGGCGCAGTGGCGAGCGCCTGCTGGTGGAGATCGAACCCCTCATCAGAACCGGCAATCGACGCCTGCTGGCCACCGTGAACCGCTGGCTGTCGCGGTTCGCCGAAGCGGGCCACCCGGAAGATCTTCTCGAGGCGCTGGTGGCCGGGGTGGCCGACCTGACCGGACACGACCGGGTGTTGGTCTGCGCCTTCGACGTTCAGGGCCATGGCGCCGTGGTGGCCCAGCAGTGCGCTCCTGGCGTTCCCTCCATGGGCGGGATGCACTTTCCGGCTAGCGATTTCCCACCGCACATGCGCGGCCTCTACGACAGGGTGGCGCTGCGCAGCGTGCCCGATGTGAAGGCCGCCGCGGTGCCGCTGGTGCCTTGCCATGACCCCCATTCGGGCCAGCCGGCCGGACTCGAATGCACCCTGCTGCGCGTTATTTCCCCCGAGCAGCGGCGCTACCTGGAAGCCATGGAGGTTTCCTCCCTGCTGTCCCTCGCCATGCACGGGGATGCCGGGCTATGGGGCTTGGTGCTCTGTCATGGCATGTCGCCGCACCCCATCTCGCCGGCGGTGCGCGATGCCGCCCTCAGCCTGGTGCGCATGGCCACCCAGCGCCTGTTCCTGCTGCGGGCGCGCTCTGAGGCGCGCTTCCTGCAGAGCGTGCAAGATAGCCGCGAGCTGCTGGGCAATAATCTGCCGGCGCCCGGCGTCTTGTTGGAGCACCACGCCGAGGAGTGGCTGGCGCTATTCCAGGCACAGGGGCTGGCGCTGATGATGCCAGCGCTGGAGTCGAGCGTCGGTCAAGTGCCCGAATTGCCCAGCCTTCGCCAGCTCGTCGAGTGCCTCGAGGGCAGCCACCGCCACCCCGGCCCCTGGTCTACCCAGGCGCTGGGGGAAGAGCCGTTGACCGCCGATCTGGATCTTGGCGAGGCCTGCGGCCTGCTGGCAGTCGCTTTTCCGGTGGGTCAGGAGCAGCGTGGCTGGTTGCTGCTGTTCCGCCCCGAGCAGCGCACGCTCTACAGCTGGGCCGGTCGGCTCGGCAGCGACGCAAAGGCCGCGGCGCCCGAGGCTTTGCCCCTGCTCGGACACCTGTTCAGCCAGTGGCAGGAGGAGATCAGCGGCCAGAGTGCGGCCTGGGAGCGAGTCGAGCGCCTCGCGGTGATGGACCTCGCCGAGGATCTGGCAGTGATGGCCTCGGCGGAAGAGATACAGCGGCTCTACGCCAGCCTGCGCCAGGAGAAGCAGGCGCTGACCAGGGCCAATCGCCGCCTGGAGCAGCTGGCGCACCATGATCCGCTCACCCAGGTGTGGAACCGCTATCGCATCGAACAGGCCATGGACGTCGAGCTGAGTGCCGCCGAGCGCTATGGGCGCCCCCTGGCGCTGCTGATGTTCGACATCGACCACTTTAAGCAGGTCAACGACACCTATGGACACGAGCTGGGCGACCGCGTGTTGTCGGCTCTGGCCCGGCAGGTGGAGAACGCCCTCCGCGGCAGCGACCTCCTGGGCCGCTGGGGCGGCGAAGAGTTCATCGTGCTGGCCACCAGCAGCGAGCTCGAGGCCGGCCTGGGGTTGGCCGAGCGGTTGAGGCAAGCTATCGCCGCCATGGAGGTGCCCGGCCTGCCTGGCCGGGTGACCGCCAGCATCGGCGTGGCCGCCTGGCGCCCCGGAGACACCCGCAAGAGCCTGCTGGCTCGCGCGGATGCCGCCATGTACCGGGGCAAACAGGGCGGTCGCAATCAGGTCGAGGTGGAGGTGGGATGCGAAGGCCGAAGCCTCGGGGAGTGATGGTTCACGCTGATACCTGTGAAGGCTACTCCATCAGTCCCAGGAAGGGCAGCAGGGTGATGGCCAGGATTACCCCCACCCCAACCACGACCAGCAGCGTCCGCAAGGGATGGTGCAACAGGCGCTTCCACAGGGTCGGCGCCTCACCGTGCTCGGCCAGGTCACTGTGTGCCTGGCGCATCCGCTCGCTAAGCCCCCTCTGGTAGGCGTCCAGCGCCTCCCGAGCCGCCTCATATTGGCCCTCATCGCGCAGCCAGATGGCCGCCACCCCGAGTCCCCAAAAGCCGGCCCGGGTCTCGAAGGTGTCGAAGCCGCGGGCCTCGAACAGCTCGCGCACCTCCTCGGCCTCGGCGTCGGGCACGTTGCCCAGCCGGAACAGCAGTCTTGCCACGTCTTGCTCCTTGCGTGGGTGGTTCAGGGCAGCTCGGCGCGCTCGATCACCACCGGTTCACGGGGCACGTCCTGGAAGGGGCCGCGGCTGCCGGTGGGGACGCGGCGGATGGCGTCGACCACCTCCATGCCCTCCACCACCTGGCCGAATACCGCATAGCCCCAGGTCTGACCTGACTGGGGGCTGACGTGATCGAGAAAGCCGTTGTCGCCCACGTTGATGAAGAATTGGGCCGTGGCGGAGTGGGGGTCACCGGTACGCGCCATGGCCAGGGTGCCGCGGCGGTTCTTCAAGCCGTTATCGGCCTCGTTGGTGATGGGGTCGCGGGTCGGCTTCTGGCGCATCTCCGCGTCGAAGCCGCCGCCCTGGACCATGAAGCCGTCGATCACCCGATGAAAAATGGTGCCGTCGTAGTGGCCATCCTGCACATAGGTCAGGAAGTTGTTGACGCTCTCGGGCGCCTCGGACTGGAACAGCTCGATGCCGATAGCACCGTGGCTGGTGTGCAGGATGACGTCTGGGGTGGCTTCCTCGGCCTGAGCGACGGAGACGCCAAGGGGCAGGGCGGCGGCGAGCAGCAGGGCGGGTATCAGCAGTCGTTTCACGAGATGGATCACCAGGGTCAGGAAAACAGGCCCCAGCATAAGCGCCGGACGCTTCCCTGTCAGCGTTAGGCCGGAGTATTGCTAAAGGCTATCCCCGGCGCCTTTCGCTAGCGTGACATAGGCTGCGGCGACAGCGCTGGGGTCAGCCCGTCGGCCGCGGGCCCGGCAATGTTTGACATGGGTCACAGGCCGGCCATAAAAGAGGTATTGAGTATGGATCTTATGGTGAGATTCCCCGACCATTCGCTGTATGGGGGTCGACGTTAGCCGCCGGCTCGTAGAATCCAGGCCTGGCCGGATGGCCGGGCGTCACCCGCGGCAGGAGGGTGCAGCAGATGGTGGCGGAACTCGGTAACTTTGCGCTGATCCTGGCGCTCTGCCTGGCGCTTATCCAGAGCGTGCTGCCTCTGGTGGGCGCCCAGACCGGCAGCCTGCGGCTGATGCGCACGGGGCGCTTCCTGGCCAGCGGCCAGTTCGTCTTCCTGGCCATCGCCTATGGGGTGCTTACCTGGGCCTTCATGGCCAGCGATTTCAGCGTACGCTACGTGGCAAGCCACTCCAGTCTGGCCCAGCCGACGATGTACAAGATGACCGCGGTGTGGGGCGGTCACGAAGGGTCGCTGCTGCTCTGGGTACTGCTGCTCGGCGCCTGGGGCCTGGCGGTGGCACGTTTCAGCCGCTCGTTGCCCCGCGAGATGCTGGCCCGGGTGCTGGCGGTGATGGGCATGATCTCGGTGGCCTTCATCGCCTTCACGGTGTTCACCTCCAACCCCTTCGATCGCATCGTGCCCGGCCCCATGGACGGCCGCGGCATGAATCCGCTGCTCCAGGACCCCGGGATGATCCTGCACCCGCC
>JAIVHL010000063.1 GCA_020201075.1 Halomonas sp. | reverse complement strand
AGGAGTCATCACCATGCATAAGATCGATATTGAACTGATCCCGGGGGGCGCGAGCCCCCCTCCCATCCGGGTCGGCGGGGCTACCATCGAGGAGTCCGCCATCGCCCAGGAGATGCAGTTCCACCCGGCGGACTCCGCCGGCACCGCCCAGCTCAAGGCGGCCCGGGCGCTGGTGGTACGCGAGCTGCTGTGCCAGCGCGCCGCGGACCTCGGCCTGCTCGAGGGGTCCGGCGAGGCGCTGGACGAGGGCGATACCGCCATCGCCGCGCTGCTGGAGCAGGAGCTGGATGTGCCGGAGCCCTCCGAAGAGGACTGCCGCCGCTTCCATGCCGCCCATGCCGAGCGCTTCAGCGAGCCCACGGTTGTGAAGGTGCGCCATATTCTGCTGGCGGCGGCACCGGACGACGCGGAGGGTCGGGATGCCGGTTACCGAGAGGGTGAAAAGCTGCTCAAGGCGCTCGCCGAGATCCCCGAGCGCTTTACCGAGTTCGCCATGCGCCACTCCGCCTGCCCCTCGAAGGAGCAGGGCGGTGAGCTGGGATGGCTGGCCCCGGGTCAGACCGTGCCCGAGCTGGACCGTGCCCTGCAGCACCTCCCCGAGGGCCTGCATGACCGCCCCCTGGCTTCGCGCTACGGCTGGCATGTGGTCGCCATCGACGAGCGTATCGAGGGGCGCGAGCTGCCCTTTGATCAGATCGCCGAGCGCGTGCGTCACAGCCTTCGCGAGCAGTCCACCCGCCGTGCGCTGCGCCATTACCTGCTGATGCTCGAGGCGGAGATCGGCGTCGAGGGTGTTGCCCTGGACGACGACAGCGCCAACTCGCTGATGCAGTGAGACGAGGGCCATGCCAGGCCCTCCCACTACGCTTTTCCCCTGTATTTGCCGTCTGCGCCACGGGCGGTGAGGAGGACTCCATGGCCCACGTTCACGCCAATACGCCTTTTGCCCCGCTGGGCATCGCCCAGCTCGACGCCCGCACTCGGCCCTGCAACTTCGTGGCCATGGTGCTGCCGTGCGCCAGCCGGCAGGCGCCCGAACCAGAGGCGGCCCGCCGGACGGTGGAATCATGAGTGGCTGCGGCTGTGCCGAGGTCGTCTCCCCCGGGCTGCTGGATCTCTTCGACGCCCGGATGCGGATGATCGCCGCGGCCCGGCCCATCCGCGGGTCCGAACGGGTGGCCCTGGCCGAGGCCGCCCGCCGCGTGCTGGCCAAGGATGCCGTGGCGGGCCTCGACATGCCGGGCGTCGACAACAGCGCGATGGACGGCTACGCCCTGCGCCTGGCCGAGCTTTCTCACGAGGGCCTGCCGGTGGCGCTAAGGGTGCCCGCCGGGGCCGGTGTGCTCACACTATCGGAAGGGAGCTGCGCACGTATCTTCACCGGTGCGCCGGTGCCGCTGGGCGCCGATGCCGTGGTGCCCCAGGAGCGGGTACGCCTGGACGCTGAGGGGTGGCTGCACGTCGAGGGCGAACTGGCCGAAGGGGCCAACATTCGCCGCCGCGGCGAGGAGACTCAGGAGGGCGACCTGCTGCTGTCGGCCGGGGCGCACTTGGACGCCGCGGCCATCGCCCTGCTGGCCAGCCACGGCATCGATGAGGTGAACGTGGTGCGACGCCTGAGGGTGGCGTTGTTCTCCACCGGCGACGAGCTGATCGAGCCGGGCAGTGCCCGGGTGCCGGGCCAGGTCTTCGACAGCAATCGCGCCATGCTGCTCGCTTTGCTGGCCCAGGCCGGCTGTGAGGTGCTCGATCTGGGCGTGATTGCCGACACTCCCCTTGATCTGCGTCAGGCCTTCGCCGAGGCTCGCGCCGAGGCCGATCTGGTAGTGTGTACCGGTGGCGTCTCGGTGGGCGAAGAAGACCATGTGCGTCCTGTCATCGAACGTCTGGGCGGGATTGCCTTCCACGGCGTGGCCATGAAGCCCGGCAAGCCCTTCGCCCTGGGATATCTGGGCGATTCGCTGAGCGACGGTACGCCGCTGATCGCGCTGCCGGGCAACCCGGTGGCCTCGCTGGTGGGTTGGCAGCTGCTGGCATTGCCCTTCGTTCAGGTCTGCCAGGGGCGCGAGGCGGCGCCGCTGCAGCGCTTCCCGGTGGCCGCCGGTTTCTCCCGGAAAGGCCCCAGGGGGCGTCGCGAGCTGCTGCGGGTGGTGCTGGACTGGAGCTCTGGCGCGCCGGTGGCTCGCCTGGCCGGGGGTCAGGGTTCCCACATGCTCAGCGCGGCGAGTCAGGCCCATGGCTACCTGATGATCGATGCCAACAATAACGTGGAGGAAGGCCATGCCTATGGTTACTGCCCCGCCGCCCAGTTCCTCGACTGAGCTGCTCTTCAAGCCCAAGCAGCTGCGCGAGCTGGTGCTTGGCGTCCCCTGGCTCGCGGCGCTATCCGACGAGGAGGTGGAAACGCTGCTCGAGGCGTCTGAGCTTCGCACCATGATGCCCCGCGAATGGCTGTTTCGCCAGGAGACCCCGGCTCAGTGGCTGCACATCGTGATCAGCGGCACCATGCGCCTGGTGCGCTCCGCCGGTGACGGTCGCATGGCCACCATCCGCTGCGTCGAGCGCGGCGGCACCCTGGGCGAGCTGAGCATGGTTTCCAGCGCGGGGGTCTATCTCTACTCCTCGGAGGCGCTGCGCCGCACCCACGTGCTGTCGATCCCCGCGGCTCGCTGCCGCGAGATCATGGACCGTCAACCGGCCTGCCGGGCCGAGTTCATGAGCCGCCTGGCGCTGGAGCTCACCGAGCGCCTCGAGGACCTGGCGCTGCTCACCCAGGGCGACGCCATGTCGCGGCTGGTCAGCTATGTGCTGCGCCAGCTGCCGGCGGGGCGCGCGAGGGCCCCTCGGGTGGTCCGCCTGACCATTCCCAAGCGCTGGCTGGCGGCCCAGCTGGCCATGACGCCCGAGACCCTGTCGCGGCTGCTGGGCAAGCTGCGCGACAGCGGCGCCATCAACATCGACCGTCAGCGGCTGGTTGTGCTCGATGAGCACAAGCTGCGCGACTTCATGATGACCGACGACTGACGTCTCCAGAGACGTCGAGAACGCACCGGAAGAGGGAGGCGACATGTCCCGAGCCACCAGCAAGCCCCACACCCTGGTCTATTCCTGTTCGGGCTGCTCCGACGTGGCCCAGCTGGCCAACGACGTGGCGCTGCGCCTGGACCACTCCGGCGCGGCCGAGATGTCCTGCATCGCCGGCGTCGGCGGCGGGGTGCCGGGCCTTGTGCGCACCGCCCGCTCCGGTCGGCCCATCGTGGCCATCGACGGCTGCCAGATGCACTGTGCCAGCCACTGCCTGGCCAACGCCGGCGTCACCCCCACCGAACACGTCAGGCTCTACGAGCGCGGCCTGCGCAAGCGGCGCGGCCAGCTGTATGACGAGGCCACCGTCGCTGAGGTGGCCACCGAGGTGGGCGAGCTGATTGCCCGCCTGCCGATGGACGCCGAGGCCGGCGTGGCGCCCGCCAGGGCCCGGACATGAGCGCTCTCGTTGACGGCTTCGGCCGCACCGTCCGCTACCTGCGCCTGTCGGTCACCGACCGCTGCGACTTCCGCTGCGTCTACTGCATGGCCGAGGAGATGACCTTCCTGCCCCGCGCCCAGGTGCTCACCCTGGAGGAGATGGCCACTCTGTGCCGCGCCTTCATCGAGCTGGGCGTGGAGAAGATCCGCCTCACCGGCGGCGAGCCGCTGGTCAAGCGCGGCATCGAGACCCTGGTCTCGGAGGTTGGCGCCATGGAGGGGCTGTCCGACTTTGCCATGACCACCAACGGTGCCGGCCTGGTCAAGCACGCCCGCGCGCTGCGCGACGGGGGACTCGAGCGCCTCAATATCAGCCTCGACACCCTGGACCCGGAACGTTTCCGCGCCCTGACGCGCACCGGTGACCTGGCGAAGGTCATCGACGGCATCCGCGCCGCCCGTGAGGCCGGCTTCACGCGTATCAAGCTTAACGCGGTGATCCTCAAGGGGCGCAACGACGACGAGATTCTTGATCTGGTCGAGTTCGCCCGTAGCGAGCGGGTGAATATCAGCTTTATCGAGGAGATGCCGCTGGGCCAGTCCATCGGCCACGACCGCGCCGCCACCTTCTGCGGAAGCGATACGGTGCGCGCGACCATCGAATCCCGCCACGCCCTGGTGCCCACCACCGAGACCACCCTGGGTCCCTCGCGCTATTTCCGCATGGCCGACAGCGACTCGCGCATCGGCTTTATTTCGCCCCATAGCCACAACTTCTGCGACGCCTGCAACCGGGTGCGGGTCACCGCCGAAGGGCGCCTGCTGCTCTGCCTCGGCAACGAGCACTCGGTGGACCTGCGCGCCGTGCTGCGCCGCTATCCCGGCGACACCGAGCGCCTCAAGGCCACCATCGTTGCCGCCATGACGAAGAAGCCCGAGCGTCACCACTTCACCACCGACGGCGACGTCCAGGTGGTGCGCTTCATGAACATGACCGGCGGCTAGCAGGCCCGGGTCTTCTTTCAAATGGTGATCCCGGACGTCCTGGCGGGCTTCCACCGACAGCGTTTTATCCGACCATGCCTGTAAGCGACATCTCGTTCCCCTGAAAGCGACGCGATGGGCGTTATTCATTCGCGCCCTGCCCGCGGGTGTGCAATTCTGGCATGTCAGTTCGCGACGTTTAGCGGTGACTATCGGAACAGACTTATCTGATCGCGACAGCCGGATGCCGATGCGCACCCTGATGCAAACATAACAACAACTCGAGTACGACCCCGTACAGGAGTCTCGTCATGACGACCCGCTCCCAGACACCGCAGAAGCCGGCCGCTCCCCAGGCCATCGGCTTTTTGCTGTTGGAAAATTTCACCCTTTTTTCGCTGGCCTCGGCCATTGAGCCCTTGCGCATGGCCAACCAGTTGGCCGGCCGGGAGCTCTACCGCTGGTTCACCCTGACCATTGATGGCGAGCCGATCTCCGCCAGCGATGGCCTCAAGGTCACGCCGGATGCGGCGACCACGGTGCCGCTGGCGCTGGACATGGTGGTGGTGTGCGGCGGGGTAGGGCCGTCGCGCGCCGTACAGCGTGAGCATGTCATCTGGCTGCAGGGTCAGGCGCGCCTCTCTCGTCGGCTGGGCGGCATCTGCACCGGTAGCTGGGCGCTGGCCAAGGCGGGGCTTCTGGATGGCTACGAGACCAGCGTTCACTGGGAGTGTCTGGCCGCCATGCAGG
>JAIVHL010000133.1:1530-46569 GCA_020201075.1 Halomonas sp. | reverse complement strand
GTAGAACACCTGGCGCCCGTTCTCCAGATCCATGGTGAAGAAATCCCCGACGCTCATGGGAATGGCGTCGAGGATTTTCTTCAGCGAACTGACCGAGGGGCTCACCTTGCCCTGCTCGATGAGCGATAGGCTGGAGTGAGTGACGCCGCAGCGCTTTGCCAGCTCCCGCTGGGAGATGCCGCGCAGGGTGCGCAGGGCTCGCAGTCGCTCGCCCACGTCATCGGCCATGGTGTCTCCTTGGTCTTCGGTCGCCGATCAGCAGCGGATCAACACAGGGCGTCCAGCTTCTCCTTGAGCAGCTGATTGACCTGCTGGGGATTGGCGGTGCCGCGAGAGGCCTTCATGACCTGGCCCACGAAATAGCCGATCATCTTGCCCCGCTTATCGGGCTCGGCGTCGCGATATTGGGCCACCTGGGCGGGGCTGTCCGCGATCACCTGGTCGATCATCGCCTCGATGGCGCCGCTGTCGGTGACCTGCTTGAGCCCCTTGGCCTCGATCACTTCGTCGGCGCTCAACCCCTGGCCGTTCCACAGCGCCTGAAAGACCTGCTTGGCGGCCTTGCCGTTGATGGTGTTATCTATGACCCGGGCGACCAATTCGCCGAGCTGGCGGGCCGAGACCGGGCTGTCGGAAACCAACAGTCCCTCGCGGTTCAGCGCACCGGCGAGCTCGCCCATCACCCAGTTGGCGGCGAGTTTGGCGTCGCCGCAGGTGTCCTTGACCTCCTCGAAGAACTCGGCCATCTCGCGAGTCGTGGAGAGCACGCCGGCGTCGTAGGCGGAGAGCCCCAGCGCCGCCTGGAAACGGGTGCGCTTCTCGTCGGGTAGTTCCGGCAGAGCCCCGCGCAGGTGCTCGACATAGGCGCGGTCGAGCACCACCGGCAGCAGGTCCGGGCAGGGGAAGTAGCGGTAATCGTTGGCCTCCTCCTTGGTGCGCATGCTGCGGGTCTCGTCGCGCTCGGGATCGAAGAGGCGGGTCTCCTGGACCACCGTGCCGCCGTCCTCGAGCAGCTCGACCTGGCGCTCCACCTCGAACTCGATGGCGCGCTCCACGAAGCGGAAGGAATTGACGTTCTTGACCTCGGCGCGGGTGCCGTACTCGGCCTGGCCCACCGGGCGCACCGAGACGTTGACGTCACAGCGCATCGAGCCCTCGGCCATGTTGCCGTCACTGATACCGAGATACGTCACAATCGAATGGATCGCCTTGAGGTAAGCCGCGGCCTCTTTTGCCGAGCGCATGTCCGGTTCGGAGACGATCTCCAGCAGCGGTGTGCCGGCGCGGTTGAGGTCGATGCCGGTCATGCCGTGGAAGTCCTCGTGCAGCGACTTGCCGGCGTCCTCTTCCAGGTGGGCGTGGTGCACCCGGACCCGTCGGGTAGCGCCATCATCCAGGCTGATCTCCACCTCGCCGGCGCCGACGATGGGGTGATACATCTGGCTGGTCTGGTAGCCCTTGGGGAGGTCCGGATAGAAATAGTTCTTGCGGTCGAATACCGAAACCTCGGGGATCTCGGCGTGGATCGCCAGGCCGAACTGCACGGCCATGGCCACCGCCTGCTCGTTGAGCACCGGCAGCACCCCGGGCATGCCCAGGTCCACGGCACAGGCCTGGGTGTTGGGCGCGGCACCGAAGGCGGTGGAGGCCCCGGAGAAGATCTTGGACTGAGTGGCAAGCTGGACGTGCACCTCCAGCCCGATCACGGTTTCCCATTGCATCAGGTGGTCTCCTCGGCAAGCGCGGGACGACGCAGGTGCCAGTCGGTGGCCTGCTGGAACTGGTGAGCGACATTGAGCAGCCGCGTCTCGGCGAAGTGGGTACCCAGTATCTGCAGGCCCACAGGGCGCTTGCCCACGAAGCCTGCCGGCACGCTTATGCCGGGGATGCCGGCCAGGTTAACGGCGATGGTGTAGATGTCCTGCAGGTACATGGAGACCGGGTCGTTGTTGGCGCCCAGGTCGAAGGCCGGCGTGGGGGAAGCCGGGCCCATCAGTACGTCCACCTCCTCGAAGGCGTCGAGGAAGTCCTGGCGGATCAGCCGACGCACCTGTTGCGCCTTGGTGTAGTAGGCGTCGAAGAAGCCCTCGGAGAGGGTGTGGGTGCCGATCAGGATGCGCCGCTGGACCTCCGCGCCGAAGCCCTCGGCGCGGGAGCGCTTGTAGAGGTCGATCAGATCGCCGGGGGCCTGGCAACGGTGGCCGAAGCGCACGCCGTCGTAGCGCGACAAGTTCGAGGAAGCCTCCGCCGGGGCGATGACGTAGTAGGCGGGAATGGCGTAGTGGGTGTGGGGCAGGCTCACCTCGCGAACCGTGGCGCCCAGCGACTCATAGACCTTGACCGCCTCGCGCACCGCGGCTTCTACGTCGGGGTCCAGGCCGTCGCCGAAGTACTCCCGAGGCAGGCCGATCTTTAGGCCGGAGAGCGGGGCGTCGAGCTCTTCGGTGTAGTCCGGCACGCCGCGGGCCACGCAGGTGGAGTCGCGGGGGTCGGGGCCTGCGATGGCGTTGAGCAGCAGGGCGCAGTCCTTGGCGGTGCGCGCCATGGGGCCGGCCTGGTCGAGGCTGGAGGCGTAGGCGATGATGCCGTAGCGCGACACCCGGCCGTAGGTGGGCTTGAGGCCGGTGATGCCGCAGAAGGCGGCCGGCTGGCGGATCGAGCCTCCGGTGTCGGTGCCGAGTGCGGCGGGGGCAAGGCCCGCGGCCACTGCCGCAGCGCTGCCGCCGGAGGAGCCGCCGGGCACCGCCCCGGCCTCCCAGGGGTTTTTCACCGGGCCGAAGGCGCTGTTCTCGTTGGAGGAGCCCATGGCGAATTCGTCCATGTTGGTCTTGCCAAGGCTCACCATGCCGGCGGCCTTGAGCTTCTCCACCACGCTGGCATCGTAGGGGGAGACGAAGTTGCCGAGCATCTTCGAACCGGCGGTGGTCAGCACTCCCTGGGTACAGAACAGATCCTTGATGGCCAGGGGCAGGCCGGTCAGCGGGCCGGCCTGACCCTTCGCCCGGGCAGCATCGGCGGCATCGGCCGCGGTGAGGGCCTGCTCAGGGGTCACGGTGATGAAGCTGTTGATCTCGCCGTCTAAGCGCGCGATGCGCGCGAGCTGGTGTTCGGTCAGCTCGCGGCTGGTGAACTCGCCGGCCGTGAGGGCAGCAGCCAGTTCGCTCAGTGTCTTGTCATGCATGGGCCGGGGGCTCCGTCGGGAAGGCTTATTCGACCACGCGGGGGACCAGGTAGAGGCCCTGTTCCACCGCCGGGGCACAGCGCTGGAAGCGGTCGCGCTGATCGGTCTCGGTGACCTCGTCGGCGCGCAGCCGCTGGGTGGCGTCGAGAGGATGGGCCAGAGGGGCCACGCCCTCGGTGTCGAGTGCCTGGAGCTGGTCGACCATCTCCAGGATACGTCCAAGGTCGTCCAGGTAGTGGGCGGCGTCCTCGTCGCTCAGGCCAAGCCGGGCTAAGTGCGCGGCCCTGAGCACGTCAGCGTGTTCAAGCGCCATGGTCGGGATGTCCTCGAAGGGGAAACAAGTCGCAAAAGGTACCACATACCGCGACCCGCGGGCAGGCCCGTGAGGAGCCGGCCTCGCGGGCTCTGCTTGCTGCTGGGGGGCCGCGGTGATACCGTTTGCATCCGCACAGGGTTCCCGGACTGCACTAGGTAACGACTTCCATGTTTAAACGCTTGAGGGGGCTGTTCTCCAGCGATCTATCGATCGATCTGGGAACCGCCAATACGCTGATATATGTGCGCGGTCGTGGCATCGTACTCGACGAACCGTCGGTCGTGGCCATCCGCCAGTCGGGCAACATGCGCAGCGTTGCCGCGGTAGGTGCCGATGCCAAGCGCATGCTGGGCCGCACCCCGGGTAACATTACCGCCATTCGCCCGATGAAAGACGGCGTCATCGCCGATTTCACCGTCACCGAGCAGATGCTCCAGCACTTCATCCGCAAGGTCCATCAGAGCACCTTCCTCACCCCGAGTCCGCGGGTGCTGGTTTGCGTGCCCTGCATGTCGACCCAGGTGGAGCGTCGCGCCATCAAGGAGTCCGCCGAGGGCGCCGGGGCCCGCGAGGTGTTTCTGATCGAGGAGCCGATGGCGGCCGCCATCGGCGCCGGGCTGCCGGTTGATGAGGCCCAGGGCTCCATGGTGGTGGATATTGGTGGCGGTACCAGCGAGATCGCCATCATCTCCCTCAACGGCATCGTCTATTCCGAATCGATCCGCGTCGGCGGTGACCGCTTCGACGAGGCGATCATCGCCTATGTGCGCCGCCACTACGGCAGCCTGATCGGCGAGGCCACCGCAGAGCGCATCAAGGAGGAGATCGGCTGTGCCTACCCGGGCGGTGAGCTGCGCGAGATCGATGTGCGCGGCCGCAACCTGGCCGAGGGCATTCCGCGCAGTTTCACGCTCAACTCCCATGAGATCCTCGATGCCCTGCAGGAGACCCTGGCGTCCATCGTCACGGCGGTGAAGAATGCACTCGAGCAGTCGCCGCCGGAGCTTGCATCGGATATCGCCGAGCGAGGCCTGGTGCTGACCGGCGGCGGTGCCCTGCTGCGCGACCTGGACAAGCTGATCGCCGAGGAGACGGGTCTGCCGGTGATCGTCGCCGAGGATCCGCTGACCTGCGTGGCCCGTGGTGGTGGCAAGGCACTGGAGATGATCGACCAGCATACCTTCGAGCTGCTCTCCAGCGACTGACCCGGGGGGCTCCCTATCAAGCCGCTGTTCTCCCATGGATCGCTGCCTGGCTATCGCTTCTTCCTGTGCGTGTTAGTGGCGTCGGCGCTGATGTTCGTCGATACGCGCTTCACGCGCATGGAAGCGGTGCGCGCCCAGCTCTCTACCCTTGTCGCCCCTGTGCAGTGGGTGGTGAGCCTGCCCAGCAATGTCCTGACCTGGGGGTCGCTGGCGCTTTCCGACCAGCGCGCCCTGCTGGAGGAAAACCGCCGGCTGCGCGAGCAGATTCTGACCCTTTCCCATCGGGTGCAGCACATGGCCAGCCTCACCGCAGAAAACGTGCGCCTGCGCGAACTGCTATCAGCGTCGGACCAGGACGAGGTCCCCTTCATCACCGCCGAACTGCTCTCTCTGGATCCGGACCCCTTTGCCCATCAGATGGTGATTGATCGCGGTCGACGTCACGGCGTCTACGTGGGCCAGCCGGTAATGGATGCCTCGGGGCTGGTGGGGCAGGTCACGGCGGTATCGGCCTACTCCAGCCGAGTGCTGATGGTGGCCGATGCAAGCCATGGGCTGCCGGTTCAGGTCAACCGCAATGGTCTGCGCTTCATTGCCCAGGGTAGCGGCCGCTACGATGCGCTCACGGTGCAGCACGTGCCCGATACCGCCGATATACGCAAGGGCGATCTGCTGATCACCTCAGGACTGGCTGGCCGCTTCCCGCCGGGCTATCCGGTGGCCCGGGTCGCAGAGGTGGTGCATGACCCTGGCCAGCCCTTCGCCAGAGTCACCGCGACCCCGGTGGCCCAGCTGCAGCGCTCGCGCCACTTTCTGCTGCTATTCCCTCCGCCGACCCGAGAAGTGAAGGAGACGGCCTGGGACCTGGATCTTACCCCCGAGGCCGTGGAGGCGGCTCGGGCCCTGATCGGACTGCCCGCTGCGGAGGAGACGCCCTGATGGCCTTGCCCTCTTCCGCCAACCTGGCCCTGCCGTGGATCTGGCTGTCGCTGCTGTTGGCGCTGTGTCTGCAGGTGATGCCGCTGGCCGATGGCTGGCAGATCTGGCGTCCCGACTGGCTTGGCCTGATGCTGATTTACTGGTGCATGAAGGCGCCGCACCGGGTGGGTGTCTTTCATGGCTTTGCGCTGGGTATCCTGCTTGATCTGATCGAGGGCGCGACCCTGGGACAGAATGCCCTGATTCTCTCCCTGCTGGCCTTCCTTTGCGCGTTGGTCTATCCGCGCTTCCGCGCCTACTCACTGGTCCAGCAGGCGGTACTGATCCTGGTGCTGCTGGGCACCGTCCAGCTGGCCGAACAGTGGCTGCGCACGTTGCTCGGCCCCTTTTCCATCCATCTTTCCTTCCTGCTGCCATCGCTGATCGGTGCCTTGCTCTGGCCTTGGTTTGCCACCCTGTTCGAGGCCCTGGGACGGCGCCTGCCCCGCGATTGATTCGGAGCCGTCACCATGTCCAACACCACCAGGCCCGACGCTTCCATGTTCGACGCCTCACATCCCGTGCTATGCCTGGCCAGCGCCTCGCCGCGCCGCCGCGATCTGCTTGCCTCAATCGGGGTTCATGTCGAGGTCTGTCCGGTGGATATCGACGAAACGCCGCTGCCCGGCGAGAGCGCGGCGTCTTACGTGAGCCGTCTGGCTAGCGATAAGGCTCGGGCCGGCTCGGGCCTCTCGACGCTGCCGATCCTGGGTTCCGATACGGCCGTTGTCTGCGATGACGAAATCCTTGGCAAACCGGAGGGGAGTGAGCACGCGGCGAGCATGCTGCGTCGCCTCTCCGGACGCACCCACCGGGTGCTCACCGCGGTGACGGTGAGCGGCTCTGCCGGTGTACTGACGGCCTGTGTCACCACCCGGGTGACGATGCGCGAGATCACCGAGGACGAAATCGCCGCCTACTGGGCCAGCGGTGAGCCCGTCGACAAGGCCGGGGGCTACGCCATTCAAGGGCTGGCGGCGGTGTTCGTCGAGCGACTCGAGGGCAGCCACTCTGCAGTGGTAGGCCTGCCACTGTTTGAGACCGCTGCGCTGCTGCGTCGCCAGGGGGTGGCGGTATGGGGCGGTGCGCCCAGGTGAGGCCTTGCCGGCCACCAATGCCTTGGGCCGATGACACTATGGCATAATGGACACAAAGCATTTTGGACAAGGACTTCCGCATGAGCGGCGAAGTATTAATCAACCTGACCCCCATGGAGACCCGTGTCGCCGTGGTGGAGAACGGCGTGCTGCAGGAGGCCTTCATAGAACGATCGCGCCGACGCGGCATTGCCGGCAATATTTACAAGGGCAAGGTGGTGCGGGTGCTGCCTGGCATGCAGGCGGCGTTCGTTGATATCGGGTTGGACCGCGCCGCCTTCATCCATGCGCATGAAGTGATGCCCTCTGGCACGCCGGCCGAGGAGCAGCTTTCCATTGGCCACCTGCTCCACGAGGGGCAGGCACTGGTGGTTCAGGTCACCAAGGATCCCATCGGCTCCAAGGGGGCCCGGCTCACCACCCATCTCTCGGTGCCGTCTCGCTACCTGGTCTATATGCCCGATGCGCCCCACCATGGGGTCTCCCAGCGCATCGAAGAGGATCGCGAGCGTGAGCGGCTACGTGGGCTGATCGAGGTAGCCCTGGTGGGGCAGAGTCAAGAGGCGAGTGGTGGTTTTATCGTCCGCACTGCCGCCGAAGGAGTGGGGCTTGAGGAGCTCTCCGCTGACATGCACTTTCTGCTGCGCCTATGGCGCAAGGTCAGCGAACGCAAGGTGACCGCCGGGGCCCCTAGCGTCATCTATGACGATCTGCCTTTGTTCATGCGCATCCTGCGCGACGTAATGCGCGACGACATCGAGAAGGTGCGCATCGACTCCCGTGAGAATCACGTCAAGCTGATCGAGTTCGCCGAGGAGTTCATGCCTGATGCGGTGAAGCGCATTGAGCACTATGCCGGCGAGCGACCGATCTTTGATATGTTCAGCGTCGAGGATGAGATCCAGAAAGCCCTGGGGCGCAAGGTTCAGCTCAAGTCCGGCGGCTATCTGGTGATCGATCCCACCGAGGCGATGACCACCATTGACGTCAACACCGGCGGCTATGTGGGGCACCGCAACCTCGAGGAGACCATCTTCAAGACCAACCTCGAGGCCGCTACCGCCATCGCTCGTCAGCTCAGGTTGCGCAACCTGGGGGGCATCATCATCATCGACTTCATCGACATGGAAGATACCGAGCACCAGCGCCAGGTGCTGCGGGTGCTCGAGAAGTCGCTGGAGCGTGACCACGCCAAGACCAAGTGCACCGGCGTCACTGAGCTTGGGTTGATCCAACTGACCCGCAAGCGCACCCGGGAGAGTTTGGAGCAGACCCTCTGTGAGGCCTGCCCCACCTGTGGGGGGCGCGGCACCCTGAAGACCCCGGAAACGATCTGCTACGAGATTTTCCGTGAGATTCTGCGCGAGGAGCGCGCCTACAGCGCTGAAACCTACATGGTGCTGGCGGGTCAGGCGGTGGTCGACCGTCTGCTCGACGAGGAGTCCGCTGCGGTGGCCGACCTGGAGGAGTTCATTGGCAAACCAATCCGCTTCCAGGTGGAGACCCATTACTCCCAGGAGCAGTACGATATCGTGCTGATGTGAACTCATGTCTCCGATTCGTGTGGTGATGCGCTGGAGCCTGACCCTGCTGGCGCTGCTGCTGGCGTCCATGGCGCTGCTGCTGCTGGCGTTGCGGCTTGCGCTGGCGCTGGCCGATGGCTTGACGCCGAATCTCGAGTCGCTGCTCTCGGCGCGTTTCGGGGCTGAAGTGCGCATCGCCGAGTTGGATACCCGCCTGGCCGGCCTCGATCCGATGCTCTCCCTCGAGGCCCTGAACATTCGCGCCCATGAGCAGGGGGTGTCGTTGCTGGAGGTGGACGGCGGGTACCTGCGTCTAGACACCTTGGCCAGCCTGCGCGCCGGAGTGCCGGTAGTGGAGGATGCCCGGCTGAGCGGGGTAACGTTGCACCTCTACCAGACGCCCGAGGGCGTCTGGCATTGGCCCGACCCTGCCGAGCTGCCCCCTGAACTCCAGCCCACCGGGGAACTCGATCTGGAGCGTCTCGACTTCTGGGTTGGGGTGCTCCTGCGCCAGCGCGCCTGGGTCGAGGACCTGCGCCTGGTGCTCCATGGTCGCGATCGGCGAGTGGTGCTCGAGGCGCCGCGGCTGCTGATGACCGGCGACAATCGGCGTGCCTACCTGGAGGGGGAAATCCGCCTCGAGGGGGACGCTGACGCCGCCATGCAGGTAGCCCTGGAGGTGCTGCCCGGTCCCACGGGGTTCCGCGATTTCAGCGCCGCCCTGCAGGCTGACATGCGGCTCGATAGCCTGATCAGCCTGGTGGAGGTGCTCGGGCGTAACGATCCCTTGAGCCTGGACGAATCAAGCGGCCGAGCGCGGCTGTGGGGCCGCTGGCATCGGGGCGAGCTGGCCGATGCGCGCCTGGCGCTGGCTATCGAGAGACTGACGGTGAGCCATGCCGATGATAGCGGTGATCGCCAGCTCATCGAGCTTACCGAGGTTGAGGGGCGCGGCCAGTGGCTGCGCGGCGAGGATAGCTGGGAGGCCTGGTTCGAGGGCGACGCGGTAAGCCCGGATTCGGCTGAACCCGATGCTCTGGAGGCCCGCTGGGGGCCTGCGCTGCCGCACCGCTGGCAGCTTGCCGGCGCTGCCGATGGTTGGCGGCTTGACACCAGCGGTTTCGATCTGGGATCTCTGGCAGCCTGGCGCCATCGGGTGCCGCTGCCGGAGGCCTTGGCTCGGGTAGTGGACGCCCTGGACCCCCGCGGACAGGTCAACGGCTTTCGCCTGGGCCACCGCGATGGCCAGTGGCTGGCGCAGGCGTCGCTGAGCGAGGTGGAGGTCTCTCCCTGGGGGCAGGCGCCCGGCGTTGGCCCTCTGGATATGTGGGTTGAAGCCCGTGACCTGACCGGTAGGGTTCGCTTCGCCGGTGACCATGGGACCCTCCTTGACTTCCCCAGGCTGTTTGTCGATCCCATGGCGCTGGATCAAGCCACCGGGGAGGTGACCTGGGTCTACGACGGCCCGCGCACCCTGGTCAGCGGCAGAGAGCTGCAAGTGGGGTGGAAGGGTGCCGAAATGAAGGGCGGCTTCGGCCTCGCCTTGGGGGGCGGGCAGCGCGGCGGTTTTGGTCTCTCGCTGGACTTCACCGACGTTGACGCTGTCGAGTCGCCGCTGTCGACCTGGCTGCCGGTGGGGATTCTCAGCGACGAACTTCTCGAGTGGTTCGACGGTGTGGCCGGTTGGGTACCCCAGGGGTCGCTGCGACTTCACGTGCCGCTGGCGGGCGGCGCTGAACGCATCGACCCGAGCTTCGGACTGGAGATGGCCATTGAACAGGGGCGGCTCGGCTTCGATCCCGCCTGGCCGGCCCTAACGAATATCGAGGGTCGGCTCTCCCTGCAGGACTCAACCCTGGAAGCGACTCTTCATCAGGCCGAGAGCCTGGGAGTGATGGCCCGCGATAGCCAGGTGCGCCTGGTCGATAAGCGTCTTGAGGTGGAGGGAGAACTTGTCGCCTCTGCCGAGTCGCTGCGCCGCTATCTGCGGGCCATGCCGATTGGGGGCACTGAGGCCGTCGCCGACTGGCAGGCTGAGGGTAGCGTCGAGGGCCGGGTCGCCCTGACGCTGACGCTGGGCGAGCCTGGGGGGCTGGACCTGGATATCGATACCGAGACTGCCTTTTCGCGACTCGAGTACCTTCCGCTCGGCCTGGTCTTTCGTGACCTCTCGGGGCCGCTGGCCTGGCGACAGCGCGGCGAGCAAGGCGGTCTCGAGGGTCGCATCGAGGGGATGCTGCTGGGCGGTCCGCTGCGTGCCCAGATCGATACCCTGGGAGGTGGGCTGGATCTCTCCGGCAGTGCCGAGGCATCCGCACTGGCGCGTTGGACGGAGCTGCCGGCCCTTGGCGCGTCGCTCGCCGGCCGCTTCCCCTGGCAGGGCAGGCTCGCCATCGGGGAGGCGTCCATGCGCCTGCGGCTTGACAGCACCCTGGAGGGACTGGCCATCGATCTGCCGCCACCGCTGGGCAAGGCCGGCGGCGAGCGCTTGCCGCTGCGGCTCGACATGGACCTCACCGAGGGGCGCCTCGAGGCGGGTCTGGGAGATAGGCTGTCTTTGCGTTGGCGGGCCTTGCCGGGTGACGAGCCTGGTGACGGGTCGGGCCAGGGCCAGCTTTGGCTGGGGCGCCCCCCTACCACTGGCTGGCCCCAGGGTGAGGGGTGGTGGGTCGATGCCTATCAGCCGCGCGATAGGGGGCGGCTGGCGCCTGGCGCTGGATGGCAGCCTGCTTGCCGGGCAGCTCGACTATCGGCCAGGCCTCGTCGAGCCCCTGGACATCAGCCTGATGCGCCTCACCCTGGACGGCCTGACGCCGCAGCCCGGCGCCATGGGGTCGCTGCTCGACGAGATCGCCATCCCTCCTGAGCCGGCGCCGCTGCCCGGCTGGGTAGGGGGGTTGCCCGATGGCCGCCTGCGCGTTGCCGACATCGAACGCGGTGGCCAACGCCTGGGGCCCTTTACCGCTCGCTGGCAGGCCACGCCCAACAGCCTTACCGTGTCTCCGCTGGGCCTGACGATTGGCCAGATCAGCGCCCGGGGCGAGCTGGTCTGGGAGGCTGCCGGGAACGCCGACACCCTCTCCCGGGCGAGACTTGAACTTGATGGCCGCGATTTGGGTACCGCCCTTGAGCGGCTTGGCCAGACCGCGGTGATCCAAAGTGCCGAGACGCGGGTGACCAGTCAGCTGGCCTGGCCGGGCGCGCCCTGGCAGTTCGCCCTTGAGCGCTCTCGGGGTAGCGTGGAAGTGGAGTTGCGTGATGGACGCTTTGTGAATATCGCCTCGACCCCTGCCCGTCTGGTGGGGCTGCTCAACCTCGATAACCTGGTGCGTCGCCTGCGTCTGGATTTCTCCGACGTGACCGGCCAGGGCACCGCCTTCGATCGTGTCAGCGGTGCGGCGACCCTGTATGGTGGGATACTGGAAACTCAGGGGCCGCTGGTGGTCGAGGGCCCGGCGACCCGCTTCACTCTCGACGGGCGTGTCGACCTGGCGCGGCGGGAACTGGACCAGCGACTGGAGGTCACGGTACCTATCAGCCGCAATTTGCCCTTGGCGGCGGTGATCGCCGGCGCGCCCGTGGTGGGTGGTGCTTTGTTTATCGCCGACCGCCTGTTTGGCGACGCCATTGACCGTGTAACCCGAATTCATTATCGCGTGCGAGGTCCCTGGACCGCGCCGCAGATCTCAGTGGAAAGTGCCGAATGACTGCATCTCGACCTAGCCTGCTCAACGAAGCCGCCAGTTTCCTGCTCACTCCCGGGGGGCTGACCCTCGACGACCTGGATCTTGGCCTCGGCCATGCCCTGGGCCCCGGCATTGACTACGCCGATCTCTATTTCCAGCGTAGCTGGCATGAGGGCTGGGTGTTGGAAGACGGCGAGGTCAAGGAGGCGAGCTATAACATCGACGGCGGGGTGGGCGTGCGCTCGCTGGCCGGCGAGAAGACCGGTTTTGCCTACTCCAACCAGATTACCGCCGATGCGCTGGCCGAGACTGGACGCACCGCCTCCAGCATCGTGCGCAGCGGTGCGAGCCTGGCGGTGGCGCCGCGGGTGGTGGTGCAGGGGGAATCCCGCTATGGCGGCGTCGACCCGCTCACCGGACTGAGTGCCGAGGAGAAGATCGCCCTGCTCAAGGAAGCCGACCGGGTGGCTCGGGCCGCTGATCCGGCGGTGAGCCAGGTCAGTGCCTCCCTGTCTGGCGTGCACGAGGTGGTGCTGGTGCGCGCCAGCGACGGCACCCTGGCGGCGGATATCCGGCCGCTGGTGCGTTTCAACGTCAGCGTGATCGTGGTGCGAAACGGCCGCCGCGAGCGGGGCAGTGCCGGCGGCGGCGGTCGCTACCCCATGGCGCGGCTGCGCGACGAGGGCGTGGCCGAGCGCTTCGCGAAGGAGGCGGTGCGTCAGGCGCTGGTTAACCTGGAGGCGATCGACGCCCCGGCCGGCCAGTTGCCGGTCGTGTTGGCGCCGGGCTGGCCCGGCATCCTGCTCCACGAGGCGGTGGGCCACGGCCTGGAGGGTGACTTCAACCGCAAGGGCAGTTCGGCCTTTGCCGGCCGCATGGGCCAGCGGGTCGCGGCGAAGGGCGTCACCGTAGTGGACGATGCCACCCTGGCTGACCGACGTGGTTCGATGACCATCGACGATGAGGGCACCCCGGGGCAGTACACTCCCTTGATCGAGGACGGCATCCTCACCGGTTACATGCAGGACAAGCTCAACGCCCGGCTGATGGGGATGGCGCCCACCGGCAACGCCCGTCGCGAGTCCTTCGCCCACCTGCCCATGCCGCGCATGACCAATACCGTCATGCTGGCCGGGCAGGACGATCCCGGGGACATCCTCAAGAGCGTCAAGCGCGGTCTGTATGCGGTGAGCTTCGGCGGCGGCCAGGTGGATATCACCTCGGGCAAGTTCGTCTTCTCGGCCAGCGAAGCCTATCTGGTGGAGGATGGCAGGATTACTGCTCCGGTGAAGGGCGCGACCCTGATCGGCAACGGCCCCGAAGCCATGGGTCGGGTGTCGATGATCGGCCACGACATGGAGCTGGATACCGGCATTGGCGTCTGCGGCAAGGAAGGCCAGGGCGTGCCGGTGGGGGTGGGCCAGCCCACCCTTAAACTGGACGAGCTGACCATTGGCGGCACCCAGTCCTGATTTACATCCCCGCGGTATCGCGGATCAGTTTGAACAGCTTGCGGGCGCTGGCCGGGGGCTTGTCCTTCTCGCGTTCGCGCTGGGCGTTACGAATCAGCTGGCGCAGCGTCTGGCGATCGACGTCGGGGTAATCGTCGATGAAGGCCTCCAGGGCCTCATCGCCTTCGTCGAGCAGGCGATCACGCCACGACTCCAGGCGGTGGAAGGCGTGGTCTCGACGCAGCGTCTCCTTTTCGAGCTCGTCATAAACGGCCTTGATCGCTTCAAGATCCTCGCGACGCATGACTTTTCCCACGTACTGCATGTGGCGTCGGCGCCCCTCGTGGGAGCGGATCCGCGAGGTTTCCTCCACGGCGGCCAGCATGTCGTCGGATAGGGGGAAGCGGGCGCGTTCGCCCGGTGTCATGGCGATGATCGCCTCACCGAGCGCCTGCAGGGCGTGCATTTCACGCTTGAGCTGGGACTTGCTGACGGGCTCATCGTCCGACAGCGTGATCTGTGCGAGCAACTCGCGGGGGGAATCCTGGGACATGCCGCATCCATGGTTGAGGCTAGAAAATTTTCTACAGTATACCAGCCCGCGGCGTCGGGCTTGAGCGCAACATCACGAGGAGAGATCCATGACACAGGCATTCGATGCCGTCGCCCAGCAGACCCTGCTGGAGTCCCGCGCCCAGATGGCCCTGGAACTGGCTCGTCGGCTCGGCGCCGACGCCTGCGAGGTAGGCGCCAGCGTAGACCAGGGCACTGGCGTGAGCGTGCGGGAGGGTGAAGTGACGGTCTATGTGGGCAAGCGCAAGGGCAGCGCTTCCTCCACTGACGCCGGTGAAGCGTCGATCCGCGCGGTGGTAGAAAAAGCCATCGCGATCGCTCGCCACACCGGCGAGGACCCCGCGTCAGGCCTGGCCGATGCCGAGCTGATGGCCCGTGAGCTGCCCGACCTCGACGTCCACCACCCCTGGGCCCTGACCACCGAGCAGGCCATCGAAATGGCGCTAGCCTGCGAAGCTGCCGGTCGTTGCCGCCCGGGCATCATGAGTTCCGACGGCGCCTCGCTCTCCACCGGTGAGGGCGTGCGCGTCTACGCCAATAGCCATGACTTCCTGGGCAGTCAGCGTGGCAGCCGCCATTCGCTCTCATGCATGCTGATCGCCGAAGACGAAAACGGCATGCAGCGCGACTACGACTATACCAGCGCGCGCCACCCCCGCGACCTGCTGGCGCCCGAGAAGGTTGGCGAGAGTGCCGCCGAGCGCACATTGCGCCGTCTGGGGGCCAGTCGTCCAGCCACCGGGCGATTGCCGGTGCTGTTCGACCCGGCCCTGGCAGGGGGCCTGATCGGCTCGCTGATGGGCGCCATCGCCGGCGGTGCCCTGTACCGCCAGGCCTCCTTTCTCTGCGATCGGCTTGGCGATGAGCTCTTTCCGGAGTGGTTCAGTCTCCAGGAGCGACCCATGGAGATCGGGGCCATGGCCAGTTCGCCCTTCGACGGTGACGGTGTTCAGACCCGCGATAACGTCTTCATCGAAAACGGCCGCCTGGCCAGCTATATGCTCTCCGCCTACAGTGCTCGGCGATTGGGCATGCAGACGACCGCCAACGCCGGTGGTGCGCGTAATCTTCGTCTCACTGCCCCGTTGGAATCCCGCGACGAGCTGCTTGCTCGCATGGGGCGAGGGGTGATGGTTACCGAGCTGATGGGGCAGGGGGTCAATGCCGTGACCGGAGATTATTCCCGCGGTGCGGCGGGCTTCTGGGTGGAGGACGGCAAGATCCAGCATCCGGTGGAGGAGTTCACCATTGCCGGGAACATGGAGGCGATGTTCAAGGGCCTGGCCGCTGTAGGCAGCGACATTGATACCCGCGGCAGCGTTCATACCGGCAGCTGGCTGATCGATGAGATGACCGTCGCCGGAAGCTGACGCTCGCCCTCACTCGTCCTCGTGGAAGCGAGCCTCGAATAGCGCCTGGACGGCATCAAGCGCGGCGTCAGCATCCTTGCCTTGGGCGCTGACGGTGAGTTCGGTGCCGCAGGGGGCGGCCAGCATCAGTAGCGACATGATGTTGGCGGCGTCGCCCTGCAGGGCGCCGTTGTCCACGTTGATGCTAGCATCGAAGGGCTGGCAGCACTGCACCAGTTTGGTGGCGGCGCGGGCATGCAGGCCACGCCGGTTGGTCAGGGTCAGCTTGCGTTGCGGCACGCTCAACGTCCTTGATGAGGTGTGACGACAGCCGTCGGATCCGGCGGTGGGGGCGGGGAGTCGTGGATACCCAGCTCGCGGTGACGCAGCCGGACCATGGGGTGGGTGATGGCCAGGCTGGCCGCCAGGCGCTCCGCCAGGTAGACCGAGCGATGCTGGCCGCCCGTACAGCCGATGGCCACCGTCAGATAGCTGCGGTGGCTGGCCAGGTACGCGGGCAGCCAGCGCTCTACCCAGCCGTGAATGTCGCGGCGCATCTCATCGACCAGCGCATAGCCCTCCAGGAAGGCGATAACCTCCGGGTCACGGCCGGTGCTGGCACGCAGCTGCGGATCCCAATAGGGATTGGGCAGGCAGCGAGCGTCGAACACCAGGTCGGCGTCCAGCGGGACCCCGCGCTTGAAGCCGAAGGATTCGATGGTCAGGGTGAGCTGGTCGGGCTGATGGCGGGCCACCTGGTCGGCGATACGGCCGCGCAGCTCGTGGACCGAGAGCCGTGAGGTATCGATGACCAGATCTGCCAGGTCGCGGATTTCGGAGAGCGCCAGCTCTTCAGAGTCGATGGCTTCGGCCAGGGTCATTTCGCTGTCTCGGGTCAGCGGATGGCGACGGCGGGTTTCCGAGTAGCGCTCCAGCAGTATGCGGGCATCGGTGGTCAGGTAGATCACCTGACAGTCGATACCTCGGGTACGCACTTCCTTAAGCAGGCTGGGAAATCGCTGCAACGCCTGAGGCAGGTTGCGGGCATCGATGCTGACGGCAATGGAAGAACGCGGCGATTCGGGCCCCTCGAGCTCGTCGACCAGGGAGCCGAGCAACATGGCCGGCAGGTTGTCGATGGCGTAGTAGCCGAGGTCTTCCAGGGCCTGCAGCGCGATCGACTTACCCGAGCCGGAACGACCGCTGATGATCACAAGCTGCATGGGGGTCTCCTGGTCGTCGATCTGGCCGGGCGGCCCGCGGGGTACCTACCCCTGTCGTCGGATCGCCTCGATGAGTCGTTCATGAAGTTCGCGCTGGCTTTCGCTCTTGCGCAGTCCGCTCCGGGTTTCGGCGATGTTCATGACGCCGGCCACCTGAGCGAGGAGGGCCAAATGAGCATCTTCGGCTTCTTCGGGCACCAGCAGCACGAACACCAGGTCGACCGGCTCACCGTCGATGGCGTCGAAGTCCACTGGCTCGGCCAGTTTAAGAAAGCCGGCAATGGGGGCCTTGCAGTGTGGGCTGCGGGCGTGGGGGATAGCCACCCCGTTGCCGATGCCGGTACTACCTAGACGTTCACGGCCGATCAGCCGGCTAAACACCTCCTGACTGTCGAGGCTTGGCGTATTCTGGGCGATGAAGGTGCTAAAGAACTCCAGCACCCGTTTCTTGCTGCCCCCGGGGACACTGAACAGGATGCGCTCTGGGGGCAGGATGGTTTCCAGTGACATGACAGGCTCAGCGAGCGCCGGCGCCCTGGGCGCGGGCCTGGGTCTTTTCCTTGTGCTTGACCAGCTGGCGGTCAAGCTTGTCGGCCAGGGCGTCGATGGCAGCGTACATGTCGACGTCTTGGGCCTCGGCATGCAGGTCGGCACCGGCAGCATGTAGGGTGCAGGCGGCGTGCTGACGCTCCTTCTCTACGGACAGGGTCACATGCACGTTGGTGATGTTGTCGTAGTGGCGCTCCACGCGAGCCAGTTTCTCGTCCACATAGCCACGCAGGGCATCGCTTAATTCCACATGATGGCCGGTGATGTTGACTTGCATGAGACGCTCCTTGGTCGTTGGTTATAAATCGATTGTAACCCTTTTTCCTGCCTTGCATACCCCTCGTGCCGCCGCCGTCTCGGCAGGCCTGATGTCGGTCATCGAAGCCGCTTGCGCTCGCTGGAGGAGGGGATGCCCATGGCCTCCCTGTACTTAGCTATGGTGCGCCTCGCCACCTGGATGCCGGCCTCGTCGAGCAGGGTCACCAGCTTGCTGTCGGACAGCGGCTTGCGCGGCGGCTCCTCCTGGATCAGCTTGCGGATCCGGGCGCGGATGGCGGTACTGGAGTGGGCATCGCCCTCGCCGTTGCCGCCGACATGGCTGGAAAAGAAGTATTTCAGCTCGAACACGCCCCGCGGGGTGTGGATATATTTTTGGGTGGTGACCCGGGAGATGGTCGATTCGTGCATCTCCACGACCTGGGCGATGTCGGCGAGAATCAAGGGTTTCATCGACTCCTCGCCGCGCTCGAGAAAGTCGAGCTGGCGAGTCATGATTTCGCGTCCTACCCGCAGCAGGGTGTCGTTACGGCTTGAGAGGCTCTTCATCAGCCAGCGCGCCTCCTGCAGGTGGTCCTTGAGAAACTGGTTATCCTGGCTCTTGTCCGCGCGGCGGATCAGTGCGGCATAGTCGGGCTGGATGCGCAGCTTCGGCAGCGCCTCGGGGTTGAGCTCCACGTGCCAGCCGCGGCTGTCGTGGCGTGCCACCAGGTCGGGGATCACGTAGTCGTTCTCGACGTTGGAATAGGCGCTTCCGGGCCGTGGGTCCAGGGAGCGCACTACGGCGATGGCCGTGTCGAGCGCGTCGTCGTCCAGACTCAGTCGGCGCTTGAGCAGACGGCGATCGTCTCCGGCCAGAGCTTCGAGGAACTGGCGGACCAGGCGCCGAGACTGGGGAAGCAGCGGCGTATCGTCGGGCAGGGCGGCGAGCTGCAGCATCAGGCATTCGCGAAGATCCCGAGCGAAAACGCCGGTGGGTTCGAATTGCTGCAGACGCAGCAATACCTGCTCGACCTCTGCGCTGCGCAGCCCCCCGAGTCCTTGGGTTCTGAGGCCGTCACGGATCTCATCCAGGGGTTGAGCAAGATACCCGGCGGCGTCCACGGCATCGATCAGGCTCTCGGCGACCTGGCGCTCCCTTTGGTCCAGGTCAGTCATCGCCAGCTGCCAGGTCAAGTGTCCCTGGAGGCTCTGTCCCGCTTCTTCGCGCTCGAAATCTGGGCCTTCGCCGCCGCCGGCGGGAACGCCCAGATCCTGGTAGGTGTCCGACCAGTCGCTGTCGGTGACGAGTTCATCTGGAATCTCGCTGGCCCATTCGTCCTCCTGCGTCTCGCTCACCGCCTGCTCGCCAAAATCCTCCTCCAACTCGAGCATAGGGTTGGATTCCAGGGCCTGCTGAATCTCTTGGCGAAGATCGAGGGTAGAGAGCTGCAGCAGGGCGATGGCCTGCTGGAGTTGGGGCGTCATGGTCAGCTGAGTGCCGACGCGTAGCTGCAGGGAGGCTTTCATGGCCATGTTGACGGTCTGCCCTCGTATGCCGAGAAGTGGCCGGAAAGCATCACCCTAGCTCGGGTGCTGTGGGCTTGCAAGCGTTGGCTGTGCAACTACTGTGCCAGCCGCAAGCAGCATGCCGTAACGGGATAACGACTGGCTTATCATGGGATTGTGTGGTGAGAGTGATGTCGATAAAGGGTTGCGGTCAGGTGAGAGCATGGTCAGAGACGAAAGTCTTGGCCCAGGTAAACCTCGCGCACACGCTGGTTGGCGAGGAGCTCCTCGGCGTTGCCTTCGGCGATGATCTGGCCATCGCCGACGATATAGGCGGTATCGCAGATGTCGAGGGTCTCGCGGACGTTGTGGTCCGTGATCAGCACGCCGATGCCGCGGGCCTTGAGCTGGCGGATGACCCCCTTGATCTCGCCCACCGAGATGGGGTCGACTCCGGCGAAGGGCTCGTCGAGCAGAATAAACGCCGGTTCCGTCGCCAGGGCTCTGGCAATTTCGACCCGCCGTCTCTCTCCGCCGGAGAGGCTCATGCCGAGGTTGCCGCGTATATGGGTCACATGGAACTCTTCGAGCAGCTGCTCGAGGCGCGCCCGGCGCCCCGCTCTGTCGAGGTCCTTGCGGGTCTCGAGGATCGCCATGATGTTGTCGGCCACGGAAAGTTTGCGAAAGATCGACGCTTCCTGGGGCAGATAGCCGATGCCGGCACGGGCGCGTTCGTGCATGGCTGCCCGCGTCAGATCCAAATCGTCGATGGCGACTTCACCGGCGTCAGCGCGCACTAACCCTACGATCATGTAGAAGGAAGTGGTCTTGCCGGCGCCGTTGGGGCCGAGCAAGCCGACGATGCTGCCTTGGCGGATGGCCAGGTTGATGTCCTTGACCACGCGGCGGCGCTTGTAGCTCTTGGCCAGATGGCGGGCATGCAGGGTTTTCATGGGCCGCCTTACTGCTCGGGCTGGAGGGTCATGCGAATGCGCTGGCGCCCCTCGACGCCTTCGCCTTCGCTGCGCGCATGCACCACCCGGCGATCGAGGAAGTACTCTAGGTAGCCGCCGTCAAAGGTGTCGCCGCCTTGATGCAACTCGGCGCGGTCAATCAGTTCCATGCGTCGTTCGGCCACGTGGTAGATGATGGTGCGTCCCCACCCACGTACCAGGGGTTCGCTTGGGTCGGGCTGCTGCTCCAAATAGGCGCGTTCGCCGGTAGCGATGGCCCGGGAAAGCTGACCCTGGGCGTTTCGCTCGATCTCCACCCGGTCTCCGGTCAGGCGCATGCTGCCCTGGCGGATGTCCACGGCGCCGATGTAGACGGCGGTGCCGGCGCGGTCGTCCAGGTTTAGCTGATTGGCCTCCACCTCGATGGGGGCCTCGGCGTCACTACCCTGGGCAAGGGCCGATCCGGCAGTCAGCGACAGCAGCAGGCAGAGCAGCGGGGCGGAGATTTGCATCATGGCTGGGAGTCCTCTCGTGTCTCGGGCGGATGATAACCGCGGACATTGTCGGTGAGCCGGGCGCGATTGTCATGGAGCCAGGCGTCGAATCGCTCTCCACTCATGCGCTGGGGGGGCTGGCGCAGCAGAGCAGGTGTGTCACTCCAGGCGTGGCCGCTGTTGGCATCATAGTGAAGCACCTCGGTGTCGAGTTGCCAGCGCTCCTCGGGGGCATGAAGCCGAGCGCTACCTGAGAACGTCAGCGGGTTGCCGCCCGGACCCAGCACCCCGCGGTCGGCCTCGGCGAGCCATACCCTGCCTGCGTTGTCGACGAGTCGGGCGTCAGGGGTTTCGAGGCGAGTGACATCATCGTGGGGCGTGTGCACCAGTCGTGGAGTCTCGACTCGCTGATGAGCTCTTCCTTCGTCGTCGAAGCGTGTCAGCCGCGCGCCCTCCAGGTAGAAGTCGGGTTCGCCGGCCGCGTCTCGAGGCACAGCCCCGGGCTCACGGACACTGCGCGTATCGAGCAGTGCCATCACGCCGCCCAGCGCCAGCAGCACCAGGAAAAGCCAGACCCGAAACGACGGCTGAGGCAAAGCCATGGGCTCAACCGGCCCCGTGCAGGTAGGTGTCGAGTACCGCGTCCCAGTGGCCCTGAGCCTTGAGAAGGGTGTCGCAGATCTCGCGGGCCGCTCCCTGGCCGCCACTTTTTAACGTCACCCAGTCGGCGTGCTTGCGGATATATTCGGGGGCATTGGGGACGCTGATGCCAACGCCGGCGCGGCGGATGGCGCCCACGTCTGGCATGTCGTCGCCGCAAAAGGCCACCTGGTCGAACTCCAGATTGAGTCGCGCACAGAGGTCTCGCAGCACGGGCAACTTCTTTTCCACGCCCTGGAAAACGTGCTGGATCCCCAGCGCCGCGGCGCGGTGACTCACCATGGGCGAGTCGCGGCCGGTGATCAGGGCCACCACGATCCCGGCACGCTTGAGCAATTTGAGGCCATGGCCGTCCTGGACGTTGAACGCCTTGATCTCGGTGCCGTCAGCCTGAAAAAAGAGTTGGCCATCGGTGAGCACGCCGTCGACATCCAGGGCCAGCAAACGGATGCGGCGCAGGCGGTCCACCAGGCGGGGGTCTTGCAGCGGGAGGTTGTGGGGCATAAAAGCTCCGAGTTGGTGAAGGGGAATCAGATGACGCCGCTGGCCAGCAGGTCGTGCATATGCAGGGCGCCCACCGGGCGGCCCGTCTCATCGACCACTGCCAGGGCCGAAATGCGGTGGTCCTCCATCAGCTTGACGGCTTCGGCGGCCAGCATGTCGGGTGCCACCCGTTTGCCGGGGCGGGTCATTACCTCATCGACGGTCAGGCCGGACAGGTCAGTGTGCTGGTCTAGAGTGCGGCGAAGGTCGCCGTCCGTGTAGACGCCGACCAGCAGGCCCTGTTGGTCCATCACGCAGGTGAAGCCGAGCCCCTGGCGAGTGATTTCCAGAAGGGCATCGCGCAGCGGGCTGCCCAGCGGTACGGTCGGCAGCCGTTCTCCCTCGTGCATCAGGTCGCCCACTCGCAGCAACAACCGTTTACCGAGGCTGCCGCCGGGATGGGAGAGGGCGAATTCCTCGGCGGTGAAGCCGCGAGACTCCAGCAGCGCCACCGCCAGGGCATCCCCCAGCGCAAGGGCGGCGGTGGTGGAGGCGGTGGGTGCCAGGTCGAGCGGACACGCTTCGCGCTCTACTCTGGCGTCGAGGTGGGCCTCGGCATGGCGCCCGAGCGTGGAGGCGGGGCGCCCGGTCATGCTGATCAGCGGCACGCCCATGCGCTTGAGCAGCGGCAACAGGGCGGTCACTTCGCCGGTCTCACCGGAGTTGGAGAGCGCCAGCACCACGTCGCCAGGGGTGATCATCCCCAGGTCGCCATGGCTGGCCTCGCCTGGGTGTACAAAGAAGGCCGGTGTGCCGGTGCTGGCCAGTGTGGCGGCGATCTTGCCGGCGATGTGGCCAGACTTGCCCATGCCGGTAACGATCACGCGGCCATGGCAGGCAAGTATCAACTCGCAGGCGCGGTCGAAGTCGGCGTCGAGGCGCTCTATCAATGCACCGATGGCCTGCTGCTCGAGCCGCAGGGTGCGTCTGGCGCTGTCGCGTAGCGAGGAGGGGTCTATGGGCTTAGGAGTCTGTTGGGTCATAACAATGATTGTTGCCTGTTGCGCGGGTTCACTCAAGTGGCGGCGCCGCGCCCACAAAGCGCTCTGCGCTCCAGACCAGAACCGCCAGGCCCAGCAGCAAGACGATCAGCGGTACCAGCATGAGGTGTCCTTGGCATTGAATCGGAGAGGCAGCATTAGACGCTCTGGTATCGGGGAGTGCAAGGAGGGCAGGCGTGTCGCTGGCGTGGTGCAGGGTGGTTAGGATACAATGTTCGATAACTAGACACGGAGCTGACGAGCCGATGAGTGACACACCCTTCGTGGTGGTGGAGGATCTGTATTTTTCGCGAGGTGATACGGAGATCTTCCGCGGCGTTGATCTCTCCATCCAGCGTGGAAAGATCACTGCCATCATGGGCCCAAGCGGCAGTGGCAAGACCACACTGCTGAAGCTGATCGGCGGGCAGCTAACCCCCGATTCGGGTCGTACGCTGATCGACGGCGAGGATATACATCGTCAGCCGCGACGGTCGCTATTTGCCATGCGCCGGCGCATGGGCATGTTGTTTCAGAGTGGAGCGCTGTTCTCGGATCTTAGCGTGTTCGAGAACGTGGCCTTTCCCCTGCGGGTTCACACCGACCTGCCCGAGGCAATGATCCGAGATCTGGTGCTGATGAAGCTCGAAGCGGTGGGACTTCGCGGCGCCCGCGAGCTGATGCCCGCGGAGCTCTCCGGCGGCATGGCGCGCCGGGTGGCGCTGGCCCGGGCAATGGCGCTGGACCCTGAGCTGATTCTTTACGACGAGCCCTTTGTCGGCCAGGACCCGATTTCCATGGGCGTGCTGGTGCAGCTCATCAAGCGGCTCAATGAGGCGCTGGGTCTCACCTCGATCGTGGTCTCCCACGACATCAAGGAGACACTGACCATTGCTGACTATGTCTATGTGATCGCCGACGGAAAAGTAATGGCTCACGGCACTCCCAAGAGTCTCGATGTAGACCAGGATCCCCGCGTCAGCCAGTTCGTCCATGGCGAGCCTGACGGCCCGGTGCCCTTCCACTACCCGGCGGCGGATTTCTTTACCGATGTCCTCGATGCAGGAGGGCGGCGATGATTACACGCATCATGAGCCTCGGGCGTCGAGGCTGCGACCTGCTCGAGGCGCTGGGCAGAGCCGGTATCTTCGTGGCCCAGTCTGCAGTGGGGATGCCATCCCGAGAAGGATTGCTTCTATGGGTGCGCCAGATGCACTTCGTCGGCGTGTTGTCGCTTGCTATCGTGTTGGTATCTGGACTGTTTATCGGCATGGTGCTGGCGTTGCAGGGCTACACCCTCCTGGTCGACTTCGGTGCCGAGCAGGCGTTGGGGCAGATGGTAGCGCTGTCGCTGCTTCGCGAGCTGGCGCCGGTGGTAGCGGCGCTTCTTTTCGCCGGTCGTGCCGGCTCGGCGCTGACCGCCGAGATCGGCCTGATGAAGGCCACCGAGCAGCTCTCCAGCATGGAGATGATTGGCGTCGATCCGCTGCGCCGGGTGGTGGCGCCGCGGCTGTGGGCGGGTTTCGTTTCCCTGCCGCTGTTGACCATCGGCTTTAGCGTAGTGGGTATCTACGGTGGCTACCTGGTGGGCGTGGAGTGGCTCGGTGTCTTCGAGGGCTCCTACTGGGGCAACATGCAGTCCAGCGTCGAGTTCGTGGGTGATATCGGCAATGGCATGATCAAGAGTCTGGTCTTTGCGGTGGTGGTGACCTGGATTGCGGTGTTCCAGGGCTATGATCTGATACCCACTTCGGAGGGCATCTCCCGGGCCACCACCCGCACGGTGGTGTATTCCTCGCTGGCCGTGCTTGGCCTCGATTTTGTGCTGACCGCGATAATGTTCGGGGGGCTTGCCTGATGCGCTCCAACCCTTTGCCTGGTTCTCCTGCGGATAGCACGGCGTTTGCCTCCCGCAGGGTGTTGATGTTCGGAGATACGTGATGAAGCGCAGCAAGATGACGGAGCTGGGAGTGGGGTTGTTCATGCTCGCCGGCATCCTCGGCCTGGTATTCCTCGGCCTGCGGGTCAGCGGCATGACTTTGCAGCCTCCCGGGGACACCTTTCGACTAGAAGCCAATTTCGCCAACATCGGCGGCTTGAAGTCCCGGGCGAGAGTCACCATGGCGGGTGTCACCGTGGGGCGGGTGTCATCCATCGAACTGGATGCCGACTGGTACGACGCTCGGGTGATCATGGAGCTACAGGGTGACCTGGAGGGGAGGCTCTCGCGCGACACCTCCGCGGCGATTCTGACCGCCGGCCTCCTCGGGGAGCAGTATATCGGGCTCTACGTAGGCGGCGACCCGGAGACCCTCGCCAATGGTGACACCTTGCGTGACACTCAGTCAGCCATCGTGCTGGAAGAACTTATTCAGCAGTTCGTATCCAATATCGTCAGTGAATGATGTTCCAGGCATCGGTCTGGTTCGTTTCAAGGAGAGTGACTGCATGAAACGCGTTTCCCTTATCTTCCGTTCGCTGCTGGCCGGACTCGTCTTGGTCCTGTTTGCGCTGCCGGCTGCGGCGACTGCCGATAGCACCCCCGAGCAGGTGATTCGTATGAGCGTCGAGACGTTGACCGCCAAGATCGAGGGGCGTCGAGACTACTTCGCCGACAACATCAACGAGCTCAAGGGGCTGGTCGACGATAGCCTCGATGATATCGCCGACTTCCGCTACATCGGTGCCAGTGTGATGGGTCGCTATTTCCAGAACGCCACGCCTCAGCAGCGATCGCGTTTCGCCGATACCTTCCGCAAGACCCTGATCGACACCTACAGCAAGGGCCTGGTCACCTTCGATTACCGTGAACTGCGCGTGCTCGACAACCAGCGGTCCCAGCGCTTCGAGGATCAGGCCAGCGTCGACATGGAGGTGGTTGCCGCTGACGGACAGGTCTACCCGGTCAGCTACTCGCTGCGCCTTTCCGATGGTGAATGGCGGGTGGTTAATGTGATTGTCAACGGTATCAACCTGGGCCTGACCTTCCGCAACCAGTTCGATCAGGCGATGCGCGATAAGGGTCGCGACTATGACGCGGTGATCAACGGCTGGGCGCCGGAGATCGCCGTCGAGGAGTTGGAGAAGGGCGGTAGCGCATGACACCTCTGCTGGAAAGCGGCAGCGTGCGTCTAACGGCCGATGGTCGGGGCCTGAAAGTGGATGGCCAGGTCGGCTTCGAGGCGGCCTCGGCGCTTGCTGAGGCTGGCCAGGACTGGCTCTCGAGCCAGCCCACCGGCACCGCGGTGACCTTTGATCTGTCCGGCGTGGCCGACGTCAGCAGCGCGGCCCTCAGCGTGTTGCTGGAGTGGGCCCGCGCCGCTCGCGCCGCCGGCCTGGAACTGCAGGTGGTGCGCCTCTCTCCGGCCCTGCTCAGGCTTGCCGATCTTGCCGGCTTGGAGCGTCTGCTCCCCGTGGAGAACGCACTCGCCTGATCAGCAGTGAACCGCCGCTGCGCCGAGATCGCCAAGCGGCGTGCTTTTCATTACCATGGGTCATCCCCGTTTCGTGCCATCGGCCGCGTCGCGCCCGGTGGTCTTTCCGTTTCAGACACAGGAGTGCCGCACCATGCACCCCAGCGAAGTCAAGGCACTGCTCGATGCGCGTATCGACGGCTGCGAGTTCCATATCCAGGGCGAAGGCTGCAACTTTCAGGTGGTGGCCGTGGGCGAGGTCTTCTCGGGCCTCTCACCGGTCAAGCGCCAGCAGCTCATCTATGGCGCGCTTGCCGATGAAATTGCCTCCGGCGCCCTGCATGCGATAAGCATCAAGACCTATACACCGGCGCAGTGGGATAGAGCGCCGGAAAACGTCGACGCCTGAGATCGAGCTTTCATGGATAAGTTGATTATCATCGGCAATGGGCCGGTGGACGGCGAGGTATGGGTCAGCGGCGCCAAGAACGCTGCCCTCCCGATCCTCTGTGCCACACTGCTCTCCGAGGAGCCGGTGACCATCGGTAACCTGCCACACCTGCAGGATGTCACCACAACGCTTGAGCTACTCGGCCATCTGGGCCTCGAGCCGGTGATGGGTGAGAAGATGACCATCCAGCTTGCGGTCGACTTGCACCTGCGCGGGCTGGAGGCCATGGGCGCCGAGATCCGCGTTGAAGGCGGTTATATTCGCGCCCGGGTCGACGGCCGTCTCAAGGGCGCCACCATCTTCTTCGATACCGTGACAGTGACCGGCACCGAGAACCTGCTGATGGCAGCAACCCTGGCCGACGGCACCACGGTGCTCGAGAACGCCGCCAGGGAGCCCGAGGTGGTCGACCTGGCCGAGTGCCTGATCAAGATGGGGGCGAGGATCCGCGGTCACGGTAGCGACACCATCATCATCGAGGGCGTCGAGCGACTACACGGCGCCTATCATGACGTGATGCCGGATCGCATCGAAACCGGCACCTTTCTGGTGGCCGCCGCGCTCTCCCGAGGTCGCGTCAAGGTGCGCCGCACGCGCGCCGATATCCTCGAGGCGGTGCTCGCCAAGCTGGAGGAGGCCGGTGCCGAGATTACCAGCGGAGACGACTGGATTGCGCTGGACATGCATGGCAAGCGCCCCAGGCCGGTCAATATCCGCACGGCCCCCTATCCGGCCTTTCCCACCGATATGCAGGCCCAGTTCGTGGCCATGAATGCTGTGGCCGAGGGCACCTCGCGGGTGGTGGAGACCATCTTTGAGAACCGCTTCATGCACGTTCAGGAGCTCAACCGCATGGGGGCAAATATCGCCCTGGAAGGCAACACCGCGGTGATCGAGGGTGTCGAGCGGCTCTCCGGCGCCCCGGTAATGGCCACCGACCTGCGCGCCTCGGCGTCGCTGGTGATCGCGGCGATGATGGCCGATGGCGAGACCCTGGTCGACCGCATCTACCATATTGACCGTGGCTACGAGTGCATCGAGGAGAAACTCCAGCTTCTCGGCGCTCAGATCCGCCGCGTGCCGGGCTAGCCCCTATCTTGACCAATGCGAGATGACCAAGGCGAGAGCATGAGCAAACAACTGATCCTGGCCCTCTCCAAGGGCCGTATCCTGGAAGAGACCCTGCCGCTGCTGGCCAGCGCCGGTATCGAGCCACTGGAGGACTTGGGCAGGAGCCGCAAGCTGCTGTTCGATACCAATCTGCCCGACGTCAAGCTGGTGGTGATCCGCGCCACCGATGTGCCCACCTATGTGCAACTGGGCGCCGCCGATCTCGGCGTGGCCGGCAAGGACGTGTTGCTTGAACATGGCGCCGAGGGGCTCTATGAACCGCTGGACTTGGAGATCGCCCGCTGCAAGCTGATGACCGCCGGGATCACCGGCGCCGAGCCTGCTCGGGCGCGTCGACGGGTGGCCACCAAGTTCGTCAACGTGGCGAGGCGCTGGTATGCCGAGCAGGGCATCCAGGCCGAGATGATCAAGCTCTATGGGGCCATGGAGCTGGCGCCGCTGATGAACCTGGCCGATGAGATTGTCGATATCGTTGATACCGGCAATACCTTGCGTGCCAACGGCATGGAGCCCCGCGAGTTGATTGCGCCGATCTCGACTCGCCTGGTGGTCAATAAGGCTTCGATGACCATGAAGCATGCGCGTATCAAGCCCCTGATCGAGCGCCTCGGCCAGGCCGTGGCGGCCCGCCGACAGGTTGTAGTTTGAGAAAGTCACCGCCTGAGGCCAGCCTGTGCGCCTTGTAGCTCCGGCGTCACGGCGCCCATCGTTGCACCGCCCTGGTCCGATGCGGTCCAACGTCGAGCAATGAAAAATTAATCTGATTCGTGATGGAAGCTGATATGAACGAGACCACTGCCTCCTCCGGCATCGCCCGGCTCTCCACCGCCGATGCGGACTTCGAAAACCGACTGTCGACCCTGCTGGCCTGGGAGGGTGTCTCCGACACAGCGGTGCAGCACCGCGTGGAGGAAATTATCGCGGCGGTGAAGAGCCGCGGCGATGATGCCTTGGTGGAGACCAGCAACCGCCTAGACCGGCTTTCGGTCACCAGCATGGCCGAGCTGACTCTCTCTCCCGAACGTCTGCGCCAGGCCCACGATGGTCTTCCCGCCGAGCAGCGCGAGGCGTTGGCTCAGGCGGCAGAACGCATACGCCTTTATCATGAGCGCCAAAAGCCCGAGTCCTGGCAGTATACCGAGGCCGACGGCACCGTGCTGGGTCAGCAGGTGATGCCGCTGGACCGCGCCGGCATCTACGTGCCTGGTGGCAAGGCCGCCTATCCCTCCTCGGTATTGATGAACGCCATCCCCGCCCACGTGGCCGGAGTGCGCGAGATCATCATGGTGGTGCCGACGCCGGATGGCGTGCTCAACGAACTGGTGCTTGCCGCGGCGCATCTGGCTGGCGTCGATCGTGTGTTTACGCTGGGTGGCGCCCAAGCGGTAGCGGCGCTGGCCTACGGCACCGAGACGGTGCCTCGGGTGGACAAGGTCGTCGGGCCCGGCAACATCTACGTGGCCACCGCCAAGCGCGCGGTCTTCGGCCAGGTGGGTATCGACATGATTGCGGGTCCCTCGGAGATCCTGGTGGTCTCGGACGGTGGCACCGATCCCGACTGGCTGGCGATGGACCTCTTCTCCCAGGCCGAGCATGACGAGGACGCCCAGGCCATCCTGGTAAGCTGGGACGCCGAGCATCTGGCGGACGTCGAGGCCGCCATCGATCGTCTGCTGCCGACGCTTTCCCGCGAGGAGATCGCCCGAGAGTCGCTGGCGCGCCGCGGCGCGCTGGTTCACTGTCGCGATCGCGACGAGGCGATGATGCTGATCAACCGCATCGCTCCCGAACACCTGGAGCTTTCGGTGGCCAATCCCGAAGGATGGCTGCCTGAGATCCGCCACGCCGGTGCCATCTTCATGGGTCGCTACACCGCCGAGGCGCTGGGTGACTACTGTGCCGGTCCCAACCATGTGCTGCCCACCTCGGGCACGGCGCGCTTCTCCTCGCCGCTGGGCGTCTATGACTTCCAGAAGCGCTCTTCGATCATCCACTGCACCCCCGAGGGGGCCTCGACGCTGGGTAAAGTGGCGTCGGTGCTGGCCCGCGGCGAGTCGCTGACCGCCCATGCGCGCAGCGCCGAGTATCGCATCAAGGAGTGAGTCCGCGCCGTGCGAATCGGCTCGCAGGAACGTAAAGGGCCCCGCTTCGGCGGGGCCCTTCGGGTTGCCTACTCCGAACGACGCAGCTCCGGCGGGGGACGCTCGCCCACCTCCAGGGTGACTTGCAGCGTCTCTCCGCCGCGCACCACGGTGAGCGGCAGCGATTCGCCGGGTGCCACGGCGGCGATATCGGCCATGGCGACCCGTGCGTCGAGAATTGGCCGGCTGTCGATGGCCAGCAGCACGTCGCCAGGCTGCAGGCCGGCCTGGTCGGCAGGACCGCCCGGTACCACGCCGGCGATCACCACCCCGCGGGGTGCCTGAAGGCCGAAGGAGGCGGCAAGCTCAGAGTTCATCTCCTGGGCCTCGACCCCTAGCCAGCCGCGGATCACCCGGCCCTGGGTGACTAACTCCTCGAGGATGTTGGCGGCCAGATTGGCGGGAATGGCGAATCCGATGCCCTGGGAGCCACCGGAGCGCGAGAAAATGGCGGTATTGATGCCGACCAGCGCCCCTTCGGCGTTGACCAGGGCGCCACCGGAGTTGCCCGGGTTGATGGCGGCATCGGTCTGGATGAAGTCCTCGTAGGCATTGAGCCCCAGATGGCTGCGCCCGGTGGCGCTGATGATGCCCATGGTGACGGTCTGACCCACCCCGAAGGGGTTACCGATGGCCAGGGATACATCGCCGATGGCGACCTGGGTGGAGTCGGCCAGTTCGATCACCGGCAGCGACCCGAGGTCGATTCGCAGCACGGCCAGGTCACTCTCCGGGTCGGTACCGATGACCTCGGCCAGGGTCTCGCGGCCGTCGCGCAGGGCCACCTGAATCTGGTCGGCACCGCCAATGACGTGGTGATTGGTCAGCACATAGCCGTCCCCGCTAACAATGACGCCGGAGCCCAGGCTGGAGAGCATCCGCTGTCTGGCCGGCACGTCATCACCGAAAAACTGTCGGAAGAAGGGGTCCGACATCAGCGGATGCTGTTCACGTTCCACGACCCGGGAGGAGTAGATGTTGACCACCGCAGGAGCCGCGCGCTCCACCGCATCCGCGTAGCTCACCTGGCCCTGTTCGCGAGAGAGCGGGGCGGCCTGGCGCAGTTCCGGGGCGGGGCGGGGTTCCGTTTGCTGAGGCGTCTCGACGCCTGGCAAGACGCTTAGCGGTGCCTGGGCGCCAGGCACCTCGCCGAAGAGTTGGGGTGGCGGGGGGGCTGCCTGTCGGCCCGTCAGTTGGGGGAAAGCGTTAAGCAGCACCACGGCCAGCAGTACGCCGATGGTGGTCGGCAGCAGATAGGGTGTAAGCGTGCGCATAAGGCGTAGCATGCGGGTCTGCGTCCTTGTGGCGGGCGGTCGCGGGTGCAGGGCGGTGCATGGAAATGGCCCCATCGGTACAATCGACGAATTGTAACATTGTCACCTAATGGACGTAGGGAGCTCTCCATGATGAATCGCGATGACCTAGTAGCCGCCTGTAATCGAGAGCTGACGCCGGAGCGCTTCAAGGACTACACCGTTAACGGCCTGCAGGTCGAGGGGCGTGAAAATGTGCATCGGGTGCTGAGCGGCGTTACCGCCTGCCAGGCGCTGCTCGACGAGGCGGTGGACTGGCAAGCGGACCTGGTACTGGTCCATCACGGCTTTTTCTGGAAGAACGAGCCGGTGGCCATCACCGGCATGAAGCGTCGTCGCATCCGGACGCTGTTGGCCCACGATATCAGCCTGCTGGCCTATCATCTTCCCCTGGACGCCCACGCGACGCTGGGCAACAACGTGGAACTCGGCCGCCTGCTGGGTTTCACGTGTCAGGGCTGCGCCGACGGGGAGCCAGGCGATGGCCTGCTGTGGTTGGGGTCGCCGCCGGCGGGGCTGGATGCCCGCGGACTGGCCGTTCACGTGGGTCAGCGGCTGGGGCGCGAGCCGCTGCTGGTTGAGGCGTCGGGTAGGGGCGAGATTCGTCGCGTCGCCTGGTGTACCGGTGGGGCGCAGGACATGATTACCGCGGCCTGGGAGGCCGGCGCCAACGCCTTTATATCCGGGGAGATTTCCGAGCGCACTACCCATCTGGCGCGTGAGCTGGGCATTCACTACCTGGCAGCGGGCCACCATGCCACCGAGCGCTATGGTGTCCAGGTGCTGGGTGAATGGCTGGCTGGCGAATTCGGTCTTGAACATCGGTTTGTGGATATCGACAACCCTGCTTGAGGGGAAGGGCTGTCGAGAGGGCGACAAGAGACTGTCGAGAAGGCAGAAGGGAACTGCATAAAAAACAGAGAGGGGATCGGTGTCGTCAGAAGCGGGGCGGCTGTGGGGCCATGGCGTCTTCGTCTTTAAGCCCGAACTCCTCGGAGAGAGTGCCTCCGGAGTCGTTCGCATAGTCGCGAGGCATTGTTGGTGCCTCACCGTCTCTCTCCTTTGGTGTCCCGCTGGCGAAGACCCCCAGGCGGGCGGTTGGCTCGCCCTTGCCGCCCAGACTGTGGGCGTCCTGCGCCATACGGCTAGCCAGGGCCTCGCCGTTCCTCTGCAGGGCGGCCACCAGGCGGGAGACGTCGTCAAGGTGGTCGTCCATGGCATTGCGCAGGGCCGCCAGTTCGCGGTCGCGCTCGGCCAGGCGTTGACGCAGCTTCTGCAGGCTGGCGGCACTGGTGTTGAGCAGGTGGTAGCCCAGCGCACCCAGCCCGATGCCGGCGAGCAGGCAGGCGATAGCCAGAATCCAGGTGATCTTACTTGCGTCCACGTCTGTCTCCCTGTGGCGGTGGATCGTGACGGCGTGAAGGCCCGCATCAGCGCAGCCCCGTCCAGAAGCACCATTATAGGGCCGAGCGGCGGCGGCGGGTCAACGCGCCTGCTCCCTGCGGTCATGCCGATGCGCGCCGTTCGTGCTAGGCGTATAATGCTTAACTTTTCTAAACCGAGACGGTCCGTTATCCGCATGAGTGCCACGCCGACCCCAGCCGAGTCCCGAGACCCTCGCCTCTCGCCCACTGAGCGCTACCGCGCCGATCTGAAGCGGGACGACTTCCAGTACGATGCCACTCAGGAGCAGGCGGTTGCACACCTGCAGCGCCTCCACGATGAGCTTGTGGTGACAGCGCGCACCCGTCCCCGGGCCGTGCCACCCAAGGGGGGCGTTGCCTCGCGGGTGGCCGGCCTGTTTGGCAAGCGCAGCCGTCAGGCATCGGCTCCGGAGCCGATGCCTCCCGAGGTCATGGGAGTCTACTTCTGGGGCGGCGTCGGCCGCGGCAAGACCTATCTGATGGATGCCTTCTATGAGTCTCTGCCCTTCTCCGACAAGATGCGTACTCATTTCCACCGTTTCATGCAGCGAGTGCACAACGAACTGACCCACTACAAGGGCGAGAAGAACCCCTTGACGCTTATTGCCGCCAAGTTCGCCGGCGAGGCGCGGGTGATTTGCTTCGATGAGTTCTTCGTCAAGGACATCACCGATGCGATGATTCTGGCTAACCTGCTCGAAGCACTCTTCGAGCACGGCGTGGTGCTGGTAGCCACCTCCAATATCGTGCCAGACGAGCTCTACCAGAATGGCCTGCAGCGGGCCCGCTTCCTGCCGGCTATCGAGCTGCTCAAGCGTCACTGCGAGGTGGTCAATGTCGATGCGGGCATCGACTATCGGCTTCGCGCCCTGGAGCGCGCCGAGATCTTCCATGCGCCGCTGGATGACGCCGCCGAAATCGAGCTCTCTCGCAGCTTTCGCGAGATTGCCGGTCACGAGGGCGAGGTAGCGACGCCCATTGAGATCAATCACCGCGTGCTGCATGCCCGGCGGCTGCACGACGATGTGGTATGGTTTGAATTTCGTGAACTTTGCGACGGTCCGCGAAGCCAGAACGACTACATCGAACTTGCCAGGGAATTCCATACCGTTCTGGTCTCGAATGTTACGCGAATGAGCGGGGCAACGGATGATCAGGCGCGGCGCTTCATCAACATGGTTGATGAGTTCTATGATCGTGGCGTCAAGCTGCTGATGTCCGCGGAGGAGACCGCCGAGGGGCTCTACGCGGGTGGTCGGCTGGAGTTCGAGTTCCAGCGCACACTCTCGCGTCTGCAGGAGATGCAGTCCCACGAATACCTGGCGCTTCCCCACAAGCCGTGAGCGGCATTGCGTTCATGTCCATATATCAGGTAGAATTCGCGCGCTTTGACTCGTTGTCGCCGTCGGTCGGCGGATGGCAACCAAAAAAGAATAGGGATGGTTCACTGCCTGAGCAACGGCAACAGAACCCAATACACTTGAACTGGTGATAGCTCCATGAAGACGTTCACTGCGAAGCCGCAGTCCGTCCAGCGCGACTGGTATGTCGTCGACGCCACGGACAAGACGCTCGGCCGCCTGGCCACCGAAATTGCTCGTCGCTTGCGTGGCAAGCACAAGCCGGAATTTACCCCGCATGTTGATACCGGCGACTATATCGTCGTGATCAATGCCGAAAAGGTGAAGGTCACCGGCAACAAGGCTAAGGACAAGACCTACTACCGTCACACCGGCTATCCCGGTGGCCTGCGTTCAATGACCTTCGACAAGCTGATCGAGCACGCCCCCGAGCGCATTATCGAAGGTGCCGTCAAGGGCATGTTGCCCAAGGGTCCGCTGGGCCGCGCCATGTACACCAAGCTTAAGGTCTATGCCGGTGCCGAGCACCCGCACGCCGCCCAGCAGCCGCAAGCACTGAACATCTGAGGGAGTCCTTCGCCATGACACAGCAGTATTACGGTACCGGGCGCCGCAAGACCTCTACCGCGCGCGTTTTTATGAAGCCGGGCTCCGGCAAGATCACCGTCAACAGCCTCGATCTGGATCAGTATTTTGGCCGAGTCACTGGCCGCATGGTGGTTCGCCAGCCCCTCGAGCTGACGGATACTCTGGGCCAGTTTGACGTCTTCGTCACCGTCAAGGGCGGCGGTGGTTCGTCTCAGGCCGGCGCTATTCGTCACGGGATTACCCGTGCGCTGATGGTGTACAACGAGGATTTCCGCGGTCAGCTGCGTGAAGCCGGCTACGTGACCCGCGATGCTCGTCAGGTCGAGCGTAAGAAAGTCGGTCTGCGCAAGGCGCGTCGTCGCCCGCAGTTCTCCAAGCGTTAAGCGCCGAATATCACGCCGCAAACGCTCACGCCCGGGTCCAGGACTCGGGCGTTTTTGTTTCTTGGTCAACGAGTTGTTAGGCGTGTTACACCTTCGTCAAGGGTCGTTGTCCTTGTATGGTGAGGCGCATTTTCTTACTATAGAACGCATTTAGTATCCGTGGTCACGGGATGCTGATTCCGCCCGTGATGGATGAACGGGTAAGCTGATGGGAGAAATCTTGAAATGGCAGATAACGGCGTAAACAAGGGTCGGCGCCGTTTCCTCGTAGGTGCCACCACCGTCGTGGGTGCGGTGGGTGCCGTCGGGGTAGCGGTCCCCTTTGTGGCTTCCTGGCAGCCCAGTGCCAGGGCAAGAGCGGCGGGTGCGCCGGTTCGGGCGGACGTGTCAAAACTTGAACCGGGGCAGCGCATGACCGTGGAGTGGCGGGGCAAGCCGGTGTGGATCGTCTACCGTACCGCGGAGATGATTGACCTCACCGAGGCCTTCGACGGCTCACGCCTTTCCGACCCCGATTCCGAGGTGCCGCAGCAGCCCGGCTATGTGTCTGGCCCACTGCGCTCTATCCGTCCCGAGATCGGCGTGCTGATCGGCATCTGCACTCATTTGGGTTGCTCACCTCTGTTCAGACCTGAGCCCGATGCGGTGGACATGGATAACTGGCCGGGCGGCTTCTTCTGCCCCTGTCACGGTTCCTATTTCGATCTGGCGGGTCGGGTATTCCGCAACGTGCCGGCACCGACCAATCTGGAGGTGCCGCCGTATCGTTTCGAGACCGACGGCATCATCATCGTTGGTGAAGACGAGGAGACTGCTTGATGGCTAACCCGAACAAGGCGAAAGCCGAAAAAGGTCTCATGCGCTGGATCGATGACCGTTTTCCCGCCACTCAAATGGCTCAGGATCACCTGACCAAGTACTACGCGCCAAAGAACTTCAATTTTTTCTATCTGTTCGGTGTGTTGGCTCTGCTGGTGCTGATCAACCAGATCCTCACCGGCGTCTGGCTGACCATGAGCTATAACCCCTCCGCCGAAGGCGCTTTTGCTTCCGTCGAGTACATCATGCGGGATGTCGAGTACGGCTGGCTGATCCGCTACATGCACTCCACCGGTGCAACGGCCTTCTTCGTGGTGATCTACATGCACATGTTTCGTGCCCTGCTCTATGGCTCCTATAAGGCGCCCCGCGAGCTGGTGTGGATCTTCGGCATGACCATTTACCTGCTGCTGATGGCCGAGGCTTTCATGGGTTACCTGCTGCCCTGGGGGCAGATGTCCTACTGGGGCGCCCAGGTCATCATCTCGCTGTTCTCGGCGATCCCGGTCATCGGGCCTGATCTGACACAGTGGATTCGCGGGGATTTCCTGATTTCCGGCATCACCCTCAACCGCTTCTTTGCCCTGCACGTGGTGGCACTGCCGATCGTGATCCTGGCGTTGGTGGTTCTGCACATCATTGCCCTGCACGAAGTTGGCTCCAACAATCCCGACGGCATCGATATCAAGGCTAAGAAGGACGAGGCTGGCAAACCCCTGGACGGTATCCCCTTCCATCCTTACTACACGGTGAAGGATCTAGTCGGGATTGCGATTTTCCTGTTCGTGTTCGCGGTGGTGATCTTCTACTTCCCGGAGGGCGGTGGTTACTTCCTCGAAAAGCCCAACTTCGAGCCGGCGAACCCCATGGTGACCCCGGACCATATCGCGCCGGTGTGGTACTTCACTCCCTTCTACGCGATTCTGCGGGCCATCACTTTCAACCTGTTCGGTCTCGAGGCCAAGTTGCTGGGCGTAATCTGCATGGGTGGGGCCATCGCGGTTCTCTTTGTGCTGCCGTGGCTCGACCGCAGCCCGGTGCGCTCCATGCGCTACAAGGGTTGGATGTCCAAGGTAATGCTGGTGCTGTTCGCCATCAGCTTCGTGATCCTGGGTATTCTTGGTGCGCTGCCAACGTCGCCGGTGCGCACTCTGGTGTCCCAGCTGTGCACCGTGATCTACTTCGCCTTCTTCTTTTTGATGCCGATTTACACTCGGTTGGAGAAGACCAAACCCGTTCCGGAAAGGGTGACTGGCTAATGAAAAAGCAACTGTTCGCAATGCTCTTCGCGCTGGTGCCTTTCACGGCGATGGCAGCGCCGGCGGCAGATGTTCCCTTCTCGATGACGCCGGATCTCAACGACGAGGCGTCCGTGCAGCGGGGCATGCAGCTTTACACCAACTACTGCATGGGCTGCCACTCGCTGGAGCACCAGCGTTTTGCTCGGGTCGCCGAGGACTTTGGTATCCCCCAGGACCTGGTGGAGCAGAACCTGATCTTTTCCAGCCAGCAGGCCTACAACGACCAGATGCACAACGCCATGACCTCCGAGGATGGTGCTAACTGGTTTGGCGCTTCTGCTCCGGACCTTAGCCTCCGTGCTCGCGTGCGCGGCGAGGACTGGATCTACTCTTATCTGCTCACTTTCTACAAGGATCCGAGCCGTCCTACCGGGGTCAACAACACCGTGTTCGTGGCTTCATCCATGCCCAACGTACTCGAGCCCCTGCAGGGCGTTCAGGAGCGTGTGTGCAGCCAAAGCGATCGCCCCATCGAGGGTGCAGAGCTGGACCCGTTGACCGGCAAGTACCAGTCCTGTGATGTGCTGCAGGTGACCCGTCCCGGCAGTATGGAGCCGGACGAGTTCGAGGAGGTTGCCTACGACCTGACCAATTTCCTGGTCTACGTGGGTGAGCCCTCCAAGTTGCAGGCTCAGGCAATGGCCCCCAAAGTGCTGATCTTCATCTTTATCTTTGGCATCATCGCCTTCTTCCTGAAGCGTGAGTACTGGCGCGACGTTCACTGATCCACTGTGGTGTAAAGAAAGGGGGCGCATGGCCTTAAGCCATGCGCCCCCTATGGTGTTGGCAGGACGTCGCGTGGCTCAGTCACCCGGGGTTGACTGTCGTGGTATGATAGCCATTCGAATTGATGCGAGGAATCTTACATGGGTGTAGTGGCCAAGCGGTCATCGATGACCTTCTACTCGGGCGGTGCAGATCACTTTAGCCATCGCGTGCGGATCGTGCTCGCCGAGAAGGGCGTGGCAGTGGACATCGTCGAGGTCACCGACGAGCAACGCCCCGAGGAGCTTGCCGACCTCAACCCCTACAACAGCGTGCCCACTCTGCTGGATCGTGAGCTGGTGCTGTATGAGTCCAAGGTGATGATGGAGTATCTGGACGAGCGGTTTCCCCATCCGCCCCTGCTGCCGGTCTATCCGGTAGCGCGTGCCCAGAGCCGACTGTGGATGCACCGAATTGAGCGTGAGTGGTGCCCGCTGGTTGAGCAGATCGAGAAGGGACCCAAGAAGGAGGCCGACAAGGCGCGCAAGGAACTGCGCGAGAGTCTGGTGGGTATCTCGCCGATATTCGAGGATATGCCCTACTTCATGAGTGAGGAGTTCACCTTGGTGGACTGCTGTCTCGCGCCGGTTCTCTGGCGGCTACCGGCATTGGGTATCGACCTGCCCGAGAAGCAGGTCAAGCCCCTGCTGGCCTATATGGAGAGGGTCTTCGACCGCGAGGGCTTCAAGGCCGCGCTAAGTGAAGTCGAGCGCGAAATTCGCAGCTGAAACCACCGCCCCCGGCCAGTTCGGGGGCCGCAATCCGGAGGGCCTGACGATGTCATCTAGTCGCCCCTACTCAAGCCGTCCCTACCTGGCCAGGGCTCTGTATCAGTGGCTTGTGGACAATGATCTGACCCCCTATATCGTGGTCGACGCCGAACAGCCCGGTGTTGAAGTGCCTCGACAGTTCGTCCAGAACGGTCAGATCGTGCTCAACCTCTCGCCCGGCGCGGTGCGGGATCTGTTCATGGAGAACGAGGCGCTGGGTTTTTCTGCCCGCTTTGGCGGCCAGCCGATGCGGGTGATGGTTCCCAATTCGGCTCTGGTGGCTATTTACGCTCGCGAGAATGGCGTTGGCATGGTGTTTGGTCATGAGCCGGTACTCGCCAGCGAGGAGGCAGGGAAGGAGCCGGTACCGGGTCTTGCCAGCGTGGATACCGATGGGGAGTCTCACGATACGCCCGATGATGATGGCGCGTCCGATGATAACGGCGCCCCGCAAGGCGAGCCATCGTCTCGCAAAGGTAATAAGGGGAAGCCTTCGCTGAGGGTAGTCAAGTAGCCGAGTAGTTCGGCCGCGATTCAGGGCGCATCAATCCCAACATGCATAACGGCAGGCCATTGGCCTGCCGTTATGCATTCTGCTGCCGTGGGACTCAATCCGTATAGTCGAACACCTTGACGATGCGCTGCATGCCGCCAACGTTTGAAACGGCTTGAACAATGCGGTCGGCCTCGGTTCGGCTAACAATGCCCATCAGGTAGACATTGGCGTTTTCGGTTATCACGCGGATGCGTCCCGAGTCGATGCGGTCGTTGGCGGCCAGGTTAGTGCGTATGCGTGTGTTGAGCCAGGTGTCCGAAAGGCGCTGGCTGGCCGGCAGATTGGCGGCCACCGAGAGCTCATTGTGCACCTCGCGCACATTGCGAACCTCGTGAGCAACTTCGCTGGCCCTGTCCTTGAGCTCTTGGCTCGGCACCTGGCCGGTAAGCAGCACCACGCCGTTGTAACTGTCCACGTTGATGCGGGCATCACCCAGGCGGGCATCGATGCGAGACATGTTGTGGCTGACCTTGGTCTCGATGCTCTGGTCCTCGACCTGGGCGCCGGCGGTGCGTTTGCCGTAATTTTCGTCGATGGTGCCCTGGTGAGTGACGCTGGTGACGGTGGTGCAGCCGGCCAGGCCCAGGGCGGCGGCCAGCAGCAGAGAGCTGAGCAGGGGTTTGCGGATTTTCATGGTCACTCGCTTGTACCGAAGAGTTGTTCGTCAATAAGGTCGCAGAGGCAGTGGATCACCAGCAGGTGTACCTCCTGAATGCGGGCCGTGGAGGTGGCCGGGACACGGATCTCGCAGTCGTCCTGGCCGAGCAGGGAGGCCATGTTGCCGCCGTCACGACCGGTCATTGCCACCACGCTCATGTCACGATCGTGGGCGGCCTGGATGGCCTGGATAACGTTGCCCGAGTTGCCGCTTGTCGAGATTGCCAGGAGGATATCACCGGGCTGTCCAAGCGCGCGAATCTGCTTGGAGAACACCTCGTTATAGCTGTAGTCGTTGGCAATGGACGTTAGCGTCGAGGTGTCGGTGGTCAGCGCCAGGGCCGGCAGGCTGGGCCGCTCGCGTTCGAATCGGTTAAGCAGCTCCGACGAGAAGTGCTGGCTGTCTCCGGCGCTGCCGCCGTTGCCGCATGCCAGGATCTTGCCCTCATTGACGAGGCACTGGACCATCATCTGGCTTGCCACCTCGATAAATGGAGGCAGAACTTCGCTGGCATAGGTCTTGGTGTCGATGCTGGCGTTAAAGTGGCCGAGAATACGCTGCTGGAAATCCATGTGGTGTCCGGGTCCTTTGGCAGTTTGGCGTGACCGGTCAGTACGCATCGAAGGCGTTGGCGACCCAGTTATACTCGAGGTGGGGCGGCAGGCCGGTGACGGCCAGCACATCGAAGCGGCAAGGACATGATAGCCGGTTGCGCTGTAGATAAAAACGCGCAGCCTGGACAAGCCGGCGCTGCTTGGTGGAGGTAACGGTTTCCAACGGATGGCCATGGCGGGTATCGGCCCGATGGCGAACTTCAACGAATACCAGCATGTCGCCGTCTCGCATCACCAGGTCCAGCTCGCCGCCCTTGGCATGCTGGTTGGCTGCCACCAGCACCAAGCCTCGTTCGGCGAGCCATGCCGCGGCGAGGCGCTCGATGGCCTCGCCGCGAGCTCGGGCGTCACGGGGTCCGTTCATCACCGAATACCCCGGGGATCAGGATCGGCTGGGGAACGCCGTTAACGAACTTCGCCCAGGGCAGCTGGCGCTTGATACGTCCGTCGCTGTCCGGGCGAAGGGTGCCTGTAGCGCCCTGCAGTTCGCTGCCGGAAATGGCCTGTAACTGGGGCAGGCGACGAGCCAGCTCAAAGGCATCGACCCCCATGGCATTCAGGCGGAACAGCCGCGGGTCCGACCCCTCGCGCAGTGCTTGATAACTTTCCAGAAAAGGTAGCGCCTCGATGCCGCCCACCGCGGCCTCGGGAATCTGCCACGGGATATCCAGGAACTGCACGTCGTTCAGGTCATGATCGAGACGAGGGTTAAGGCGTCCCTCGAAGAGCTGTGAGGTGGCGTAGATCGGCAGCTGGCTGGCGCCGTAATAATCCAGGGTTGGTGGCACCTGGCGAGCATAGTCGGGCAGGGCGAGCAGGAATAGCGCGTCCGGGCGCGGGTTGCTGATGGCGCGCCGTGTACTCTCGGTGGCCGAGGTGCCAGGGTTGTAGCGCACGGCGTTAGTGACTTCGCCGCCGCGAGCCTGCCATTCGTTCCAAAAAGCCTCGCCCACTCGGCGGCCCCAGTCGTTGTCGGGTACCAGCAGGGCGACCCTGCGGTGTCCGTCGCGCCAGGCGCGTGCGGCAGCCTGTGTGGCCTCATCCTCGGCGGAGAGCCCATACTGGAAGAGTCCCGCGGCGGTGTTGCGTTCGGCGTTTCCGTAGTTCAGCGCCAGTGTGGGTAGTGCTACTCGGTTGAGGGACTCCAGCTGGCCTACCTGGTCCTTGTCCAGAGGACCGACCACTACCTGGGCGCCGCGGTTTTCGGCCTCCCGATAGAGGGCTTCCAGGTCGCCTCGAGCGGCGTCGAAAAAGCTCAGCTGAATGCCGTCGCCCGCGCTGCGCTGCTGGGTGCGCATGCCCTCGGCGATAGCCGAGGCAGGCTGTGCCAGGGGGCCGGATTCCGGCAGGAATACCGCAATATGACGGACTTCGAAGCCGCGCAGCTCACCCAGCGCTATCAGGGAGGCGGGCAAGTGGCGGGCGGCCGGATGGCGAGCGTTGCGTCCGCGCCACTCCTCAAGGCGGTCGAAGAAACGATCGATATTGCCGCCGCTGGAGCGATATAGATCGGCGAGGGCGACCCAGCCCTGGGTCAGGGGATCAGCCTGCTGTGCCAGGTCGCCCAACGCCTGGCGGTTCATGCGGGTGAGGGCCTCCCAGATTGAATCATTGAGCGCCACGTCATTGTTTGCGGCCTGGACCTGCAGCAGCGCTTGTGCGGCAGCGGCTGGCTGGTCCTCGGCCAGCAGCGCCAGTCCCATCCGCTCACGCAGTGACATGGCCTGGGCGGGCTCCAGAGGCAGGATGTCCAGGTTCCGGGTGGCCAGGATGACCGCTTGAGGATCACCGAGTACGTCGCCGAGATCGGCTAGCAGCAGGGCCCAGCGTGCGCGCTGGGATCCTTCGAGCAGACTATCCTCGATGTCCGCTGCAATCTCCAGCGCCTGGGTGCGCTCCCCCTGTCGTGCTAGGATGTCTGCCGCTTCCAAGCGTGTCCTGGCCGCCTGGGCTGGCTGCTGCTGGCCAGCCTGTTCGAGCAGGCGTGCCGGGTCATCTTCCGTCACGCGATCGACGATAGCGGGGGGCACGGCACAGCCCGCCAGCAGCATTGCACAGCCCGCCATACCGGTCGCCTGTTGCGCCACCTGGGGCTGTCGGTGCCGATGCTCTCGCTGCACGAACACAACGAGGCTGCCCGGGTCGAACAGCTCGACGCCAGGCTGGTTGCCGGGGAGTCCATTGCTCTGGTCAGCGATGCGGGCACTCCGCTGATCAGCGACCCTGGCTTTGTGCTGGTACGCGAACTGCGCGCCCGGGGGCGGCGTATCGTGCCAGTGCCGGGCGCCTGCGCTCTGGTGGCGGCCCTGTCCGCGGCGGGTTTACCCACTGACCGCTTCACCTTCCAGGGCTTTTTGCCGGCCAAGGGAGCGGGGCGCCGCGGCCGACTGGAATCGCTGGCCGCCCGGGAGGAGACGCTGGTCTTCTACGAGTCACCTCACCGTATCCGCGACACCCTGACCGACCTGGCGACGGTGCTGGGCGAGCGACGGCTGGTACTCGCCCGGGAGCTGACCAAGACCTTTGAGACCTTCCTGGACGGCTCTGCCGCCGAGCTTGTTATCCGCATGGAGGCCGACCCCGACCAGGCCCGGGGCGAATTCGTGGTGATGGTGGCCGGCGCCTCGCCGCGGGAGGAAGATGAAACCGCGGTGGTGGAGGGAGAAGCGCTGCTGGCGGCGATGCTGGCCGAGGGTGTCGGCGTCAAGCAGGTCGCGGCGGTGGCGGCGCGAATGCTAGGCGGGGCCAAGAAGGTCTGGTATGCCCGCGCCCAGGCACTGAAGGATATGAGCTTATAGCAACCCCAGGCGAGGCTCGCCGACGCGTCGGCAGCGAGCCAGCCAGCGTGGTCAAATCTTGTCCGGATGAAGTCGGTTGTTGAGGGGGTGTCGGGGCACTGGTATCCTTGCGCCGGGAGTCGGCCAGACAGTCGCCGCCGAAGCAATTCGGGGGAGGAAAGTCCGGGCTCCACAGGGCAGAGTGCCAGGTAACGCCTGGGCGGCGTGAGCCGACGGAAAGTGCAGCAGAGAGTAGACCGCCTACGTCTCCTTCTGGAGGCCGGTAAGGGTGAAAGGGTGCGGTAAGAGCGCACCGCACGCCTGGTAACAGCGCGTGGCAAGGTAAACCCCACTCGGAGCAAGACCAAATAGGAACCCCATGACGTGGCCCGCGTCGGGTTCGGGTAGGTTGCTTGAGGGTCGTGGTGACGCGCCCCCTAGAGGAATGACTGTTCACGACAGAACCCGGCTTATCGGCTGACTCCCTCCTGATTACCATCCCTGAACGTGTGGACTGTTGTCGACACGTCAGCTCATGATCGAGAAACGCATGTCGTCATCCGCACCTGATACAGCTCCGCGGAGCTTCCGCCATGCCAGCGTGCTGCTCGACGGCGCCGTGGAGGCCCTGGTGCATGATGCCGGCGGTGTCTACTTGGATGGCACCTTCGGCCGCGGTGGCCACTCAAGGGCCATTCTCGCCCGTTTGTCGCCGGCCGGGCGCCTGATCGCTATCGACCGCGATCCCGAGGCCATCGTTGACGCGGCCTCTATCGATGATCCCCGATTCACTATCGAGCGTGCCGAGTTCGCCCGGCTGGGCGATATCGCCCAGCATCACGGCGTACATGGTCAATTGGATGGGATCCTGCTAGACGTGGGCGTCTCCTCGCCGCAGCTCGACGACCCCGAACGGGGTTTCAGCTTCATGCGTGACGGTCCCTTGGACATGCGTATGGACCCCTCCCAGGGGGAAAGCGCCGCAACCTTTATTGCCAAGGCAAGGGAAGGCGAGCTGAGCCGGGTATTCAAGGAGTATGGCGAGGAGCGCTACGCTCGTCGGCTGGCCAAGGCCATTGTCTCACGGCGCGCCGATCAGCCCTTCGAGCGCACTGCGGATCTGGCCGAGGTAGTCAAGATCGCCCATCCCGCCTGGGAAAAGCACAAACACCCCGCCACTCGAGTCTTCCAGGCCCTGCGTATCCACGTCAACGCTGAACTGGAGCAGCTTGATGCCGCCCTTGAGGCTGCCCTGGAGGCGCTTGCCCCCGGAGGCCATCTGGTGGTAATCAGTTTTCACTCCCTCGAGGATCGCCGCGTCAAGCGTTTCATCCGGCATCATGTGCGTGGCGATACCCACCTGCCGCGGGGCATCCCGATTACCGACGACCAGCTCGAACGGCGTCTGGAGGCGCTGGGCAAGGCTCAGCGTGCGGGACCCCAGGAGGTAGATGAGAATCCCCGGGCGCGCAGCGCGGTGATGCGAGCGGCTCGCAAGCGTTACTGAGGTAGGGGACATGGCACAGGGACGAACGTCGACATCGGGATTTGGCTGGCCGCTGGACCTGCGGCTCAGTCTGTCGCTGATGGTGGTACTGGCACTGCTGGTGGCTTGTTTGGTCAGTGCCCTGGCGGTGATCACCGCCAGCCATCTGACACGTGAACAATATGGTCGTATGCAGCAGCTCGAGCGCGAGCAGAATCAGTTGCAAACCGAGTGGGGTCAACTGCTGCTCGAGGAGAGTGCCTGGTCCTCGCCGGCGCGCATCGAACGTCTGGCCATGCAGCGTCTGGAGATGCGCCTGCCCGATGTCGATGAGGTCGAGGTGATCCAGCCATGAGCACTGAGGTTCGTAGCGGCGTTTCACCTCGCCGTCCTCCTCCCATGGCCCCCATGGGAGGGTTGCGCTACGTTATCATGCTCTCCATCGTGCTGTTGGGGCTGGGTCTGCTGGTGGGACGTATCGTGATCCTCCACGTGGTTGACCGCCCTTTCCTGCAGGGGCAGGGCGATGCTCGCACTCTGCGCACCGACCCGATTCCCGCCCA
>JAIVHL010000133.1:0-1447 GCA_020201075.1 Halomonas sp. | reverse complement strand
CTGGACCTGCGTATCCCCGGGGTCTATCGCCAGGATGAGTACAAGCGCTACTACCCGGCGGGCGAGGTGGCCGCCCAGTTGCTCGGCGTTACCAACGTCGACGACGTGGGCCAGGAGGGCCTCGAGCTTGCCTACCAGCCCTACCTGGCCGGAGAGCCGGGGCAGCGGCGCGTACTCAAGGACCGCCGTGGGCGCCTGGTGCGTGACCTCGAAGTGTTGCGCGAGGCGCGCCCCGGTGGCGAGTTGACGCTCTCCATCGACCAGCGCCTGCAGTACATGGCTTACCGTGAGCTGAAGACTGCCGTGGCCGAGCATGACGCCGACGGCGGCGTGTTGGTGATGATGGATGCCCGTTCCGGAGAGGTGCTGGCCATGGCCAATCAGCCCTCCTATAACCCCAACAATCGCGCGGGTCTCGACCCCCGCGGCCTTCGCAACCAGGCTATCGTAGACGTCTTCGAGCCCGGTTCGGTGGTGAAGCCGCTGGCCATGGCGGCGGTCATGGAGAGCGGTCAGTTTTCTCGCGACGTGGTAGTGGATACCTCTCCGGGCTGGATGCGGATCGACCGATTTACCATCCGCGACATTCGCAACTACGGCGAGCTGAGCCTGGCCGGCATCCTCGAGAAGTCCTCCAATATCGGCATGTCGAAGCTGGTGCTGGCGCTCGATGACCCCCTGGTGCCGGACCTCTACCGTCGGGTCGGCTTCGGCCAGAGCCCCGAGACAGGCTTCCCCGGGGAGTCCACCGGCACTCTGCCGGCACCCGTCCGCTGGTCGAGCAGCCAGTGGGCGGCTCTATCCTACGGCTATGGCCTGTCGATCTCCGCGCTGCAGCTGGCTAGCGCCTATACCGCCCTGGCCAATGGCGGCATGCGCCTGCCGCCTTCGCTGCTCAGGCTGCCGGCGCCGCCGTCGGGTGAGCAGGTCATCGACCGCGCCGTGGCCCACGACCTGTTGCGCGTCATGGAAGAGTCCGTTCAGCCCAACACCGGCGCGCGGCGCGCCATGGTGGCGGGCTATCGAGTTGCCGGAAAGACCGGCACGGTTCGCAAGACTGGTGCCGGTGGCTATGTGCAGGATGCCTATCGCAGCCTGTTCGTCGGCATTGCACCGGTGTCGGATCCGCGTATCGTCACCGTGGTGATGATCGATCACCCCCGGGGTGACGGCTATTATGGCGGCGCCGTGGCCGCACCGGTTTTCTCCCGCGTTGTTGGCAGCGCTCTGCGCCTCCTCGACGTGCCCCCCGATCTGCGCAGTCGCTGAGGCTCATCATGTCCATGACCCATCCCGTTTCTCGAGACTCTCGAGGCCCCGCATGCAGGTGACGTCATCACGTCTGGTGGAGACGCTTGGGCGCCTCTGGCCCGATGCCGCTCCCCTGACGACCTTGGTCGGCGAGTCGATCCGGCTGTGTACTGACAGTCGCCAGGCCGCCCCGGGG
>JAIVHL010000196.1 GCA_020201075.1 Halomonas sp. | reverse complement strand
CTGAAGACTTTCCTAAAGGCTTCCCTAAAAGCTTCCCCCAGGAGCTATCTGAAAGGCTATCTGAAGGGCTATCCGAGGGCGTAGTACTGGTGCGCCTGACGGTGGACGACCTTGACGGTATCGCTGCCCTGGAGGCGGCTTGCGGTTGGCCGACGGCTGGCTCGCAGGCGCAGCTGGCGGCGACTCTGAACGATGAGGCGTCTGTGGTGGTGGGCCTGGTGGCCGGTGAGACCCTGGCGGGGCATGCCGTGGTGGTCCGGCTGCCTTTCGAGGCAGAACTGCAGGCGATCCTGGTCAATGACGCCTGGCGCGGCAGAGGGCTCGCCAGGCAATTGCTGGCGGCGGTAGTGGCCGAGGCCCGGGCGTGGGGCAGCGAGCGGCTGCTGCTGGAGGTCAGGGCGAGCAATGCCCCGGCCATCGCCCTGTATCGTGGCGCGGGGTTTCGGGAAGACGGTGTTCGCCGTGGCTACTATCCGCCGCGGCCGACGTCTCCCCAAACCCCGGAAACGACACCGCCCCGGCGGGCCGGGGCGGTGAGCAGCGACGCCCGTGAGGACGCGCTGCTGATGTCGCTGCCGCTGGTCACTCGGGACACGTTCGGCGGCTGAGTCCGATCTTAGACGGTCTCGGTGGACTCGATTTCATCCAGCTTGCTCAGCACGCCGGTCAGGCGGCGCTCCCACTCCTCGCGCTCCTGCTTCAGGCGGGTGTTTTCCTCACGCAACTCCTCGGCTTCCATCTTCAGCAGTTCCAGGGCCTCCACGGCGCTGGTGACCTTCTGCTCGAGCCGGTTGAAGAGTTCATTGCTCATGGTGTTCTCCTGATGTCCTTCCGGGATGGCCCTTCGAGATGGTTCTTCGAGATGGTTCTTCTCGAACCGTTTTCGATGCCTGGCCGGTGCCCCGGGGCGGGGCAGGGTTAGATGTTTGATAAGCGAGTGGGCAGCAGCGTAACGCCGAGCCCCGGCCTCAGCAAGCGTCGTGTTGCGGCGACGCGTCGCGTCGATAGAGACGGCCGTGGCTATCACCGGCGCGCACCTCCCGGTGCAGCCGCCAGGTCGCCGGCACCGCCGGCTCCCCTTCCGCTTCGCACTCCACATAGATGCAGGCTTCATCGGTCAGCCAGCCGGCCTCCAGGGCCGCACAGCAGGGCTCGGCGAGCCCCTGGCGAAAGGGCGGGTCGAGAAACACCAGCGAGCAGGACGTGGGCGGGCCGGTGAGGAAGGCCATGGCGTCGGCGGTGACGACCCGGCCACGCTCCGTGGCGCCCAGGGTAGCCAGGTTCTCCCCCAGCTGGCGGGCGACGTGCGGGTCGCGTTCCACGAAGCAGGCCTCCCGGGCGCCGCGGGAGAGGGCCTCGAGCCCAAGGGCACCGGTGCCGGCGAAGAGATCCAGCACCCGGGCGCCGGGCAGGTCGGCGGTGAGCCAGTTGAATAGGGTCTCGCGGACCCGGTCCGGCGTGGGGCGCAACCCGGGACTGTCGAGCACCGGCAGCAGCCGGCGGCGGTAGTCGCCGCCGATGATCCGCAGGCGGCCGGCGCTCCGGCGGCTGCCTTGTTGGCCATCGGTTGGCTTGGTTGCGCGGCGGGGGCTTGGAGGGCGTCGAGTCATGGCGGGGATTGTACCCGCGGGCTTATCCACAGTCATGGTAGGCGGTGTTAGGATGTGGCGATTCGTTCACCCGCGAGGCTGATGCTGTCCATGTTCAGTTTTCTCAAGCGCAAGAAGAAACAGCAGGAACAGGAGGCGACCCGCGAAGAGCAGGAGCGCCAGGAAGAGGCTGCCGAGGCGCCCGACGCCCTGATCGAGTCCGAGCCCGAGCCCTCGTCCGAGACCCCGCCTGAGAAGAGCGTCGAGGCCCAAGCGGAACGGGAGCCGGCACCGGAGCGACAGCCGGAGCCCGAGGCCCTCGTCGAGCAGGAGGCGCCTCCACAGGCTCCCGAACCGGTGGAAAAAGCCGCCGAGGTCCCCGCCGTGGAACCCGAGCCTGTTCGCGCCGCGCTGCAGGAGAAGCCCGTCGCCGGCGAGAAGACGGGCTGGTTCTCGCGCATCAAGGCCGGCCTCGGCAAGACCCGCGCCAACCTCACCGACGGCTTGGCGGATCTGTTCCTCGGCAAGAAGCAGATCGACGACGACCTGATGGAGGACCTCGAGACCCAGCTGCTGCTGGCGGACGTGGGCATCGAGGCCACCACCGAGATCATCGATCGCCTCACAGAGCGCGTGTCCCGCAAGGAGCTCCAGGACAGCGAGGCGCTCTACCGCGCCCTGCAGGAGGAGCTGTCCGTCATGCTGGAGCCGGTGAGCCAGCCGCTGGTCCTGCCGCCCAAGGGCGAAGGTCCCTTTGTGATTCTGGTGGTGGGCGTCAACGGCGCAGGCAAGACCACCACCATCGGCAAGCTCACCCAGCGCTTCCAGCGCGAGGGGCGCAGCGTGATGCTGGCCGCCGGCGACACCTTCCGCGCCGCGGCGGTGGAGCAGCTCAAGGTGTGGGGCGAGCGCAACAAGGTGCCGGTGATCGCCCAGCACACCGGCGCCGATAGCGCCTCGGTGATCTTCGACGCGGTGGCTGCCGCCAAGGCTCGTGGCATCGACGTCCTGATCGCCGACACCGCCGGTCGCCTGCACAACAAGTCCCACCTGATGGAGGAGCTCAAGAAGGTCCATCGGGTGATGGGCAAGCTGGATGCCAGCGCTCCCCACGAGGTGATGCTGGTGCTCGATGCCGGCACCGGTCAGAACGCCCTTGCCCAGGCCAGCACCTTCAACGAGGCGGTGCCGATCACCGGGGTGACCCTGACCAAGCTGGACGGCACCGCCAAGGGCGGCATCATCTTCGCCCTGGCCAAGCAGATGACCACGCCGATTCGCTTCATTGGGGTCGGCGAGTCCCTGGATGACCTGCGGCCCTTCGTGGCCCGCGAGTTCGTCGACGCCCTGTTCGATCGCGACGGCAACGACGACTCGAAATGATCGCCTTCGAGCACGTGGGCAAGCGCTACGGCGGGCGCTTCGAGGCGCTCGCCAACCTAGACTTCCGCGTGCGCCGCGGCGAGATGGTGTTCCTGACGGGCCACTCCGGCGCCGGCAAGAGCTCTCTGCTGCGGCTGGTCATGCGCCTGGAGCGCCCCTCCCGGGGGCGCATCCTGGTGGCCGGCCACGACATCGACCGGCTCCACGCCAGCCAGGTACCCTACTATCGGCGCCAGATTGGCGTGGTCTTCCAGGACCATCAGCTGCTCCACGACCGCTCGATCTTTCACAACGTGGCGCTGCCCCTGGAGATCCAGGGCGTGGAGCCACGCGAGTCGGCGCGGCGGGTGCGTGCGGCGCTCGACAAGGTGGGGCTGCTGCATCGCGAGAAGGCGTTGCCCATCGAGCTCTCCGGCGGGGAGCAACAGCGGGTGGGCATCGCCCGGGCGGTGGTCAATAAGCCGCCGCTGCTGCTGGCCGATGAGCCTACCGGCAATCTCGACCCTCAGCTCTCTGCCGACATCATGACGCTGTTCGAGGACTTCAACCGCATCGGTACCACGGTGATGATCGCCAGCCACGACCTGGCGCTGATCGCCCGGTTGCGCCACCGCACCCTGCGTCTGCGCGACGGGCGGCTGGTCGCCGACGAGGAGGCCGCGTGAGTCGCCGCCCCGCCCCGCCGCCGCCCCGCGGTGCCCGCACCCATCACACTCGCTCCTCGAGTCGCTTTCGCGGCTGGCTGCGACATCACCGGGCGATGGCTCTGGACAGCGCCTGGCGGCTGTTGCGGGCACCCCTTGGCAGCCTGGTGACCATGCTCGCCATCGCCATTGCTCTAGTGCTGCCGGCGGCGCTATGGCTGACCCTGGACGGCGCCCGGCTGCTGGACGCTGAGCTCACCGAAAGCGCCACCCTGACCGCTTATCTCGCGCACCACGTGGACGAGGCCCAGGCCGAGCGCATCGAGGAGGCGTTGGCCGCCCATGCGGGGGTCGGTCGCACCCGGCTGATTACTGCCGCCGAGGGCATGGCGGAGTTCCAGCAGGCGCTGGGGCTGGCCGACGCCCTGGGGCGCCTGGAGGAGAATCCGCTGCCGGCCAGCGTGGTGGTGACCCCGACCGACCCCGGGCCGGACGCGGTGCGTGCCCTGGCCGACGAGCTTGAGGCGATGACGGGGGTCGAGGAGGTGCGCCTGGACCTGGCCTGGATCGAGCGGCTGCGCCACCTGGCTGAGCTGGGGCGCCGCGCCGCGCTGGCGCTAGGGGTTCTGTTTGGCGGCGGGGTGCTGCTGGTGGTGGGCAACACCATCCGCCTGGCGGTGGAGAATCGCCGCAAGGAAATTGAGGTGGTGACCCTGATCGGCGCCACCCATGCGTTCGTGCGTCGCCCCTTCCTCTACAGCGGTGCCTGGTACGGGTTGGGGGGAGGGTTGCTGGCCTGGGGGCTGCTGACGCTCGGCGGCGAGTGGCTGGCGGCTCCCGTGGCGGCGCTGGCGGCCAGCTACGGCGCCAGCTTCAGCCTGCCGCGATTGGGGGTTGACGGTTCTGCTATGCTGGTAGGCTGTAGTATACTTTTGGGCTGGTTGGGCGCCTGGATCGCGGTGAGTCGTCACCTTGCCGAAGGGAAACCGAGGTAGTGGCCTCAGACCCGCAACCCAGCCCTGCGACCCAGCCCAGAGACACTTGGAATTCACGCTTCGTAGCGTGATTCAACGGAACATTTTCCGGTTCTTGGCATCGAAATAGTTTATTCCCAATGTATGTTTGGGCTGACAAGGAGACATTCGGCACATGAGCACCAGTCTTCTTCCGGTGGGCCAACTCTCCCCGGGGCATGACCTTAACGGGTACCTCAAGGCGGTAAGAAGCATTCCGATGCTGACCGCCGACGAAGAGCGTGACCTGGCCTATCGTCTACATGACGAGGGTGACCTTGAAGCGGCGCGTCGCTTGGTGCTGTCGCACCTGCGTTTCGTTGTCCATATTGCCCGTAGCTACTCCGGCTATGGCCTGCCCCAGGCCGACTTGATCCAGGAGGGTAATGTCGGCCTGATGAAGGCAGTCAAGCGCTTTGATCCCAACCAGGGCGTGCGCCTCGTCTCCTTCGCAGTGCACTGGATCAAGGCCGAGATTCACGAGTTCGTGCTGCGCAACTGGCGCATCGTGAAAATCGCGACCACCAAGGCCCAGCGCAAGCTGTTCTTCAACCTGCGCGGCGCCAAGAAGCGCCTGGCCTGGTTGAACACCGATGAGGTC
>JAIVHL010000062.1 GCA_020201075.1 Halomonas sp. | reverse complement strand
GGTCAGCAGCAGCCGCGTGCGTAGACTCATCACCGGGCCTCGTCGTCCGTCGAGACCACCACCGCTGACGTCTTGCCGAGCCGGTAGCCCAGCCCGCGCACGGTCTCGATCACGCGGCTGCCGAGCTTGCGGCGCAGGTGGTGAATATGCACATTGAGCGCATTGCTCTCGACCTCATCGTTCATGCCGTAGAGGCTGTCCTTGAGCTGGTCCGCGGAGAGCACACTGCGCGGCGACTGCAGGAAGGTCTCCAGCAGCACCAGCTCGCGGCGCGACAGCGCCACGGGCCGGCCGTCCACGCTGACCTCGCGAGCGACCGGATCCAGGCACAGCGGCCCGTGCTCGACCAGGGTACGCGGCCGCCCGGCGGCACGGCGCAGCAGGGCCTGCAGCCGGGCCACCAGTTCGTCCAGGTCAAAGGGCTTGGTCAGGTAGTCATCCGCACCGCCGTGCAGACCCGCCACACGGTCCGGAACGGTGTCACGCGCGGTCAGCACCAGCACCGGAGTGTTGACGCCGGCGGCGCGCCACTCCTCAAGCAGCGTCAGGCCGTCGCCATCCGGCAGCCCGCGATCGAGGATCACGACGTCGCTGGAGACGGCGACCATGGCGCTGCGCGCCTCGGCCAGGGTCTCCACATGGTCGACCACGAAGTCGTGAACGGTCAGGCCTGCCCGGATGCCTGAGGCGACCAGAGCGTCATCCTCGATCAGCAGAACGTGCATAAGATGAAATCCTCGATATGTGCGACATCGTGTCACTCGTCCATTAAGTCAGCGTTACCCCGTCATGCAACTAGCGCTGAATCGCCTGGTCTATTGGTCTATTGATTTATTGAGCTATTGGTTTATTGGTCTAAGGCCACTCTTCCCTGGCGACTCAAACGCGAGCGCCCCCGCAGATCAGGCCGGCGGGGGCGCAAGGGGCAGCGTAGGAGCTAACGTAAGGGGCTAGCGTGGGCGCCAGCCATTCAAGGTCGAGAGGGAATCGCCCTGGCCAGGAACCAGCCGGCCACCATGGCCAGCAGCATGGCCGCCAGCGGCACGCTGAGCCCTGCAATGGAGGCGAAGGCCGGGCCCGGGCAGTAGCCGGAAAGCCCCCAGCCGATGCCGAACAGCGCCGAGCCGCCGAGCAAGCGGACGTCCAGATCCTGCCGGGTGGGTAGCTGAAAGGCGCTACCGTAGAGCGGCGCCTTACGGCGCAGTACCAGACGATAGCCGATAAAGTTGGTCACCACGGCGCCGCCGAGGACGAACATCAGGGTCGGGTCCCAGGCGCCGAAGAGGTCCAGGAAACCCAACACCCGCGCCGGATCGGTCATGCCGGAGATGCCGAGACCCAGGCCGAACAACAGGCCGGCGATATAGCCCATGAGTGTTTTCATGCACCACCTCCGATCAGGTGCCGAACCACGTAGACGGTGAGAATCGCCGCTACCAGGAAGGTCAGGGTCGCCGCCAGCGAGCGCGGCGAGAGACGCGCCAGGCCGCAGACCCCATGGCCGCTGGTGCAGCCGCTGCCCAAGCCGGTGCCTACGCCGACCAACAGGCCGGCGATAAGCATCAGTACCACGCCGCCGGCAGGCGCACCGATCACGTCGCCAGGACCGCCGGCCACGTTGCCCAGGCCGCCTCCGAGCAGTATCAGCACGATCGGGCCGCTGATCAGGCCGAGCAGAAACGTCAGCCGCCAGGCGCTGTCGCCCTTGGGTCGCGCGGTAATCAGATTGCCGATGATCCCGCTGATACCGGCGATACGGCCCAGCGTGGCCATCAGCCAGGTAGCAGACAGGCCGATAAGGATGCCGCCGGCCAATCCCTGCAGGGATGAACTCCAGTCCACTGTTTCTCTCCTTTGGGGGCATCCAGGGGATGCGAATCTTGTCGAACCGTGTGGTGGAACCGTGCTTGTGCTTGGGTAAGGCTAACGCAGCGGGGTCATCTGCAGCTCGGCGCAGCGCCGCGACAGACTCCCGTCGCTGTCACCGCGCAACTCCTGCCAGGCATCATAGGTGCTCAGGAACACCTGCCCCGTCATCTCGTGACAGAACTCGGTGTGCTGCAGCCGGTCCATCACCGGCCCTTTCACCTCGGCCAAGTGCAAGCGCACCTCGGAATCCTTGAGAGCCCCACGCCCGCCATGATGCCGCTCTCCACCCCCACCACCAGGGTAACGATGATGGTCGCCAGCATGGCGGCGAAGTCGCCGCGCGAGTAGGCCCAGGTGCGTTTGATGGCCGGGAGATCGACCAGCGAGAGCACTGCCACGATGATGGTGGCCGCCAGGGTGGCAATGGGCAGGTAGGCGATCAACGGCGTCAGCAGCATGGCTGCCACGGCGATGCCCACCGCGGTAAAGGCCCCTGCCGCCGGGGTCTCGGCACCGGCATCGAAGTTGACCACCGAGCGCGCGAAGCCGCCGGTGACCGGCATGCCGCCGGTCAAGGACGCAGCGATATTGGAGGTGCCCAGGCCCACCAGCTCCTGATCGGGGTCGATTCGCTGGCGACGCTTGGCGGCCAGGGTCTGGCCCACCGACACCGACTCCACGAAGCCGACGATGCTGATCAGCAGCGCCGCCACAAACAGCTGGCTCCACAAGCCGCTGTCGAAGCCGGGCAGGGTCAACGGCGGCAGGCCCGCTGGCACGCTACCGACCACCGCCACGCCACGGGCATCGAGGCCGAACCCCCAGGTGGTGAGCGTGGTGACCGCCACGGCCAGAATCGGCGCGGCCTTGGTCAGCATGTCCGCGGGGCGCTCCGACACGCCCGCTCGCCGCAGGCCCGGCTTGAGCCAGCGCCGCGCCGCGTAGAGGAAGACCAGCACGCAGAGGCCGATCACCAGGGTCGGCGCACTCACCTGCCCCAGGCTACCCGCCAGGCCCACCAGCAGCTCCAGCAGGTTGTGGCCGCTGGCCTCCACGCCCAGCACGTGCTTGAGCTGGCTGGCGGCGATGATCAGCCCCGAAGCGGTGATGAAGCCCGAGATCACCGGGTGACTGAGGAAGTTGGCGAGAAAGCCCAGCCTCGCCACCCCCATCAGGGTCAAGATCAGTCCCGACATCAGCGCCAGCACCAGGGCCGCGCCGAGGTACTCGGGCGTGCCTTGGGGGGCGATCTGCCCCACCGCGGCCGCGGTCATCAGCGACACCACCGCCACCGGACCCACCGCCAGGGTGCGACTGGTGCCGAACACGGCATAGATCACCAGCGGCGCGATGCTGGCGTAAAGCCCTACCTCAGGCGGCAGCCCGGCCAGCATGGCGTAGGCCAGCGACTGCGGAATCAGCATGACGGTGACGATCACCGCTGCCAGCAGGTCGCTGGTCAGGGTGGCGCGGCCATAGCCCGGCAGCCACTGCAGAATGGGCAGATAGCGCTTGGGGTTCATCGCTCAGCGCTGCCCCGCAGCGGCTTCCAGCAGCGGGCGACGCTCCTCCAGGTCGTGCCCGGCGGCGCGGGCCGAGGCCAGCAGCGCCGGGATATCGCAGCTATCACCTTGGCTTCGGGCGTGAGCCCAGAGGTGCACGGCACGTTTGCCGGTCTTGCAGAAGGCTAGAACCGGCGCGGGCAGGCTATCCAGCGCCTCGCCGAAGGCCTCGATATCTGCGTCGCCGTAATTGCCCGGCGTCACCGGGATGCAGCGCCACTCGAGGCCGAGTGCCGCGGCCCGCTCGCTGAGGGCGCGATCGTCCGGATGGTCCTCGGCCTCACCGGGGCGGCGGTTACACACCACCGAACGAAAGCCGCGCCGTGAGACTTCGTCGAGATCGGCCGGGGTCACGGCATCGGCGATGGCGAAGTCTGATTCGAGCTGATGAATCTGCATGGCGGTTCGTCTCCTTTCAATCTAGAACTTGTTGACCGGCACCTTGAGATAAACCTGACCGTTGTCTTCGGCAGGGGGCATCTGACCGGCACGCATGTTGACCTGTACCGAGGGCAGGATCAGCTTCGGCATATCGAGGGTGGCGTCGCGCTCGGTGCGCATCCTGACGAACTCTTCTTCGCTGACGCCCTCGTGGACATGCACGTTCCCGGCGCGCTGTTCGGCCACGCTGGTCTCGTGCTGGTACTCCTCGCGATCCGGCGCCTTGTAGTCGTGGCATAGAAAGATGCGCGTCTCCCCCGGCAGAGCCAGCACCTTCTGGATGGAGCGAAAGAGGGTGCGCGCGTCGCCGCCGGGGAAGTCGCAGCGGGCGGTGCCATAGTCGGGCATGAACAGGGTATCGCCGACGAAGGCGGCATTGCCGATCACATAGGTCAGGCAGGCCGGGGTGTGGCCCGGGGTGTGCAGCACCCGCCCTTCCAGGTTGCCAATGGCGAAGGTGTCACCCTCCTCGAAGAGGCGATCAAACTGGCTGCCGTCACGGGCGAACTCGGTGCCGGCATTGAACGCCTTGCCGAAGACATCCTGCACGACGGTGATGTTGGCGCCGATGCCGGTCTTGCCGCCCAGCATTTCATGCAGGTAGGGCGCAGCCGAAAGGTGATCGGCATGCACGTGGGTCTCGAGAATCCACTCCACCTCGAGGCCGTTGTCGCGCACGAAGGCGATAATCTCATCGGCAGAACGCACGTCGGTCCGCCCGGCGGCATAGTCGAAATCGAGCACCGAATCGAGGATCGCACAGGACTTGCCGTCGGGATCCTGCACCACATAGCTGAAGGTGTTGGTGGGCTCGTCGAAGAAGTGGGTCACGATGGGATGGGGCATGGGAAGCGGCCTCCGTCGGTGTCATGGCTTCCAGTTAGACTGACAGCTTAGCCGATAACTGGTTCTAAGAATAGACTGATTTGCTATAACAGATAAGCTATTTCGGCTTTGCCATCGCCCCACCCGGCGTTGGGCAGCCTTGCCGGCAAGCGCAACCGACAACGGTGCCAGAGCGCTAGCCCCAAGCCGCTACTCCAAGCCGCTACTCCCAAGCCGCCCCTTCCAGGGCATCGAGGGGGATCTTCAGGTAGCGCTTGCCGTTGGCCTCGGGCTCCGGCAGGCGCCCGCCGCGGGTGTTCACCTGCAGGGAGTGCAGGATCAGCTTGGGCATCGGCAACTCGCTGTCACGCTCATTGCGCATCGCCACGTAGTCCTCTGCGGTGACGCCGCCGACCAGATGCTTGTTGGTGTCGCGCTGTTCGCGCACCGTGCTCTCCCACTGCGGCTCTCGGCCTTCCGGCATGTAGTCGTGGCCGGTGAACAGTCGGGTCTCGTCGGGCAGTGCCAGGATCGCCTGGATGGAGCGCCACAGCTGATGGGCATCGCCGCCGGGAAAGTCGGCCCGCGCAGAGCCGAAGTCTGGCTGAAAGAGGGTGTCGTGGACGAAGGCGGCGTCGCCGATCACGTAGGTGATCGACGCCAGGGTATGGCCCGGCGAGAACATTACCCGCGCCTCCAGTTCACCGATGCGGAAGGTGTCACCCTCGGCGAACAGGCGGTCCCACTGGGAGCCATCAGCGGGAAAGTCCGGCCAGTGGTAGATCGTCTTCCACAGCTTCTGGACCTCCACCACCTTCTCGCCGATGGCGGTCGGCGCGCCGGTCTTGTCGCTCAGGTACCGCGCCGCCGAGAAGTGGTCGGCATGGGGGTGGGTATCGAGCACCCACTCCACCTCGAGACCCTTCTCCTGAATGTAGGCGAGCAGTTCGTCGGCGTGATGGGTGGCGGTGGCGCCAGACTTCTCGTCGAAGTCAAACACCGGGTCGATGATGGCACACTTGCCGGTTGCCGGGTCACTGACCACATACTGGACGCTGAAGGTGCGCGGATCGAAGAAGCCGGCCACGTCAGGGCGGCCGGCGCCGGTGCTGTTCGACAGGTCAAAGGTGTTCATGAGCGTTTCTCCTGATGGCAGTCGGTGGTGGCCGACCATCACTTTGCTGTATCTGGAATAAGCTTAGCTCATTTTGCTATTAATGACGATTGAGACTGCCCATGGTGCCGATAGCCGAGCCTCCACCCACTAAGCAAGACGCCCACTAAGCCAGACGCCCATTACACAAGACGCCCGCCACCAAAGGGTCGCGGGCGTTAGGGTGTGCTCTCCGGGTCGAACCCGGAGCGGGTTATTTCTTCAGCTTGCAGGTATTGACACCCAGCAGGCTGTAAGCCGGGCAAAAGTTGAACAGGCCGGTGGCCAGAGGCACTACGCCGATCCAGCCCCAGACGCCGATAACGCCGGTAAGGGCCAGGCCAATCAGCACGGCGCCCACGACGATCCTGGCAATCTTGTCGACACCGCCCACGTTGCTTTTCATACTCATGGTGACTCTCCTTATACGTTTATGCCCAATGACTCGGTGCCGGCCACCCCCAGGGCAGCCGGCATCAATACCAAGAAAATGGGATCAGAAACTGAAGACCGGGATCTTCGGATCGCGCATCATCTCGGCGATGGGGCCCGGCGCCGCAACGCCGACTCCATCGCGCAGATCGCCTTCCTCGTGATCGGTATTGGGCAGATAGATGGCGCACACATCCACGCTGGCGCCGTTGCCCATCAGCATACCCATGATGCCCTCCGGCTTGACCTGGCCCGCCGGGTTGCTGGGCGGCGTGTTGATGGCCTCCGCGCTCTCGTAGCCGTCTACCGCCAGATCGCCGGCGGCGTCGCAGAGCAGGATGTGCAGATCAGTGCCCTGCTGCTGCATGGCATTGGAGAGGATCATCGCCATCCCCTGGGTCTGCAGGGAGCCACTGGTGAGAATGACCAGGGCACGGTCGGCATCGTCGTCGTGGTCATCGCCATGGCTGGCGGCCAGGGCGGCACCGGAAAGACCGAGCGCGGTAGCCGCAGCGGCCAGGGTCAGAGTTGTCTTGATGCTCATGGGGTCACCTTTTTTGAGATTGTGTTCGGGTTGTCGAAAATATCGTTGCGATCAGTTGGCCGGACGCCAGGCCACATCGGGGTCGATCTCGTAGCTCCACGGCAGCCCAGCATTACGCCAGCCGTTCATGGCACGCACGCCCTGGGAATTCCCTTCCTTCAGAGTGCTGCCTTCGAAGCCATCATTGACAGAATAGACCTGGGTATAGCCCATTTCGGTGATCACATCGGCGCCCGGCGCGCTGCGGGTGGCGCCGGAGCGACACATCACGATGATAGGGTCATCCTCGGCCACGCCCAGCGCATCGAGACGCGCTTTCACCTGGGCCGCGAAGTCGGCGTTGCGCACCATGGGCCAGGTCTGAGCTTCCTCGTCGAAGCTATCGCGGTCGGCCAGCACCCAGGGCACGTGGATATCGGTGGGCTCGGCGAAGCCGGTGAACTTGATCTCGATCGGATCACGCACATCGATCAGGATGGCGCGCTCGTTCTGCTGAATCAGTTCATGGGCCTCGGCGGCCGAAACATAGAGACCCAGCTGGGTCTCGCGGTAGGCGTCGACCTCCTGGGCCAGGGCAGGTCCAGCAGACAGC
>JAIVHL010000061.1 GCA_020201075.1 Halomonas sp. | reverse complement strand
CTCTTGTCGTCATGCTCAACGGTGTGGCAGCCGCGCACATAGATTCGGCCTCGGCCGGTGCGGTAGGCCTCGAGGATGCCGGCGCGACCATTGATGATGGCCCCGGTGGGGAAATCCGGCCCCGGAATGAACTCGATCAGGTCGTCGACGCTGAGGGTGTAGTCGTCAATCAGCGCCAGACAGGCGCTGATGATCTCGCCCATATTGTGAGGCGGGATATTGGTCGCCATGCCCACGGCAATGCCCGACGAGCCGTTGATCAGCAGGTTGGGGACCTTGGTGGGCAGCACCTCGGGGATGCGCTCGGTACCGTCGTAGTTGTCGACCCAGTCGACGGTGTCCTTTTCGAGGTCGGCCAGCAGCTCGTGGGCCAGGCGCGACATGCGCACTTCGGTGTAACGCATGGCGGCGGCGCTGTCGCCATCGATGGAACCGAAGTTGCCCTGGCCGTCCACCAGTACGTGGCGCATGGAAAAGTGCTGGGCCATACGCACGATGGTGTCGTAGACAGCGCTGTCACCGTGGGGGTGATACTTACCGATAACATCGCCCACGACACGGGCCGACTTCTTGTAAGGCTTGTTCCAATCGTTGCCGAGCTCGTTCATGGCAAACAACACACGCCGGTGGACCGGCTTCAGGCCATCGCGCACATCCGGCAGCGCCCGGCCGATGATCACGCTCATCGCGTAATCGAGGTAAGACTGCTTGAGCTCGTCCTCGATGTTGACTGGCAGAATCTCTCTGGCGATGTCACCCATGGGTCGTCGAATCCTTTGCACTGCAAGAGGTTGGCCGCCCTCTCCGGCGTTGCCGTGGGCGCCCATGATAGCGCCACATCATACCACTGCGGGCAGAGCAAAGGCAGCTGGCTATGCCACGGTCTGCTCCATCACCAGGGGCGCAAGCCGTTCACGAATCTCTCCCCCGATGAGCACCGCCTGGTTGGCCGCCACGTCCAGCAGCACAAAGGTCACGGTGGCTGCGCTGACCAGGGTGTCGTCATGCACCCGGCGTATCTCCTGGCTCATCTTGGCGCTGCGCCCGCCCAGTGCCGAAAGACGCGTGCGAATCTCCAGGTCATCGCCGGCCACCGCCGCGGCGCGATAGTCGATATTGAGGTTAACGGCCACGAAGGCCACATCGCCACGGGTCAAGCGGCCGGCGAGCTCAGGATGGTCGTCGAAGTAACCCCAGCGCCCCTCTTCCAGAAACTCCAGGTAGCGGGCGTTGTTAACGTGGCCGTAGCCGTCCAGGTGGTAGCCGCGCACCCTCAGATGACTGGTTGAGATGCGTGAATCCATGGTGCTGCTCCTTGATGAAATCCTTGATGAAAGGCTTTGTATAAATAGGTCACAGCGATTCTGACGATGCCACACCACAAATTCAAACAGCTGTTTCAACCCTGCGACAATCTGGCTTGCGGCTGGCACCCCTGCCCCCCTTCAGGGATAATGCACCCCTTTTCACCGCGGGAAATGCTTCATGTGGTTCAAGCACTTGCATCTTTATCGCCTGCACGATGCCCCGACGCTGGATGCCGACTCCCTCGAAGAGGCCCTGGCCGAACACGCCGCAAGGCCTCTGGGCAGCCAGGATCCTCGCCGGCTGGGCTGGACAGCGCCCGCCGGTCGCGCCGGCACCGCGCGTCTGCACGAGCTCCAGGGCCAGCGACTGATCAGCGCCCTGCGCCAGGAGCGGCTGCTGCCATCCTCCGTGGTGCGTGAGGAGACCGAGGAGCGAAGCGCCGACATCGAGGCACGCGAGGGACGCAAACTGCCCCGCAAGGAAAAACTCGCCATCAAGGAGCAGGTGATCGAGGAGCTGTTGCCCCTTGCCTTCGTGCGTAGCCAGAAGATAGACCTGTGGTGGGACACGCGCCGCGGGCTGATCGGCGTCAACGCCAGCTCCCGCACCCGCGCCGAGGAGCTGCTCGACCTGCTGCGCGAGACTCTAGGCAGTCTCAAGGTGACCCCGCTGTCCAGCCAGACCCTGCCCATGCGCGCCATGACCCAGTGGTTAGTGGATCCCGCCTCGCGACCCGCTGATCTGGTGCTGGGCGACCAGGTGGAGCTCAAGGCCAAGGGCGATGACGGCGTGCTGCGCGCCCGGCAGGTCGATCTCGACAGCGACGAGATCCAGCAGCTTCTCGAAGGCGGCCGCCAGGCCAGCAAGCTGGCGCTCGAGATCGAGGGACGACTAAGCTTCGTATTGCACGACGACCTGGCGCTGAAGTCGCTGCGTTTCGGCGATGCGCTGATCGACGAGGCCAACGCCTCCGACGATGGCGACGATGCCTTGGTTCGTCTGGAGACCGACTTCGTGCTGATGGCCGAGGCCCTGGGCACCAATATCGAACGCCTGATTGACTGGCTGGGCGGCGAGTCGGGTACTACGACGGGCGCTAAGACGGATATTACGACGGACACTATGACGGACATTACGAAGAGCGACGTGTGATTTCATGACCGACCAACACCCCGACGCCTTAACCGTCGATCCCTGGGCCGGGATTCGTCCCTACCTTGATCACGAGGTGGCCGAGGTTCTCGCACGCCTGGCCCAGGATCCGGAACTGCTCAGCGCCTTGACCCGCTTTCGGCTGCCGCGACTCTCGCGATTCATGCCGCGCCTCTCCAGCACCCTGGCAAGCCTTGCCATTCGCCGTGAGGTTCGCGGCGTCGCCAGCGTGTACGACTTCCAGATGCGCATCGCCGGCTACATGGAGCGCATGATCCGCACCTCCACCGACGACTTCCAGGTCAAGGGGCTCGATGCACTGGATGCCGATACGGCCTATCTGTTCATCGGCAACCACCGCGACATTTCCCTGGACCCGGCTTTCGTCAACTATTCCCTCTATCTGGCCGGACGCAATACGGTGCGCATCGCCATCGGCGACAATCTGCTCAAGAAGCCCTACGTCACCGACCTCATGCGGCTCAACAAGAGCTTCATCGTGCCGCGCAGCGCCCGCGGCAAGCGTGCCATGCTGGCCGCCTATCAGCAGCTATCGAGCTATATTCGCCACTCCATCAACGCGGACAACCATTCCATCTGGATGGCCCAGCGCGAGGGGCGCGCCAAGGATGGCATCGACCGCAGCGACCCAGCGATCATCAAGATGATGACCATGGCACGGCGTGCCGAGCAGCGCGGCGTGGGGATCGGCGAGGCGATCGCCGAACTGCGCCTGGTCCCGGTGTCGATCAGCTACGAATATGACCCCTGTGACGTGCAGAAGGCTCGCGAACTCCACGCCCTGCACACCAGCGGCAACTATGAAAAAGAGCAGTTCGAGGACATCCAGTCCATCGTCGCCGGCATTACCGGCCACAAGGGCCGTGTCCAGCTGACCTACGGCACGCCTATATCTGCCGACTTCGACAGCCCCGACGCCGTGGCCGCCGAGATTGACCGCCAGGTGCTGGCCGGCTACCACCTTTTCCCCAGCCACTACCTGGCCCTGGAGGCCATGGGTGACGCGCCCGAGCTGATCGATCACTCGAGCATCCGCGATGCCGACCGCGCCCGTTTCCAGGCGCGTCTGCAGCAGGTGCCCGTAGAGCTGCGCAACTGGTGGCTGGCCCAGTACGCCAACCCGGTGCGCAACAAGGCCGGCCGCATCACGTCCTGACAGCAGGTTTCACCATAGAGAGGACGCCATGGCACACGCCCACGGCCATCAACATCCGCAACTTCCCTCCGACCGGGGATCCCAGACCCGCGAGGCCCAAAAGGTGACCCTGATCGGCGCAGCCATCGATTTCGTGGTGGGCGTCGCCAAGATGGTTGCCGGGTTCATGGTGGGCTCGGCGGCTCTGGTGGCCGACGGTATCCACTCCTTCTCGGATATCCTCACCGACGTCTTTGTGCTGGCCGCCACTCACTTCGGCCGCCAGGCGCCGGACAGCAATCACCCTTATGGCCACGGTCGCATCGAGACCCTGGCCACCCTGTGGCTGGGCAGCGTGCTGATCTTCGTGGCCGGCGGTATCGCCTGGGCCAGCGTGATCCGACTGATTGCCGGTGAGCCGATTCCCGCCCCGGGCATCTGGGCCATCGGTATCGCGGTGATCGCCCTCCTCGCCAAGGAGTGGATCTACCGCTACACCATGCGCGTTGCCAAGCGCGTCAATTCTCGGCTGCTGGAAGCCAACGCCTGGCACTCCCGCTCGGATGCACTCTCCACCGTGGTGGTACTGATCGGCCTGATCGCGGCCCAGTTCGGTGCCGGCTGGATGGATGCCGTGGCCGCCATCGTGGTGGGCCTGATGGTGGGACAGGTAGGCGGCCGACTGCTTTGGGAGTCCAGTCAGGAGCTGATCGACACCGCATTACCCGAGCAGGAACGCGGCGAGATGCAGGCCCTGGCCGAACGGATTCCAGGCGTGCGTGGCGTCCACGACCTGCGCACCCGCACCCTGGGCAGCCAGGCGCTGCTGGACCTGCACATCGTGGTACCCCCGCGGGTCACCGTTTCCGAGGCCCACGAGATCGGCAACGCCGTGACCCGGCGCCTGCGTGAGGCCTTTCCCGTGCTCGCCGACGTGACCTTCCACGTCGATCCTCAGGACGACGCCAACGAGACCGAGCACAGCCTGCGCCCCGGCCTGCCTCTGCGCGACGACGTGGAGGACAGGCTCGACGAGACCTGGCGCAACGTGGGCATCTGGCACGCGCGAGTCGCCCTGGACCTGCACTACCTGGATGACCGGGTGGACGTCTCGATTTTCGTCAGCGCCCTGCCTGAGGGCCAGAGCCTGGATCAGGCCGCTGATGAGCTGCGCGATGCCTGCCGCGACCTGGGTTGGATCGGCCGACTGCGCGTCTGGCTGGGCCCCGGCAAGGGATAGACCCGCGGGTTCTCGGCATAAAGGAACACCCCTACCCGGATATTCGCCCCACAGCGCATTCGCATTAAGCAGCGCCTGCGCCTAGACTTTAGCCAACGCCGATCTATCCGAGCCCCGCCATGTCACCCTCCTCGCCTCGCCGCCTAGTGTCGCCGGGCCGCCGCCGCTTTATGGCGGGGCTCTCAAGCAGCTCGGCGTTCCCGGTAGCCAGCTGCGCATGATCTACGTGCGAGCACGCATCGGTCGCAGCCAGATTACCCAGGCCCACATGGTGCTGGGATATTACGAGACGCCGGCGGCAGAGCCGCTGATTCTTGACAACCTGGTGCCGTCGATCACGCCTGGCCGCCAGCGCACCGACCTCGACCCGCTGTTCAGCTTCAACAGCCAGGGACTGTGGGCCGGGGGTGGCACCGAGTCGCGGGCCGATCCGCTGGCGAGGCTGTCGCGGTGGCGCAACGTGATCGATCGCATGCGCGAGCAGGGATTCATCTGATACGGGCGATGGCCCGTGGGGAGCAAAACACCATGTCGCTTATCAAGCAGCTCTGGTTGACCATCGTGATACTGCTGTTGTTGGCCTTCGGCGGCAGCCTGTTTATCGGCGTGACCAGCAGCCGCTTATATATGCAGCAGGAAGTGCAGATCAAGAACGCCGACAATGCCAACGCTCTGGCGTTGACCCTCAGCCAGCTCGACAAGGACCCCGTTACGATCGGCCTGCTCATCGCCGCTCAGTTCGACACCGGCCACTACCGGCTGATCGAACTGCGCGACCCCGGAGGCGAAGTGATTGATGCCCGCGAGGGCAGCGAGAGGCTAGCAGGCGCCCCCGGCTGGTTCGTCGACCTGGTTCGCTTCGAGGTGCCGCCCGGGCGCGCCGTGGTTCAGGATGGCTGGAACCAGTACGGCACCTTGAGCGTTGCCACCCACCATGACTTCGCCTATCAGTCGCTGTGGCGAAGCACCTTGAAGCTGCTTGGCTGGTTCGCCCTGGCCGGCGTGATCAGCCTGGCACTCGCTGCCTGGATCGTGCGTAGCATTCGCCGACCTCTGAGTGCGGTTGTCGCCCAGGCGCGTGATATCGGTAACCGCCGATTCACCACCTCCCCGGAGCCGCGCACGCGTGAACTCAGGGATGTCGTTCAAGCCATGAACCAGCTCTCCGGCAGCGTTCACGATATGCTTGGCCTCGAGAGTGAACGCATCGATATGCTCCGGCAGCGGCTGCAGCATGACACCGTCACCGGCGTGCTCAACCGTCAGGCCTTCCTTGGCCAGCTCGATATCATGCGGCAAAGCAGTGGCTCCCGAGCCAGCGGCACCTTCGCGATGGTGCGGCTGGCCAGGCTCAGCACGGTCAGTGAACGGCTGGGGCATGCCGACACCGATCGCCTTCTCAGATCACTGGGCCAGGAACTGCAACAGATCGGGACTTTACGGGGAGAGGGTATCGCCGGGCGCCTCGGCGGCGGTGACTTCGCCCTGCTGGTGCCGGGCCATGTCGACCTACAGGGTATCGGCGATGAACTGACTCAGCGACTGGATGTGCTGCAGAAGAATGAGAAGCGCACCAATCTCGGCCTGCCCTCCTCGCTGATTGCTTACTCCCAGGAGGATCAGCCCGCGGCCCTGTTGGCCAGCCTGGACGGCGCGCTCGCTACCGCCGAGAACCGTGGCGACCTGGCTCAGCTGATCGCCGAGGGGTCACAGCGTCTGCCGCTGTTCAACAGCCACGCCGACTGGCGAAAGGCCCTGCAGGAGGCGCTGGAAAGGGGCGTCTACCTGGGCCGCTTCCCTGTTCTTGACGCTGGGGGCAAGCTGCTGCATCTGGAATGCCCTTCGCGGCTGCGCCTGAACAGCGAATGGCGTCCTGCCGGCGTCTTTATGCCGTGGATCTCACGCCTGAAGCTGGATGCCGCCCTGGACATGGCCGTGGCCAGAGAGGCCATCAAGGAGATATCACGCCACGGCAAACCGTTGGGCATCAACCTCTCGCCCGCCTCGGTGCACAATGCCCAATTCGTTCTCGACCTGCGCAGCCTGATCGCTTCCAATCGGGACGCCGCAACCAGGCTTTGGCTGGAGGTGCCTGAATCCATGGTGATTCATGATCTGGAGAATTTCCGTAGCCTGTGCCGCGAGTTGCAGCCCTTCGGCTGCCACCTTGGCGTGGAG
>JAIVHL010000195.1 GCA_020201075.1 Halomonas sp. | reverse complement strand
CCGTACCCCCCGCACAGCAGGAAAGACTGCGTAGCTGGGTGCAACAGTACACCGAATTGGCTCGCCAGGTGGCCTGGATGGTGCGTACGCAGGTCAAGAATGCCTGGTTTGTCCGGCCTTCCGATGCCAAGGGCGATATGAGCCATATCGACCTGCAGTTCTATGACGCCACCCATGGCGCTTTCTTTCATGCATTGCAGGCTTTCCAGCAGGCGCTGACGGACGTCGATGACACGCCGCACCTGCCTTCTGGGGTGGCCGAGGTGTGGTACCTCACGCTCAAAAATGAAGCCTTGGCCCTATTCGAGGAGCAAGCGTTGAGTGGTGCGCTGGAAGCCGTCGACCTGCAGCGGGCGACTGCGGCAAGGCGTCAGTTGCTGAGTTTTCTGGCCGGGCGCAGCAAGGGCAGCAAGGTCATCCGTCAATTTGCCGAGACCGGTGGCTTCGTATTGGGCGCCAAGCCGGCAACTACTGAAGAGGGCGTGTCATGAGTGAAACGGAACTCGCACCCGCAGCAGAGGCGCCGCCGCGCGTGCCCGAGCGGCTGTATGCCATCGAACGTCGAGAAGCCGATGCCTTGCGGCGCTGGTGGCAGCGCTTGACGCTGTCCGCCGACGCGTTGCGGGCCCACACCGACGCCCCCCCTTGGCCCAAAGGCATGCGGGCGGCATTGCGACGTTGCGACACCATTGAGGCGGCCATGCTCACAGAGGCTTTTCGCCACTTGTGGCGCTGGTTGCCAGCACAAGACGAACAGCCAGAATACCAGCGTGATCAGCGCTTGCTGGTCTGGACCTGTATCGCCCTGGTCGCGGCTGAGCTTCGCGAGGAACAGCCCAGGATGCCGCTTGGCGCCGGTCTCGGTCGGCAGAAGCGCGAAACAGGAAAGCCCTACATGAGCGAGCTGCGCTTCCAGCAGCTGATGACCGCTGGCACGCCGGAGGAACTGGTGCAACGCCTGCGCCGTGCCCTGGCGCTGATCGACAAGCGCGGTGTCAGCGTCGCGCATCTCGCCGACAACATTGCGCTCTGGTGGCGTGAATATCAGGGCGAAGCATCGCCACAACCTACACGGCGTCTGGGGTTTGTGTGGGCCAATGACTATTTCGGCGCCACGGCCGGCTATCGACAAGACAACGAGTGATCCGTTTACCACACAGGGAGCCAATGAATGAGCCACTTCATCCAACTGCATCTATTGACCGCTTATCCACCTGCGAACCTTAACCGTGACGACCTGGGGCGACCCAAGACCGCCATCATGGGTGGTGCCAAGCGGCTGCGGGTGTCATCTCAGAGCCTAAAGCGCACCTGGCGCACCTCGGCGCTATTCGAGGAGGCGGTAGGGCAGCATCGTGGTATGCGCACCAAGCGCGTGGGTATCGAGGCCGAAAAGCGCTTGAGGGAAAAGGGTGTTAAAGAAAAAGACGCCCGCGACTGGGCAACAGACATCGCCAAGGTCTTCGGCGATGTGGCCAAGGGCGAGCTCGAAACCAGCCAGCTGGTTCACGTTGGCCCCGAGGAGCAGGCCGCAGTCGATGCCCTGGTCGAAAAGCTGGCCGACGAGGATCGCGCGCCAGAGAAGGAGGATCTCGACCTGCTTCGCCACAAGCCATCCGCCGTGGATATTGCACTGTTTGGTCGCATGCTGGCAGCGTCTCCGGCCTTCAACGTCGATGCCGCCTGCCAGGTCGCCCATGCGATCACCGTGCATGCCGCTGAGGTCGAGGACGACTACTTCACGGCCGTGGACGACCTGAATGCCGGCGACGAGCATCGAGGCGCAGCTCACGTGGGAGAGGCCGGTTTCGGCGCCGGCCTGTTTTACAGCTATGTGTGTATCGATCGCTGGCAGCTGATTGAGAACCTCAAGGGTGATGACGCCCTGGCGGATCGCGCCATTGCGGCCCTGGTGGAAGCTGCCGTGAAGACCTCGCCGAAGGGCAAGCAGAACAGTTTTGGCTCCCGCGCTCACGCCAGCTACGTGCTTGCCGAGAAGGGCGACCAGCAGCCGCGTTCGCTCTCGGTCGCCTTTCTTCGCCCTATCTCGGGACAGGACCAGGCGCGGGATGCCATCGCACGTCTGGAGCGCCAAGCGCAGGCCTTCGACGATGCCTATGGGCCAGGAGCCAAGCAACGCTTCGTTGTGGCCGCCGACCCCGACTACCGGGAGCCAGGTCTGTCCGGAAAAGTGGCCATGGGGAACCTCTCTGAACTGATTGATTTTCTCTCTAGCGAGGAGTGAGGAGCCGTCATGAAGGAGTATCTGGTCTTCCGGCTCTATGCGCCGCTCGCAAGCTGGGGCGAGGCGGCGGTGGGCGAGTCACGCCCTACAGCCACTTATCCGGGGCGAAGTGCCATCATCGGGCTACTCGGCGCGGCGTTGGGGGTGCGTCGGGATGATGATGAGGGTCAACGCCAACTGTGCGATAGCGTCGCTATTGCCATCAAGCAGCGCTCTCCCGGTAGCCTGATGCGCGATTACCACACCGTGCAGGTGCCGGCGTCACAAGCCAAGGTGACCTACCGCACCCGGCGTGACGAATTGAGCGCACCACGCAAGGTCATCAACACCATTCTCTCTAGCCGTGATTACCGCTGCGACGGGCTCTGGACCGTTGCCGTCTGGTTGACGCCGCAGGCAGAGCTGACGCTCGAACAACTGGAGCAGGCACTCAAGGCACCGCATTTCCCGCTCTACCTGGGGCGCAAGGCGTGTCCACCGGCGGCTCCACTCGCGCCACGTCGGGAAACATTCGCCCAACTGCGGGATGTTCTGGATGCAGGCTTTCCTCCGCTATGCGGAAAGAATGAGGACGATGAGGGCAGGGCCCTGAGACTGCCGGAAAGCGCCCTCTATGCCTGGGAAGGTGCCGCCGATGCTCTGGACGGCAATGGTCAGGGCGTAGAGTCCAGCGAGGTCTGGGATATGCCATTGAATCGCCGCCGTTGGCAGTTCGGGCCGCGCGCCGAATACCGCCGTGTGGTACGGGCAAGGGAGGAGCGCTGATGTACCTTTCTCGTGTAGTTGTCGATCTCAACGGCCTCTCTCGAGGTGCCTTGTTCGAGATCATGGGGGGCGGGGCCTACGGCACCCACCAACTGCTCTGGCGGTTATTCCCGGATCACCAAGGCCCACGGCCGTTCTTGTTTCGCCAGGAAATGGAAGAGCCCGAGGGCGGTGGAGCGCCAAGGGGCTTGCCGTTGTTCTATGTGCTGTCCGATCGCGAACCAGTGCCGGTTTCTGGCTTGCTTGAGGCCCAGTGCAAACCGTTATCGCCGGCACTGGAAGTCGGGGATCAACTCGCTTTTCGCCTGCGGGCCAACCCTACCGTGGCTAAGTCGGTGGTAGGTAATCGGGGGCGGCGTGCCGATGTCTTGATGGCGGCCAAGTATCCCTTTGAGGCCGGTAAGGCTCGGACCAGCCAGGCCTGCACTGATGCGATGGATCATGCCGCTCGTGGGTGGCTGGCAGAGCGTGCCGAATCCTGGGGGTTCCGGTTGCCGGCCGAACCCGAAGTGGGGGCCTATCGTCAGCATGCCTTGCCTAAGGAAAAGGGTCGACTCATCCGCTTTTCCAGCGTCGACTATGAAGGCCTGCTGGAGGTCTCTGACCCGGGCCGATTGATCGAAACGCTGGCTCAGGGCATTGGGCGAGCCAAGGCCTTTGGCTGTGGCTTGCTGCTGTTGCGCCGTCCCTGATGGTCACCGGGTAAGGAGGCCGAGATGGGGTACATTCCGCTTAAACCCATCCCCGAGAAAGACCGCATGTCGATGATCTTCATTCGCAAGGGACAGATTGACGTGCGTGATGGAGCCTTTGTCGTCGTTGATGAGATAAACGGCGAGCGCATGCATATCCCGGTAGGTTCGGTGGCCTGCCTGTTGCTGGAGCCGGGCACGCGAATCTCGCATGCCGCCGTCAAACTGGCATCGGTCGCCGGGACACTGCTGATCTGGGTCGGCGATGCTGGGGTTCGCCTCTACAGCGCCGGTCAGCCTGGTGGGGCACGGTCCGACAGGCTGCTGTATCAGGCGCAGTTGGCGCTGGATGATCAGCTGCGCTTGAAGGTCGTGCGCAAGATGTTCGAGCTGCGTTTCGGCGAGCCTCCGCCCTTGCGGCGTAGTGTGGATCAGCTCCGAGGCATGGAAGGCGCTCGGGTCCGCAAGACCTATCAACTGCTCGCCAAGCAGTATGGTGTCAAATGGCATGGAAGGCGCTACGACCCGAATCAGTGGGATGCCTCGGATGTGGCCAATCAGTGCCTGTCTGCTGCGACGGCTTGCCTGTATGGCATCACCGAGGCGGCGATTCTGGCGGCGGGGTATGCGCCGGCAATTGGCTTCCTGCATACCGGAAAGCCCCAGAGCTTCGTCTACGATATCGCGGATATCGTGAAATTCGAGACGGTGGTTCCCGCAGCCTTTCGGGTCGCAAAGATGAATCCGGTGGCACCTGAACGCGATGTGCGTATTGCCTGCCGTGACGCCTTCAAGCAGGCAAAACTGTTGCAGCGCCTGATTCCGATGATCGAGGAGGTGCTGGAGGCTGGCGAGATTGATCCACCTCTTCCGGCGCCCGAGGCCATGCCACCGGCGATTCCCGAGCCGGAGTCCATCGGCGACCAGGGACACCGGAGCAAATGATATGGCGATGCTGGTTGTGGTAACTGAGGCGGTGCCGCCGCGCCTGCGCGGCCGGCTAGCCGTGTGGTTGCTGGAAATTCGCGCCGGCGTCTATGTTGGCGATGTTAGCAAGCGCGTACGCGAGATGATCTGGGAGCAGGTCGGTGCCCTGGCCGAAGATGGCAATGTTGCCATGGCTTGGGCCTGCAACCATGAATCCGGTTTCGAGTTCCAGACCTACGGCACCAACCGACGCGAGGCAACCGATCATGATGGGCTAAGGTTGGTGAAATTTCTACCACCTCAGCCAAGTGATTGATTTTAATAGATCTTTAACAATTCGGCATGGTTAAAAAGTAAGCTAAATCGTTGGTGGAAATTCCACCGGCGATTTTCTTCGTTGTAAACAAGTGGCTACAATTGGTCCGTTCCCCGCAGGCGCGGGGATGACCCGTCACCATCTATATTGATAATCTCTCCAACTCGCCGTTCCCCGCAGGCGCGGGGATGACCCGCACCGCGACCGCAGCCCATGTCACTCGTGTCTCCGTTCCCCGCAGGCGCGGGGATGACCCGGGGCTGTCCGGCGTCCTGTCCGATGTCGAGGCCCGTTCCCCGCAGGCGCGGGGATGACCCGGAGGAGGTGGCGAAGGCATCGGCCCCGGTGCGCCGTTCCCCGCAGGCGCGGGGATGACCC
>JAIVHL010000194.1 GCA_020201075.1 Halomonas sp. | reverse complement strand
GTGCCACCAGCAGGCCCAGGATCAGCGCCAGCATCAGGTTGAGCGGGCTGAAGGTCCAGACCAGCGCACCCAGGGTGATCAGGCCGACCGGCTCAAACTGAAAGGGACCGCGGGTCTCGAAGAGTCGCTGCCAGGCGGGAAAGTGCACATCGACACCGCTCTGGCCACCCCCCGCCAGATCACCGGTCAGCCACAGGTAGAGTCCCGCGTAGGCCAGCGCGATCAGGAGCAGCAGGGTCAAATGACGCGGCGAATGCAGCAACAGGCCCATCAACCGCGCCAATGCGCTCATGGCTTTCCCTCGTAGAGGAGCGTGTCGGGGTAGAAGGCCGCCCAGGCAAACCACATCGCCTCGAAGGCGTTGACCGCCTCCAGGCTGTTGATGCCTGTGCCGCTGACGCCATCGGGACCAAAGCGCAGGTTCTGCTCATCGATCACCAGGCGATCGGGGTTGTGGAACACCCAGCCTGTGGACAGTTCCGGGTCGTGAACCACGCTGTAGTGGCTGTCGCCCAGCGCGAGTTCGACGACTCTGTCCTCCGCCAGGGCCTCGGGCGCTATCGCGGCAGCGCCGTGACGGGTGCGAAATCCGAGGATCTCCGTCTTGGGGGCAAAACGATCGTCCCGGTTCATCACCGGAAAGAGCCGGCCGCTGTCGGGTCGGTAGTAGCCAGACAAGGGGGCGTAGCTGCCGTAGGGATCACGCTGATAGTTGCGCACGAAGCCGGTCTGCTCGGTCAGCACCTCGCTGTCGGGATGGCGAGCCTGCCAGCGCTCCCACGTGGTCCAGACCACTCGGAACTCCTCCAGACCCCGCCCAGCAAGCGGGCCATCGATGGCCGCACCCAGAATCTGCGGCCACTCACTGTCGGTGGCACGGTCGTATATGATCAGATTGCTGTTAACCAGCTTGCCAGAGACACCGAGCTGGGTGTCATCGCGTTTGAACCCCAGCGCCGTGCCGGTCAAGGGGCAGTAAGTGATACTCACCGACTCGCCTCCCAGTTCATCGTTGACGATCTCGTGCCAGACCAGGATTCGCTGCGGATAGGCTCGCGCCACACCATTGTGGTAGGCCCCAATCACCCGATCACCGGGGGCCAGGCTCGCCTGATCGGCAGGCTGGAAGCGCGGTTGGTCGATGGAAGGGATACCGTCCTTGCCCGGCCCCCCGGCTCTGATCTCGTTGCGAAACGCTTCCAGCGAATAGGCCAGGGGAACCGAAGGAGGGTGCTCCGTAGGAGGGGCTGCCAATGCAGAAGCCAGCGGCAATAGCGCCAGCGTCAGGACCAATGGCAGAGAGGACCAGGATGTCATGGGGATACCTCCTATCAGGGGGGCAACGACTCGACCACCACGGGGTGATACCGGTTGGTCGGGGCACCCCGGCTGGCCTTACGACGCCTCACTCGATAATCGGAACTGGCCTCCCGCTTCCACTTGGTAAATTTCTGAATTCAAGAGGAGACATACGCGGTGAAGAGATTTCATGTATCGGCTGGCATGCTATTGCTGGCAATCGGCCCACCCCTGTCGGCTGCAGACATCAACTTCTCCCCCGAAGAAATGATGGCCTGGCCAACGCGCTCCTTCGAGGGGGAAACCGAATACCGGCTCGTCGAGAAAAATGGCATCGAGATGCTTCAGGCACGGGCAAGACAGCAGGCCTCGGCGAAATACCTGGAAAGGGAAATTGATCTTAACAAGACGCCCTATCTTCACTGGTGCTGGCAGGTCTCGGGGATCCATCATGGGCTCGACGAGACCACCCGAGCCGGGGACGACTACCCGGCTAGGGTCTATGTGGCACGCAAGACAGGATTTCTGCCCTGGCAGGTCCAGTCGGTGAACTATGTCTGGGCCTCGAGCCAGCCCCAGGGATCGGACTGGCCCAATGCCTTCACATCCCGCGCTCACCTTCTGGCACTGCAGAGCGGAGAGTCACGCGTCGGTGAGTGGGTAGCGGAAGTCCGCAACGTCGGGGAGGATTTCGCACGACTCTTCGGTGATCGGGCCGACCGGCTCGATGGTGTCGCACTGATGACTGACGGTGATAATGCCGGCGTCGACGCCACCGCCTGGTTCTCGCATCTTGGATTCTCGGCCAGTGCCGAGACTCTCGATTGCCCCTGAGACTCGCGCCGGCTCGTGATCTGAATCGGACCGGCGGATTTCACAGCGAGGCTTGGCCTTTCAGAGTGGATAGTGGTATCGCTGATGGCAATGGCAATAATTAATCGATTTTCCCTACAGCCCGATGCGCAATGGCCTCAAATACGGCATCGAGCTCATGCCCGATTTCTGCCAATGCCTCGCCGCCCTCCTCGCTGTAATGCGCCAGAACATGGCTTGGTGTCTTCCAGGCGAGGGTGGCGCTGCCGTCTTCATTTTCGGTCACATAGAAGCGCAGAGGGGCTTCGATCATGGCCGGAACGCTGAGACGCAGGATCTGTACGGCGTAATCGTTGCGGAACACACCAATCACGCGATTTCCAGGAATCGTCACCCCACGATTGGCGGCCGCCTCGGTGGGACCGGCCTCGGTAACAATGAACATGCCCTCGGCATCGACCGCCCCACGCAGGGCCTCGAGCAATTCATCGTAGGTGGATGTCACGGGGAGGACTTGCCATCCCTGTTCTGGCCAGCGGGTGTCGGCTGCAGCAGGAGCGGCCAGCATCAGCGCCAGCAACCATGACGCCAGCCCCATCCTGACCATCACGCGCCCTCCGTCATGACAGGGGCCGGCGTGGATTCCCGCCGCCAGTGACGCAGGGTCGAGGGGTGGACGCCGAACGACTCGGGCAGTCGAGCACCGACCTGCTCGGCCAGCAGCCCAAGGATTGCCATATGGTGGATGGTGTGGCTGGCCAAGAAGGCCAGCTCACGCTCGATACTTGAGCCGAATGCCAGGCGATCATTGCCGAAGGGGTAGTCCAGGGTCAGATGAGTCGGCAGTTGCTTCTCGTCAAGCGCCTGCAGTGAGGCCTCTATGCAGACCAGGCGCTGAGCGGCTTGGTCTGGCCACTGTTCAAGGATCTCTTCACGACGACGATGCTCGTAATCGATGCGCTCTTTGCCGCCTTCGATACCGTCCAGCAGGGCGTCGTAGTGGTCAATGATATGGCGAACGTGCTTGCCCAGGGTATGACGACCATCCCTACCGAAGGACTGTTGATAGGTGGCGGGTATCAGCTCACACAGCAAGCCTCTCAGCTGGGCAAGCGCCAGCAAATTCTCTTCGACAAGACCCTCCACGGAGGGGGGCAATCCGGGTGCAGACGGTGTCATGGCGATTATCTCCGAGTTCCTGAGTGGGGTGGATCTAAAGCGTCGAGGGGTCCAGACCGGCGCCCATGGCGCGCGGTCCGGACTTCAGCCTGTTATCGGAAATGTCAGCTCCCTGTTTAGCCTTCCGCTTCGGCTTCGCCCTCGGCTTCACCTTCACCTTCGGCTTCACCCTCGGCTTCGCCTTCTGCCTCTCCTTCTGCTTCACCTTCGGCCTCTGCTTCTGCCTCCGGCTCTGCGTGGTGGGCTTCCGCCAGCATCAGAGGAGCTTCCACGCCGCTGGTATAGGCCGGTTCGGTGGCCGTGTCGCTGGCCACCGCCTGGAAGGCAGCCCCGCTGGCGACCAGCAGCAGCGCCGGAGTCGTATAGCCCAGTTGGCGGCCCAGCCGGCCCAACAGGCTGCGGCGTTTGTCGTCTTGTTGTGTCATGGTCATGACCTCCTGGATGATGCATCTTGCGATGCCGTAGGCGACATGCAGGCGCATGCCGTTCTTGCTGTGAAGTCAGCCTTCATGATCTGGCTGGCTTCCCTTTGGCGATGCCTGGCGAACAGGCACCGCCTGCTGCTAGGTACTACGCGACTTGTAATGTGGCATCCGTCACTCCTGTGCCATGGCACGGTCGGCGACGGGGACGTCGGATGAGACTCGACGGGCCAGCCAGTCGACCAGAGCTTCCGACGTGGAAACGGCGTCTCCTGTTCCTATGTTAAGCCGATCCAGCCGGGCCACCCAATCGCCCAGGGCGGTCACCGCATCGGGTGACAGGGGCTCATCCGTTGCGGACACGCAGCACGGCAGCAGGACACCGAGAATATCCAGCACACCGGCACTGGCCGGGGCCTCTTGAGTATCGCCGGACATCAGCACGCCGCGGATGGTTACCTTGTCTGGCAGCATCGCCGGAGCCTGGCCGACCAGGGGCAGGCCCAGCGGTTCGGCTTGCTCGAGGCGCGCCAGATCAAGGCGCACCCCGCGGCTCAGCGTCGCGCCCTCGGACGTCAGCGGCAGGAGGGCATCCCGGCTCTCTGCGTCATCGGGCATCAGGCAAAGCACGCCGAGACCATCTGGAGTGACCAGGAGGTGGGCGTCGACCACCGGGTGACCCGGGCGCGCCGCCTGACTGACGAGATAAGCCAGCAGGGCCGGAGCGAGTTGAGTCAGTGTCAGTCGTGACCTGACCACCTGACTGCCCGCCACCAGAGCATAGCCGGCCGCCTCGACCAGCACGGCCAGGCGGGGCAGTTTGGTCTCTGCCACGTTGTCTAGCGGCGCGAGTTGCTCTCCGAACAGCATCGACAGCCTGGCCATGGCGGCTGGGCTGCCGACCTCCAATGCCCAGCACAGCCCATTGGGGTTGAGCTGCAGAAGACGCCGCTCCGTGGGGTGCGCCTCAATTTCAGCCGGTGGCACCGACTCAAGCTGACGGGTGAACTCCACTTCGCCACGCTGGCAGAGCAGCCCTTCGCGGCACCATTCCCCCAGGGTGGCCCAGACATCTCGCCTCAACGCCGCCACGTCCGGCGACGTTCCCGCCTGGGCGGCGGCCTGGACCAGCTCTTCGGCGATGGCATCGGGGTCCAGCCCCTCCGTGGCCAGCAGCCAGATCATCGCCGCCGTGTCGTTGGGACGGAAATAACGTCCGCTGCGGGTGTCATAGAGCGCCAGCTGGTCATCCTCCAGAAGCTCTGCCGCATGGCGACGGCGCAGCACCGGCCGCGTCACGGGCTGACCCGTCAGGCTCGACCCGCCCGCCGGTCTCCGGGGCGGCGCAGATACCCAGCGAGGGACTGAGGTTGCACTCCAGGATCCAGGGCTTGAGGGTGTCGTCCACCAGGCAATCGAGCCCCAGCAGCTCATAGCAGCCTTGCGGGTCGGCGCCCACTTTGGCGGTACGCTGACGCATGGCATCCACCGCCGAGATGGCCGTCAGGGCGACCAGGTCATGGATGCGGGCGAAGAGGCGATCGTCGTCATGCCCCTGGTCGCGCAGCCAGGCTCGATAGCGGTCGAGATCGATGAACTCCACCGGCACGTCGGCATGATCGTTGAGAGCGTTGATATCGGGGTTGGTCAGCTGGCTGTAGGGGTTGTCGACGTCATCGGGATCCCAGGGATCCGAGGCCAGCTTGGCGAATCCCTGCCGATAGAGGTAGACGCGCAGCGGCTCCAGCGAACTGACCAGTACGTAGAGCCTAAGTACATACTTGTGACCCCGGATCGTATGTGGGTTCGACAGGTACTCCTGCACCATCCAGTCGGCCGCCAGCGGCGCGTCGCCGGCGTCGGGTAGCACCTGAACGCCCTTGCCCTTGGAGGCATTGGTGGGCTTGAGGATCCAGCGCTGATCGGGATTGGCCAGAGCCGCCCGCTGCAGGGCGTGATAATCGTGGGGCATCACCCAGGCGCGTGGAAAGAACGCCAGCCGCGACGCCGGCTCGCTATCAGCGCCATGGCTTTCCACCATTCTTTCACGCAGTGCAGCAAGGCTCTCGTGAAGCCGACTCTTGACGGTCAGCGCCGCGTTGCCCGGAAAATGGTTGAGACGGCGCGTCGGCGAGACCCGCCGAAACTGAGCCGGATCGGGCATGCCGGTGATCCATCCGGCGTCCCAGTCATGCTCGTCTCCGGCTTCCCAGCCCAGGGGCTCAAGCGCCTCGCGGAAGAACCGGTCCTGCTCGGCGGCCCTTCGGCCACCCAGCCAGAAGCGCCTTGTCGGCGAATGCTGCTCGGTCATGCGGGTCATCTCCTTTCCGCCAAGGCACACGTCATTAGGTGCGCCCTCATGATTGTGTCGTCATAAGCACCAGCTCCTTACATCGATAGCAACTCAAGCGTGATCTGTCGCGGACTTGATTTATGGACTGATCAGTACTAAATTCACAGCCATGACACGAGGACGCCCCATCGCATTCAGCCCCGACGAGGCTACCAGAGCTGCCATGCAGGTCTTCTGGGCTCGAGGCTACGACGCCGCATCGACCCGAGACCTTCTCGAGGTCATGCATATCTCGCGCAGCAGCCTCTACCAGGCCTTCGGCAACAAGGAACAGCTGTTCCTCGAGTCCCTGCGTCGCTATCGAGAGGCACCTCCCCAGACCCTCGACACGGCAGACGCCAAGGCGAAACCGCTGCTCGAGCAGGCCAACGCCAAACTGGGCTTTGTGCCCAACATGTACGAAGGCATGGCCAAGGCCCCGGGCGTGCTGGATACCTATCTGCACGGCTATGAACTGTTCCGCGGCGACTCCGGTTTCGCTCCGCCCGAACAGGAGGTGGTCTTCCTGACCATCAGCCGGCTAAACGGCTGCGGCTACTGCATGTCTGCCCACAGCATGCTGGCCGACAAGATGTCCCAGGTCCCCGCCGATGTGCTGGAGGCAATCCGCAACGGGCAGCCCATCCCGGACGAGCGACTCGCGGCCCTGGCCGAGTTCACACGGGTGATGTTCGAGACCCGAGGCATGCCGAGCCAAGACGACGTCAAGGCGTTTCTGGATGCCGGCTTCGAGGAACAGCAGGTGCTGCAGATCGTGCTGGCACTGGCCGTGAAGACACTCTCCAACTACGCCAACCACGTTAACCAGCCGGAGCTCGACGACGCCTTCGCCGGCCACGCCTGGCAGAGCTGATGACACCGTGCCAAAGCCAATAGAGATATAAAAAAAGTTTTATATAACCATATGAACTAGATGTGTCAGGAAGCATTCTTGGCGAAGGAGCGCCTTCCCGTTGCAGGATAACGGCCATGCCCTATTCCCAACGAGGAAGACCCTTTATGCGTTCCCGACTGATGCTGGCCGCCGGCGCCCTGGCCATCGCCGGCCCTGTTCATGCCCTGCACCCCTCTCCCCTGGTCGAGGCCGAGTGGCTGAACGACCAGCTGGGCAGCGACGGCCTGGTGGTACTCGACGTGCGTTCCGCCATCGACGATGGCGGCAACCGTGCCGCCTTCGAGGATGGCCGCATTCCCGGCAGCCGCTACAGCAGCTACACCGATGCCGGCTGGCGCGAAACACACGGCAACGTGGCCGGCCTGCTCCCGGACGTCGCCGATCTGGAAGCGCTGATCGGCGACCTGGGCATCGGCAATGACGACACCGTGGTGGTAGTCGCCGGGGGAACCGGCCCCACCGATTTCGGCAGCGCCGCGAGAATCTACTGGACCTTCAAGGTGCTGGGACACGACGAGGTGACGATCCTCAACGGCGGCTTTGCCGGCTGGGAGCAGCAGGGCTTTGAGGTCGCCGGCGACGACTCAAGCACCCCCGAGACCACCGACTTCTCTGCGACGCTGCAGTCGCATCTACTGGCGACCACCGAAGAAGTAGAAGCGGCCCGCCAGGCCGGCGAACCGCTGGTAGATGCCCGCCCACCGGGCTTCTTTACCGGCGAGATCCAGTCGCCCGCGACCCGGGCGCCCGGCACTATCCCGGACTCGCTGAACCTGCCCCATGATGGCGCCCTGGTCGAGCGCGATGGCGCCTACTACCTGGAGCCCGAGCGGTTGAACGCCAATATCGATGCCCTGGGACTGGATCGCCAGGCGCCCACCGTGGCCTTCTGCAACACCGGCCACTGGGCCGCCAGCGGCTGGTTCCAGCTCAGCGAGCTCGGCGGCCTGGAGAACACCACCATGTACGACGGCTCCATGGCCAAGTGGACACAGGACGACGCGCGGCCCATGCAGCTGGCCGATCGCGGCATCGTCAGCGTGGGCGAACTCGTCGACTGACGTCACCCGCCCCCTGAACGCAAGCGCCCCGCGGCTATCATGCCGCGGGGCGCTTGCATCTCGCCTGGCGTACCGGACCTGTCGTACAGGCCCCAGGCACTATCCCAACCGCTCGACCAGGGCGTCCAGGTCGGCGACGGTCAGGTCCGGCTCGACGCCCCAGGGGTCGAAGGGTGCATCCAGGCTGCGGCGTACCCAGGCGGCGTGAAGGCCGGCATGGCGCGCCCCGATCACATCGAACGGGTTGCTGGAGATCAGCCAGGTGTCGCCCGGCGCCACTTCGAGACGGTTGCGCAGGTGCGCATAGACCGCCGGGTCGGGCTTGAAGCGCTTGATCTCGTCGACGCTGACCACTTCGTCGAAGTGCTTCCGAATGCCGGCCTGCTCGAGCAGCCCCTCCACCGCCTCCCGAGTGCCGTTGGAGAAGGCTACGCAGCGCACACCGGCTCGGGCCAGACGCTCCAGGGCGGAGGCCGTCTCGGCAAAGGCCGGCAGCCGGGCGTAGACCGCCATCAGGTGCTCCTTGTCCACGTCGGCCAGGCGTGTCTGCAGAGCGCGGTCGGTGAATTCAAGCGCCTCCCGAGTGCACTGGCCGAAGGGCACGTAGGCGCCCATCAGGCCGCGTCGGAAGCTGTACTCCAGCTGCTTGTCGCGCCAGCGCCGCGAGAACTCCGCCGCCAGTTCGCCCTTGCCGCTGGCGGCAAGCCGTGCTTCCAGCTCGGTGACCACGCCATGGGTGTCGATCAGGGTGCCGTAGACATCGAAGGCCAGTACCGTTGCCATCGTCGCTCTCCTCGGTTGGGTATCGACGATGACGCGTCAGGCGCGCACGGTCTGGACGGCGCCCTCGCGGACCAGTTCATCGGTGACCCTGTCCACCGCTCGGCGGGCGCGGGTGACGATCTCGTCGATCTCGTCGCGGGTGGCGATCAGCGGCGGCGCGAAGCCGAGAATATCGCCCTGGGGCATGGCGCGGGCGATCAGGTTCTCGTCCAACGCGGCGGCGGCGATGCGCGGGCCGACCTTGAGCGCCGGGTCGAAGTGCTTGCGGGCCTCGGGCTGGACGGAAAACTCGAGCGCCGCCAGCATGCCCACACCGCGCACGTTGCCGACGATGGGATGATCGCCGAAGGCGGTGGCCATGGCCTGCTGCAGGTAACCGCCGGTCTCGGCGGCGTTGGCGGTGAGGCCCTCGCGCTCGATGATCGCCAGGTTGGCCAGGGCCGCGGCACAGCCCAGGGCGTGGCCGGAGTAGGTCCAGCCGTGGCCGATGGGGCCGTACTGGCCGGTGCCGGCTTCCAGCACCGCCCAGACGCGATCGCCGACGATGACGCCGGAGAGCGGCTGATAGGCGCTGGTCAGGCCCTTGGCCACGGTGATCAGATCGGGCTTGATGCCGTAGAAATGGCTTCCAAAGTCGGCGCCGATGCGCGCCGATGCGCCCGAAACCACAAACCACTTCGTCGGCAATCAACAGCACATCATACTTGACCAGCACCGCCTGGATGGCCTCCCAGTAGCCTTCGGGCGGCGGCACGATGCCACCGGTACCCAGCACCGGCTCACCGATGAAGGCGGCCACGGTCTCGGGCCCCTCGGCCAGGATCATCTCCTCGAGTTTGCGCGCGCAGTGGGCGGAAAACTCCCGCTCGGTCATACCCTCCTGTTCGGCGGCGCGGTGATAGTAGTAGGGCGCCTCGGTGTGCAGGATGCCGGCCATGGGCAGGTCGAACTGGTCGTGGAACGCCTTGAGGCCGGTCAGTGAGCCGGTGGCCAGGCCCGAGCCGTGGTAGCCACGCAGCCGGGAGATGACCTTCTTCTTCTGGGGGCGACCCAGCACGTTGTTGTAGTAGCGCACGATCTTGAGCTGGGTCTCGTTCGCATCGGACCCTGACATGCCGTAATAGACCTTGGACATGCCGGGACCGGCGAGCTCGATAATCTTCTCGGAGAGCGCAATCTGCGGCTCGTTGGAGTGGCCTACGTAGGTGTGGTAGTAGGAGAGCTCCAGGGCCTGCTGGTAAATGGCCTCGGCCACCTCGGTGCGACCATAACCGATGTTGACGCAGTAGAGACCGGCGAAGGCGTCGATGAACTCGCGGCCATCCTTATCGCGAATATGGATGCCCTTGCCCCCGGTGATGACGCGACCCGGCGCATCGCCGTGGGCGAAGTCACGCAGATGGCTGGAGGCGTGAAAGGTCACCTTGCGGTCGCGGTCGATCAGGTCCTGGTGCTGCTGGCTCATCATGTTATCTCTTCTTTAGGGGCTCCCCGGCGTCCTGCCAGGGAGGAACCATCTGTTGGGATGATAGGTGGTGGATGCTGCTCAGCTCCCCGATACGGAACCCAGGGCGCCGAGGCAGTAGTACTTGGTCTCGAGGAACTCGTCGATGCCGGTGATGCCGCCTTCGCGGCCCAGGCCAGACTGCTTGACGCCGCCGAAGGGCACCGGCGGGCCGGTCATCTTCACCGAGTTGACCGACACCATGCCGAACTCCAGGGCCCGCAACAGTTTCCAGATGCGCCGGATATCGTGGGTATAGACGTAGGCGGCGAGGCCGTACTCGGTGTCGTTGGCCAGGGCAATTGCCTCGTCGTCATCGGCATAGGCCATGACGCCGGCGATGGGGGCGAAGCTCTCCTCCTGCCACAGCCGCATGTCGCGGGTCAGCCCGGTCAACAGCACCGGCATGAAGAAGTTCTCGCCCGGCGCCTGGCTCTGGTCGCCGGCCACCAGGGTCGCACCCTTGGAGATGGCGTCGTCGACGATGCCGGCGGCCTTGCCCACCGCCTGGGCGTGGATCAGCGGCCCCATGTCGACCTCGCTCTGCATGCCGTTGCCCACGGTGAGCGTCGCCATGCGCTCGGCGAAGTGCTCGACGAACTCGTCGTGGATCGACTCGTGGACCAGGATGCGGTCCGCAGCCAGGCAGTCCTGGCCGGAGGTCTGGAACTTAGCCGACACCGCGGCGAAAGCGGCTTCCCTGGGGTCCATGTCGGGGCCGACGATGAAGGGCGCGTCGCCACCCAGCTCCAGCGATACGCGTTTGACGGTGTTGGCGCACTGCTCAAGCAGCAGGCGACCGACGCGGGTAGAGCCGGTGAAGGAGAGCGCCTTGACGCGGTGCTCGGCACACAGCAGCTGCGACACCTCGGCGGGCTCGCCCAGCACCACGTTGAACACGCCTGCCGGAATGCCGGCGCGCTCGGCCAGCTCGGCCAGGGCTAGCGCCGAGAACGGCGTTTCTCCGGCCGGCTTGACGATTACCGAGCAGCCGGCGGCCATGGCGGCGGCGGCCTTGCGGGTGATCATCGCCAGCGGGAAGTTCCAGGGCGTGATCAGCGCGGCGATGCCCACCGGCTCCTTGAGGGTGCCCAGGGCGGCATTGGGAATATGGCTGGGAATGGTCTCGCCGAAGGTACGCTTGCCCTCTTCGGCGAACCAGCGCACGAAGCTGGCGCCGTACTCCACTTCCCCGCGTGCGTCCGGCAGCGGCTTGCCCTGCTCCAGGGTCATGAGGACGGCCAGGTCCTCGCGGTTGGCCTGGAGCAGATCGTACCAGGCCAGCAGGCGCTCGCAGCGCTCATCGGCACGCAGCGCGCGCCAGTGCACGAAGGCGGCCTCGGCGGCGTCCACGGCGGCGCGGATCTGGTGAGGCTCGAGCCAGGGAATGTATCCGAGGGCATCGCCGGTGGCCGGATCGAACACGGCCTCTTCGCGGCCCCCCTCGCCGTGGGTCCACTTGCCGTCTACATAGGCGTGCTGGCGGAACAGGCGCGGATCGCTGAGCTTGCTGGATAGGTTCATGCGGTATCTCCCTGACGAGCCGGCCGAATTGGCGTTGAAGGCCGGCGTCGATGAAACGGTCGAGCCGCCTGAAGGAACTCCTCCAGTGCGGCTCGATAGGATTATGGTAAGGGAGATGGATGGCGGTTACTTTTCGTTAGCCGCCTCAGCGGATGCGCTTTTTTTTGTCCGCCGCCGCCTGACAGGAGGATTTTCTGTGCGGTCGTTCAGCCCGCCTCGGGATTGACCAAGGCGGCTTCGGTGAACACCAGCAGGCCAAGTTCCGGACGATAGCCATGGATTTCGGTGACATCCAGGGCCTGCAGGAAGTAGAGAATCTCCTCGCTGACCACCTGCCCCGGCACCAGCACTGGAAAACCGGGCGGATAGGGGATCACGAAGCTCGCCGAGACGACGTCGCGACCGGCACGCATCTCGACCTGCAGTTCGCCGTTGTCGAAGCGCAGATACTCGGTGTTCTCCTCGTCGTAGCTGAGGAAGTAGGCACAGCGGATATCCCCCTCCGGGGTGATGCCGTCAGGATTCGGGCGGAAGGCCGAGTGGAAGCGGCTGAAATCCGGCAGCGGCGGCAGCTCCTTGGTCAGCGAGTGGACGCGATTCTCGATGATCTTGCGCTCCGGACGGCTGCTCTCCTCCCAGCGATACTCGAACTCCTTGGCCAGCTTGATCAGCACGTCAAGCAGATAGGCGATGGAGCCCCGAGTGGTGCCGATGTTGGTCATGAACAGCACGGTGTTGCGCGAGGTCTTGTTGATCTGAATACCGTACTTGTTCATCAGGTATTCGTTCTTGAAGGTATCGCCGTCGATGCCCGTGGCGCCGATGGCGATGGTGATACGACTGGGGTCGACGACGAACTCGTCCTTGGCCCAGGCCTCTTCCATCTTGTTCCAGCCGGTGACCGGGTCATAGAAGGTATCGACCCCGGACTGACGGTACTCCAGCGGCACCAGGTCCTTGTTGATCAGCACGCGGAAGTACTTCTGCAGCAGCGGATGAGTATAGAGCTGCTCGCGCAGCGACAGCGCCGCCTCAACCTGGGCGTGCACCAGCTCGAAGCCTTCCATCTCGGCCTGCATGCGGCCCACGTCCAGCGAGGCAATGATCTGGTAGTTGGGCGAGGTCGAGGTATGGGTCATGTAGGCTTCATGGAACGGCGCCTCGACCTTCTGGCGATAGTCCTGATCCCAGACGTGGATCATCGAGCCCTGACGCAGGGAGGTCAGGGTCTTGTGAGTGGAGTGGGTGGCATAGGCACGAATGCGGACCTGCTCTGGATCCGGCATCAGGGGGCGGTCCAGCCAGGTCGCATCGTCATCGGGATCCAGGGCGTCGAATTCCGCCTTCCAGGCGGCGTACTCCTCGTGATAAGAGGCGCTGCGATAGCGGTCGCGCAGGGTCCGGGCAGCGTTCATGGCGGTGCGCGGCCGATAAGTGGGGTTGAATCCGGCGAAGGCGAACCACGCCTCGTCCCACAGGAACACCAGGTCGGGCTTGATCGCCAGGCACTCCTCCATCACCCGGCGCACGTTGTAGACCACGCCGTCGAAGGTGCAGTTGGTCAGCAGCAGCATCTTGACCTTGTGCAGCTGGCCCGAGCGCTTGTAGCCGAGCAGCGTCTTCTTGATCTCCTTAAGCGGCACCGCGCCATACATGGAGTAATCGTGCAGCGGGTAGGAGTCCAGATAGCTGACATGGGCCCCGGCCAGCACCATGCCGTAGTGATGGGACTTGTGGCAGTCGCGATCGACCAGCACGATATCGCGCGGCTTGATCAGCGCCTGCACCACGATCTTGTTGGCGGTGGAGGTGCCGTTGGTCACGAAGAAGCTCTGCCGCGCGCCGAAGGCCCGCGCGGCATACTCCTGGGCCTTCTTGATCGGTCCGTAGGGTTGCAGCAGCGAATCCAGCCCGCCGGAGGTGGCCGAGGTCTCCGCCAGAAAGATATTGATGCCGTAGAAGTCGATCATCTGCCCGGCCCAGTGGGAGCGGGTGATCGATTTGCCCCGGGAGATGGGCATCGCGTGGAAAACCCCGGTGGGCTTCCTGCTGTACTCGCGTAGCGCATCGAAGAAGGG
>JAIVHL010000193.1 GCA_020201075.1 Halomonas sp. | reverse complement strand
TTCGCTAGGTGAGCGAGGGACGTATCGCGCCGGCGAGCCCTGCCATGTATACCAACCGTATCCATCGCGACGACTGTGCCGGGGTCCTGGCCCACCTGATCGAGCGCGCCCTGGCCGGTGAGGCGGTGGACGACCTCTATCTGGCCAGCGACTGCGAGCCGGCGCCGCTCCATGAAGTGATGAGCTGGTTGGCCCAGCAGCTCAAGGTGGAAGCCACCGAGACCATTCAGTCGCCGCTGCGTCGCCGTGCCAGTAAGCGCTGCAAAAACGCCCGCCTGCTGGCCAGCGGCTATGAGTTCTGCTACCCCAGCTATCGTGAGGGCTACGCCCAGGTGCTGAGGGAGGGCGGCTTCTTGCCCGCGAAAGTCTGAGTTTGGCTGCAAGTCAGGACGACCGTGCAAGCGTCGTGTAACGCGCGCCGTCATCGTGAGTGAAGGAGCGCATCAGAACGAGGTGTCGGTAGGGCCAGATCAGGTCAGGGGTCGGCAGGTTATCGGCGTCGAGAGAGTCGGCTCGGCGCAGCAGTGTGACGTGGGGCACGAAACGTGTCGGCCGTCCCGCCAGGCCGAAGCCCTCCAATGCATCCCACAGCCGCCTCTGGAGAATGTCGAGCGCCGGGTCCGGCGATTGCCCACCCACCCAGAGGATGCCTGGCCGTCGAAAGTGGCCCCAGCCGTCCAGCCGCCATTCCCCAGATGGCACGGCTAGATGGTTCACCCAGTCCACCAGTTTGACGGCCTGCACATCGCTCACCTCGCCGAGAAAGGCCAGGGTCAGGTGCAGGCTCTCGTCCGGGATGCGCCGCCCTCCGCAGCAAGCGTGGGCGGCGTCGGCCAGTTCACCGAGCCGTTCGCGCAGCTCGGGGGGCGGCACCAGGGCGAGAAAGAGCCTCATGGGCCTGTCAGTCGCCGATGACCATCACGGCTTCCGCTTCGAACTGGGCGTTCTTGGGCAGCGCCTTGACGCCTACCGCGGCGCGGGCCGGGTAGGGCTTGTCGAAGACCTCTTCCATCACCTTGTTGACGATGGCGAAGTTGCCCAGGTCGACCAGGTAGAGGTTGAGCTTGACGATCTCGCCCAGCGAGCCGGCGGCTTCCTCACAGACGGCCTTCAGGTTGGTGAAGACTTGACGGGCCTGCGCCTCGAAGTCGTCGGAAACCAGCTCCATCGTCTTCGGGTCCAGGGGAATCTGGCCCGACAGGTAGATGGTGTTGCCGACCTTGATGGCCTGGGAGTAAGGGCCGATGGCGGCGGGCGCCTTGTCGGTGTTGATGACGGCCTTGTTGCTCATGGTGTGCTCCGTTGGGTTGGTCGCTGATTCGGATGATACAAAGCGGGCCCGGCCGCCCGATCGGGGCGCGGTCGGGCCGGCGGGGGAAACTCAGTTGCCGAGTCGGGTGATACGTTCGACGTGGGGGAGATTGCGCAGGCGCTTGATGATACGCGCCAGGTGGATGCGATTACGCACCGATAGGGTCAGGTTAACGGTGACCAGGCGGGCATCGCGCTCCTCAATGCCGATGCGCTCGATGTTGGCCTCGGCATCGGTGACCAGACCGGCCAGTTCGGCCACCAGGCCACGACGGCTTTCCACCTCCAGGCGCAGTGCCACCGGGAAATCCTCGGCGATATCGTCGGACCACTCCAGGGCGAACAGCTTGTCCGGGTCATTCTTGAGTTCGCCCAGGTTCCGGCACTCGGTGCGGTGTACCACAATCCCCTTTCCCACCGACAGGTGGCCGATGACCGGGTCGCCGGGCAGCGGGTGGCAGCAGCGGGCGAACTTGATCACCATGCCTTCGGCGCCGCTGATCAGGATGGGGCCATGGGCGCGCGATTCGTTCTTGCCCGCTGGCGATTCGCCGTGCTGCAGGTCGAGCAGGCGGCGGCCCACCAAATGGGCGATTCGAGTGCCCAGGCCAATGGACTCCAGCAGGGCTTCGACGTTTTTCAGGCCGAGCTCGGCCAACAGAACGGCAAGTGGCCCTTCCGGCAGCTCTTCCAGGCTGGTCTCGAACTGAGCCAGTGACTTGTTGAGCAGTCGTCGGCCGAGCTGCACCGCTTCGGTATGCTTCTGGTGCTTGAGCGCATGGCGAATCGCCGAGCGCGCCTTGGCGGTGGCCACGAAGTTGAGCCAGGCCAGGTTGGGTCTTGCCCCGGGGGCGGTGATGATATCCAGGGTCTGGCCGCTTTCCAGGCGGGTGGAGAGCGGTGCCAGGTGGCGGTCGATACGACAGGCGATGGTGCCGTTGCCGATATCGGTATGCACCGCATAGGCGAAGTCGATCACCGTGGCGCCCTGGGGCAGCTCCATAATGTCGCCCTTGGAGGTGAACACGTAGATATCGTCTGGAAAGAGGTCGTTCTTGACATGCTCGATGAACTCCAGTGAGTCACCGGCATGACGCTGCATCTCCAGCAGGCCCTTGATCCAGGAGCGGGCACGGGCATGGCTACCCTCGGCGATGGGATGCTGGGTCTGGCCGGCCTTGTAGAGCCAGTGGGCGGCGATGCCGTTGTTGGCCATGGCCTCCATCTCGCGGGTGCGGATCTGCACCTCGATGGGCATGCCGCCGCTGCCGAACAGGGAGGTGTGCAGACTCTGATACCCATTGGCCTTGGGGATGGCGATGTAGTCCTTGAACCGTCCGGGTACCGGCTTGTAGAGGTTATGTACCACGCCGAGGATGCGGTAGCAGCTGTCGACGTCCTCGGTGATGATGCGAAAGCCGAAGACGTCCATGATCTCGGTGAACGACTTGCGCTGGTCGCGCATCTTCTTGTAGATGGACAGCAGATGCTTCTGGCGGCCGACCACCGTGCCGGGGAGCGCTTCATCGTCGAGACTCTGCTGCAGGGTGGTCTGGATCTGGCGGATCGCCGAACGGCGGTGCCCTCGGGCGCTGGAAACGGCACGCTTGATGCGTTCGGCGCGCATCGGGTGCAGGGCCTGGAAGGAAAGGTCCTCGAGTTCCACGCGGATGGTGTTGATGCCCAGCCGGCTGGCGATGCGGGCGTAGATCTCCAGGGTCTCGCGGGCGATGCGGCGCTTTTTCTCCGGACGCAGGGCTCCCAGGGTGCGCATGTTGTGCAGCCGGTCGGCCAGCTTGACGATGATCACCCGAATATCCCGGGACATCGCCAGCACCATCTTTTGAAAGTTCTCGGCCTGGGCGACCGCCTTGTCCTCGAAGGCGATCTGAGTCAGTTTGGAAACCCCGTCCACCAACTCCGCCACCGGCTTGCCGAACTGTTTGGCCAGTGCCTCCTTGCTGACCCCGGTATCTTCGATCACGTCGTGCAGCATGGCGGCCATCAGGCTCTGATGGTCCATGTGCATGTTGGCGAGGATATTGGCGACGGCGAGCGGATGGGTGACGTAGGGCTCGCCGGAACGCCGGCGCTGCCCGTCGTGGGCCTGCTCGGCGTAGTAGAAGGCGCGCTTGACCTGCTGGATCTCGCTCTGGGGAAGGTAGCTGCCGAGACGGTCGGCCAGGTCATCGATGGTGAACATGCGGCGCGCCCTGATTCCTGCGTTAGCGTCCTGGGAAGGATGACGGCGCCTCAGCGCCGTCGTGATCACTCCTCGCCGGCGCCGCCGAAGAAGGGCTCGCGTACCGGACGCACCGCAGCTTCCACCGGCTCGTCGAGAACGCTTACGCCGACCAGGCCGGCGGCGATCTCACGCAGGGCAACAACGGTGGGTTTGTCGTTCTCCCAGGGCACCAAGGCATCGCGAGAGCCGCGGGCCAACTGGCGTGCTCGCGCAGTGGAAATCATTACCAGCTGGAAGCGGTTCTCGACATTTTCCAGACAATCTTCAACCGTGACTCGTGCCATGGGATGCCTTCCTGAAAGCTAGCGGGAACCCGCAGGAGCACACGCGGTGCGCGTATGGGCGGATTCCACATATGGGTAGACCCTCTAGGTTACTCGACGCCTGGTTACCATGACAAGCGCTGCAGTGCAGCGCCCATGAGGATCAGGAGAGCAGCGCCTGCAGCAGAGGGGCGTGAGTCTTGCCGGCACGCTCGCGACTCAGGCGCTGGGCGATGACCAGAGCCTGCAACTCGCGCAGGGCGGTAGTGAAGTCGTCGTTGATTACCAGGTAGTCATATTCGTCGTGGTGGGACATCTCGCTCACCGCGTCTTGCATGCGCCGTTCGATGACCGCGTGCTCGTCGGTGCCGCGGCTGGCCAGGCGGTGCTCCAGCTCTTCCCGAGAGGGCGGCAAGATGAAGATCGACACCGCGTCGGGCAGCTGGTTACGGACCTGACGCGCGCCCTGCCAGTCGATCTCCAGGATGACATCTTGGCCGACATCCAAGGCGGCCTGAACGGCGGGGCGTGAGGTGCCGTAATAGTTGTCAAAAACCCGGGCGTGCTCGAAGAACTCGCCGCGCTCGATCATCGCCTCGAAGGCCGGCAGGTCCACAAAATGATAGTTCACGCCGTCCACTTCGCCGTGGCGGCGTTCGCGGGTGGTGTGCGATACCGACACCTGGATGCCGTCGAGGCTCTCGATCAGCTCTCGCACCAGGCTGGTCTTACCGGCACCGGAAGGGGCGGAAACGATGAAGAGGGTACCCTGGGGCATGGTCGGCATCCCTATATATATGTAATAGCTGTACGAGGCGGCATGGGCCGAAGTAAAGCGCGAAGTATCGCACGAATCTACGCGGCGCTGCAGGCCTACTCGATGTTCTGGATCTGCTCGCGCATCTGCTCGATCAGCACCTTGAGCTCCACCGCGCAGCGGGTGGTGCTGGCCACGGCCGATTTCGAGGAGAGGGTGTTGGCCTCGCGGTTGAGTTCCTGCATCAGGAAGTCGAGGCGACGGCCTACCGGCCCTGTCTGTGTCAGCTGACGTCCCACCTCGGCGGCATGGGTGGCCAGGCGGTCGAGCTCCTCGTCCACGTCGGCCTTCTGGGCCAGCAGGGCCAGCTCTGCCTCGAGGCGCTGAGGGTCGAGCTCGTTCTTCACCGCGTCCAGGCGCTCCAGCAGCAGGCTGCGCTGGCGCTCCAGAATCTGTGGCATCAGCGTGCGCACCTCGGCCACCTGGCCCTCGATGGCGACGAGCCGTTCGCGGATCAGCGCGGCGAGTTTCTCTCCCTCCCGGGCGCGGCCGGCCACCAAATCATCCAGGCTCTGCTCGAAGAGCGCCAGGGCCTGGGCCTTGACGATCTCCGGGTCAGGGCCACGGCTCTCCAGCACGCCGGGGTAGGCGAGCAGCGCCAGGGCATCGGCAGGTGCGGCGTCGGCCACGGCCTGATGCACCTCGCCCAGCACGCGGGCCAGTTCGGCCAGCCGCGCGGCGTTGACGCTGAGGCCCTCGGCCGCGCCGGCGGGCTCGAAACGCAGGGTGCACTCCACCTTGCCGCGGGCCAGGCGGTGTC
>JAIVHL010000192.1 GCA_020201075.1 Halomonas sp. | reverse complement strand
TGGGCGCGTCGGCTTTCGCCTCGGCCTTGGGCGCGTCGGCTTTCGCCTCGGCCTTGGGCGCCTCGGCTTTCACCTCGGGCGTGGGCGCGTCGGCTTTCGCCTCGGCCTTGGGCGCGTCGGCTTTCGCCTCGGGCGTGGGCGCGTCGGCTTTCGCCTCTGGCGTGGGCGCTTCGGCTTTCGCCTCGGGCTTAGGCGCTTCGGCTTTCGCCTCGGGCTTGGGCGCCTCGGCTTTCACCTCGGGCGTGGGCGCTTCGGTGTTCACCTCAGGCTGGGCTTCGGCTGCCTCTGCCTGAAGCCGCTGCTGCTCGGCCTCGGCTTTGGGGTTGATGGCATGCTGACGGCTGCGGTTGCGCGGATTATTGCGGGTGCGCTTGGGTTTGCCATCGTCAACCGGCACCTCGGCGCTGGGTGCTTCGCTCTTCGCTTCGGCCGGTTTTTCGACTGGACGTTCGTCGCGCTTGTCGCTACCGCGAGATCGCCGAGAGTCGGTGCGGGGTTTCTCATCCCGTGGCTTGTCGTTGCGAGGCTTCTCTTCTTTGGCCTTCTCTTCCTGGTATTTTTCGTCTCTGGGCTTCTCATCCCTGGGCTTTTCGTCGCGAGGTTTTTCATCCCTGGGCTTTTCGTCGCGAGGTTTTTCATCCCGGCCCCTGGGCGTTTCCTGCTGACGAGTCTGGCGAGGGTCGTCCTGGCGTCCACGACCACGGCCTCCGCGACTGGCGTTGCCGCGATTGTCGCGGTTTTCGGCGTTATCGGTAACGCTGTCGCCGCGTTCATTCTCCTGGCGTGGGGCGCTGCGGCGCTCATCGTTGCGCGGGCGACGCTGACGGTTGGCGTTGCGACCGCCGCGATCATCATCGCGCTGTGGGGATTTTCGAGCATCGTTATTGCCGTGCGACGGCTCGGCGCGGGCGGGCGTCTTCTGGCCACTGTCGGCGGGCGTTTCGTCGCCTCCCAGCAGCTTGGCAAGGCCCTTCACCAGGCGGCCCAGTACGCCGGCCTGAGGCTCGGCGACCGGCTGTCGCACCACCGGTGTCCTGCCAGAGTTCTTGGCCGACGGGGGGGGCGGTGTCGCTGGAGCGGGAGCGGTCGGCGCGGGAGCCGTAGAAGCGGCCTTCTGAACAGCGGGAGTCTCTTCCTGCTGCAGGGAGGCGGGCGCGGGCTCGTGGTGAATGACCGTCTTTACCGCCGCCTCGGCGCGCTGCGCCGGCTTGGCGAAGGTGGACTCGGGTTCACGACCGACCTCGGTCTCGGTAGAGAGCTCGAAGCTGGAGAGTGAAGCGGTACCATCTTCGTCGACGTGGTCATCGCGCAGGCGCTGGACATCGTAGTGAGGCGTATCCATCTCGATGCTGGGCAGCAGCAGGACCCTTACGCCCTGGCGGCGTTCGATGTCGGCCAGCACGGTGCGCTTCTCGTTGAGCAAATAGGTAGCAACCGGCACCGGGAGAATGGCGCGAATCTGTGCGCTGCGCTCTTTCATGGCCTCTTCCTCGATCAGGCGCATGATCGAGAGCGAAATGGAGCGAACATCGCGAATAGTGCCCTGGCCGACGCAGCGCGGGCAGACCACGCCGCTGGTCTCGCCAAGTGACGGGCGCAGGCGCTGGCGGGACATCTCCATCAGGCCGAAGCGCGAGATGCGGCCGATCTGCACTCGGGCGCGGTCCAACTTCAGCGCGTCACGCACGCGATTCTCGACCTCACGCTGGTTGCGGGCCGGGCTCATGTCGATGAAATCAATGACCACCAGGCCACCGATATCGCGCAAACGCAGCTGGCGGGCGATCTCGTCGGAGGCCTCCAAGTTGGTCTGCAGCGCCGTCTCCTCGATATCGCTGCCCCGAGTGGCGCGAGCCGAGTTGATGTCGATGGAGACCAGCGCCTCGGTGTGGTCGATGACGATGGATCCACCGGAAGGAAGCTGCACCTCACGCTCGTAGGCGGTTTCGATCTGCGACTCGATCTGAAAACGCGAGAAGAGCGGAACCTCGTCGACGTAGAGCTTGATCTTCTGCTGATAGGAGGGCATCACCTGGCGAATGAAGGCCAGCGCCTCCTCATGGACCGCCTCGCTGTCGATCAGCACCTCGCCGATGTCCTGGCGCAGATAGTCGCGCATGGCGCGAATAATGACGTTGGATTCGCGGTAGATCAGGAAGGGAGCGGAGCGTTTACCGGCTTCGGCGGTGATTGACTCCCATACCTGGACCAGGTAATCGAGATCCCACTGCAGTTCCTCGGGGGAGCGGCCGATGCCGGCGGTGCGCACGATCAAGCCCATACGGTCGGGCAGAGCGAGCTGCCCCATGACCTCCTTGAGCTGGCTGCGTTCCTCACCCTCGATTCGCCGGGAGATGCCGCCGGCCTTGGGGTTGTTGGGCATCAGTACCAGGAAGCGGCCGGCCAGGCTAATGAAGGTAGTCAGCGCCGCGCCCTTGTTGCCGCGCTCCTCCTTGTCGACCTGGACGATGACCTCCTGCCCCTCCTTCAGCACCTCCTTGATGCTGGGACGACCCGAAGCGGGCTCCTTGGCGAAGTACTCTCGGGAAATTTCCTTGAGCGGCAGGAAACCGTGGCGGTCGGCACCGAAGTCAACGAAGGCGGCTTCCAGGGAAGGCTCTATTCGAGTGATCTTGCCTCGGTAGATATTGGCTTTCTTCTGTTCTCTGGCGCCGGATTCGATATCCAGGTCGAAGAGGCGTTGTCCATCGACCAGTGCGACGCGCAGCTCTTCGGGCTGGGTCGCATTGATGAGCATCCGTTTCATGTTGTCTCGCACTATGGGGCACCGGCGAGTAAGACGTAGCGAACCTCTGTGTGCTGCGTGCCTGTGCTCAGCGTATCGTAAAGATACGCTTCTGCGGCCGTGACGGTTCTTATATCGACGCGTCACGACACGAGTTGTTGAGTACGGGGCGGAGGCAGGACATGTCTCGGTAGGGGGGTCACCCATCCGGCCCTGCGGTCACCGCCAACACCTGGCATTCATCGATTCGCCGCCGCCGATCTCCGGCACGCAGTTGAACGTGTCCCATGCCCTGCCGACGCTTCATGACGAAAAAACATCGGGGGATCCGGGCGTGGCGCTGTATCGCGGTCTTTCTGTTGCTGCGGGCGGCAAGACGTATCGACGTTCTTGCGGCCTTAATTTTTCGCTTCGGCCTGCGTGTCTGTCGTGCAGGCGCTTGACAAGTTTAGCTAAGCCCATTGAAGCGAGCTGGCAATATAACAGCAACAGGGCTGCGCCAGCAATTGGCGCGCCGGGGCGCCCACTGCGATAGAATGCGCCTTTTAGCAGTATCCGGCAGTGGAGTCTCGGCATGGCCGAAGGGCGCGACGTACAGTGGGTCGAGGTAACGGAAGGACAGGATGGCCAGCGGATCGACAACTTCCTGCTGACCCGCATCAAAGGAGCGCCGCGGTCGCTCATCTATCGCCTCGTGCGTAAGGGTGAAGTGCGAGTCAACAAGAAACGCGTCAAGCCGGATACTCGTTTGGCTATCGGGGACCTGGTGCGCATCCCGCCGCTTAAGCTTTCCCCCCGTGAGGCGGTGTTGGAAGTGAGCGATAACTTGCGCAACCTGCTGGCCGGCAGCGTGCTGGTGGAGGGGCGCGATTGGCTGGTGATCAACAAGCCCGCAGGACTTGCGGTTCACGGCGGTAGCGGTGTCAAGATCGGCCTGATTGAGGCACTGCGCCAGGTGCGGGAGGACCTCGACTTTCTGGAGCTGGTACACCGACTGGATCGCGATACCTCCGGCTGTCTGCTGCTGGCCAAGTCGCGCCCGGCACTTTTGGCGCTTAACACGGCTCTCAAGGAGCAGAAGATGGACAAGCGCTACCTGGCTTTGGTGGCCGGGCGCTGGCCGGCGCGGCGCGACTATGTGGCGGCGCGGCTGGACCGTTACACCCTGGCCAACGGCGAGCGCCGGGTGCGGGTCGACCCGAACGGCAAGGTCTCGCGTACCCGCTTTTCGGTGCGTGAGGCCTTCGCCAGGGCAACGCTGATGGAGGCCGAGCCGGTCACCGGGCGCACCCACCAGATCCGCGTTCACGCGGCACACACCGGCCAACCGCTGCTCGGCGACGACAAGTACGCCAGCCGCGACAGCCAGCGGCTCAGTGTCTCGCTCGGGGTTGGGAGGTTGTTCCTACATGCCGAGTCGCTGACCTTCCCCGAGCCCACCAGCGGTCGCCCCGTGCAGATCAAGGCGCCGCTGCCCGAGGAGCTGCAGGCGGTGCTTGCTCGTGCTCGCCGAGACGCCTGAGCCCTGCATCGACCACTCGTATCAACCACTCGTATCGACAACAGGGAGACGACAATGCGCTATCGACTGGTGATCTTCGACTGGGACGGCACCCTGATGGATTCGGTGGCGCGTATCGTGGGCTGCATGCAGGCGGCTTCGCGCGAAGCCGGCTGGGGTGAGCTCACGCCGGAGAGCGTACGCAATATCATCGGCCTGGGGCTTCCCGAGGCGATCGCCAGCTTGTGTCCGGGCATCGATCCCGAACGTGCCGAGCTGCTGCGCAGCCGCTATGCCTGGCACTTTGTCGAGGGCAACGATACGCCGATGCGCTTCTTCTCCGGGGTGGAGGAGGGGCTTGTCGGTCTGCACGGTGGCGGTGATCAGCGCTTGGCGGTGGCCACCGGTAAGAGCCGCCGGGGTCTCGATCGGATCTTTCGAGAGAGCGACAGCGGGCGCTGGTTCCACGCCAGCCGTACCGCCGACGAGACGCGCTCCAAGCCCCATCCGCTGATGCTGGAGGAGCTGCTGCGCGAGCTGAAAGTGCCGCTGGAGGAGGCGGTCATGGTAGGCGACACCGAATACGACCTGGAGATGGCCCGCGCCATCGGCATGGACCGGGTGGGAGTGACCTGGCTGTCGGCGACCCTGTATAGCTTGCTTGTTGGGGCTCCGGGCAGCGGCGCCGCTGCCGGCCCTCACCTGGGTGTGGTCAAGGTGCGTGGTGTAATCGACTCGGAGTCATCGGCCAGCGCCGATCGCATCGTGACCGGGCTTAAGCGCGCCTGGGAGGCCGAAGAGAGCGAGGCCGTCGTGCTGCATATCGATAGCCCCGGTGGCAGCCCGGTGCAGTCCCAGCGGATATTCGATGAAATCATGCGGCTTCGCGCCGAGGGCGGCAAGCCGATCATTGCGGTGATCGAGGATGTTGGCGCCAGCGGTGCCTATTATATTGCCGCGGCGGCGGATGAGATCCTTGTCGCTCCGGCGAGTCTGGTGGGCTCCATCGGGGTGATTTCGGCCAGCTTCGGCTTCGAGGAGGCGATGGAACGCCTGGGCGTTGAACGCCGCGTCTTCGCCGCCGGCGACAACAAGGCCTTTCTCGACCCATTTTCGGAGTTGGCACCCGAGCAGCGTCAGTTCTGGCAGTCGGTGTTGGCGACGACTCACCGTCAGTTCATCGACGCGGTGAAGGAAGGGCGAGGCGATCGCCTGAGCGATGACGATCGGCTCTTCAGCGGCCTGGTGTGGAGTGGCGAGCAGGCCGTGGAGCTTGGTCTAGCAGACGGCATTGGGAGTCTGGGCGGCCTGGCTCGAGAACGACTTCCCGAACCGAAGGTGCGCGACTACACCCCGCGCCTCGACCCTTTCGAGCGCTTTTCACGACAGTTCGGCCGCGTCGCCATGGAGCTGATTGGCGTGCCACGCGCGGATTCGCCCCTGCGCTACCAGCTACCCTAACGGATCCAGTCCCGCCTCGCGCAGCATGGCACAAAGGCGGATCAAGGGCAGACCGATCAAGGTGTTAGGATCGTTGCCTTCAAGTCGCTCGAAGAGCGTGATCCCGAGTCCTTCCATGCGGAAGCTCCCGGCGCTGTCCAGGGGCTTCTCCCTCTCCACGTAACGGAAGATCTCGTCTTCGCCGAGGCGTCGAAATACCACATCGTAGGTCTCGTGGCAGACCCGCTGGCGGCCGTGCCGTGTATCCAGTAGCGCCAGACCGGTGACAAAGCGTACGCGGTGGCCGGAGAAACGCGTCAGGTTGGCACGGGCGGTGGTCGTGTCCCCGGGCTTGCCGAGTATCTCGCCCTCGAACAGTGCTATCTGGTCAGAACCAACGATCAGGTGGTCCGGCCAGGTCTCTGCTAATCGCTGGGCCTTGGCCAGCGCCAGTCGCCGCACAAGGGCAATGGGTCCTTCATCCGGTTGTGGGGTCTCGTCGATGTCCGGACTCTGCCAGGCATAGGGGATTTCCAGGCGGTCGAGCAACTGGCGGCGCCAGCGAGAACCGGAGGCGAGTACAAGTCGTGGCATGAGGGCTTTCCTTGTCGCAGATTCAGAAGCGAGGTTAGCATGGCTCGACTGGTCAACGGCGGCTTTGACAGGGACGGGGCGAGTGCCTATCATTGCGCGCCTATGTCTACTACACGACTTCCCAGCAGGGTTGAGCCTTACAAGCTTGCAGCCCGTTCCGAGCGACTCGAGGGCCTTGTGGCTCTTGCCGACCTTGCGCGGCTTACCGAAGAGGTTGGCCCGCAAAGTGGGGATCTTTGGGTCGCTCTCGACTTCGCTATCGACGCTCAAGGTCGCCGTGTGATTCACGGTCGTCTGGAGGTGGATCTGCAGCTGCCCTGTCGGCGCTGCCTATCCCCAATGGCACAGCGTGTGGAGAGCGAGTTCCTGCTGGGCATGGTCACTAGCGACGACTTGGCAGCCGAGCTGCCGAGCACCCATGAGCCGGTCCTTGTGGAAGACGAACAGCTGAACCTGCTGACGGTGGTCGAGGATGAACTGATCCTTAGCCTGCCGCAGGTGGTTTACCACGAGGAGGCCGACTGTGAGGTCTCCCGCGACCAGCTGACCAGCGGGGAGGATGCCACGGCATCCCGGGGGCCCGCAGCAAGTCCCTTTGACGTGCTCAAGCACCTCAAGGGCAAATCCTGACCTACTTTCGTTTTATTCTGGAGTGACATCCCATGGCAGTTCAAAAGAACCGCAAGACCCGTTCCAAGCGCGGCATGCGTCGTAGCCACGACGCCCTGAGCGCTCCGGCTCTGTCCCAGGACAAGGAAACCGGCACCACTCACCTGCGCCACCACGTCGCTCCGGACGGTTTCTATCGTGGCCGCAAGATCGTCGAAGTCTGAGGCGACGACGCGACCTTCAATAGTGCCTGGCCGCTGACTCTGTTGTGAAGATAGCCATCGATGCGATGGGGGGTGATCTTGGTCCCAGTGCTACCGTGCGTGGGGCGGCTAGCGCGGTGTTGCATGATCCCCACCTAGAGATCTGTCTGTTTGGCCCCCGGCGCCAGCTTGAGGGAGAGATCTTTTGCCTGCCGCGGCGTCTTGTCGCGGCGGGCTCGCGTCTGGAAGTTGTGGATGCCTCCGAGGTGATTGCCCCGGGCCAGCGACCCGCCGACGCGTTACGTCGCGGCCAGGACAGCAGCATGGCGAGGATGCTGACCGCCGTGGCGTCG
>JAIVHL010000008.1 GCA_020201075.1 Halomonas sp. | reverse complement strand
CTTCATCGAAGGAGAGCCCGGAGGTCTGGCTGTCGCCAAGGTCGTCCTCGGCATACTCGGCACCGGCCACCAGCTCGTGGGGGCCCAGCGCCAGAGTGTTCTGCCACCGGGCGGTGCGCGTGCGCGTCTCGAAGAGAGAGGTGTAAGTCGGGGCCAGAGTCTCACGCTCGTCCCGCGCCTCGCTGAGGGTCAGGCGGCTTCTCCAGCTATCCGTCACCGCGAGTTCACCATAGACCCCCGCCACCTGCTGAACGAAGTCGTCGGTTGCGGCACCGGAAGCATCAAACTCTGTGCTCCCCCTGGCGCGAAGCGCCAGCAGCCCCACTTCGGCCTCGTTACTGAAGGCGTGAGAGAGTCGCACCAGACCATTGGTATTGTCGTAGCCCTTGTCGTCACCATCGCGACGCACCGGAGTGCCATCGGTTTCGAAGCGGCTGCCGGAAACGTAGTAGCGGGTGCCGCCGCTGCCACCGGCGAGGCTGGCGCTGTAGCGCTGGGTGTTGAAGGAGCCGCCGCCCACGGAAACGCGCGGCTGAGGGGCGCCCTCTTCACCTTCCGGCGTGAACAGCTGAATCACGCCGCCCACCGCGTCGGCACCGTAGAGGCTGCCGCGTGGGCCGCGAACGATCTCGGCGCGCTCGAATAGCCGCGGATCGAGAAACTCCCAGGCGGCCGCGCCGGTAGTCGCAGATCTCAGCCGGATCCCGTCGATCAGCAGCACGTTGGCATTGCTGCCGGTGCCGCGAATAAACACGCTGCTCTGTTTGCCGAAACTGCCCTGGGTGGTGATATCCACGCCCGGCTGGCCACGCAGCAGATCGGTCACGCTAGCGGGATCCTGGCGGCGCAGGGTGGCCTCATCCAGCATGGTGACGGAGGCCAGGCTCTGGTCGGCGGTCCGCGGCGCCAGGGCAGCGGTCACCACCACGGGGTTGAGTCTCTGCGACTCGGTGGGGCTGTCGGACTGGGGGTCGGCGGCCTGGACGGCCAGCGGAAGTGCGGCAAGGGCGAAAGTCGCCAGGCCACGGGGTGCGAAGGTCATGTTCATGTCTGTCCCTTGATCGCCGTGCTCACCCGCACGGCGTCCTGCTTCTTTTAATGGACCGGGGCAGAGGAACAGCAGGAAGGGAAGCGGCGCGAACGGTGTGGTGCGGCGAAGCCCTGCCTATGACCGCCCTCCGCGATCCGGCATGCGCTCTCGGGCCGGTCTCCGGGCTTACGAGCGAGGGGGTCGCCAAAAGGCAAACTCCCTGCTGAACCGCCGCCTTCCCATGCCTGGAGCACAGTGGCGCGTTGGCGGTTCTTGACTCGATCACCGTTGCGGGGGCAGCGTCGGATTGGCGGGCCCTCTGGAATAGCACCGCGCACCGACTTCCCGTTTACCTGGCGGCACTCACTCCGCCAGCACCTTAGAGTGCGCGTAAGCTAGCAAGCCGAACCGGGGGCGTCAATGCGCGCCCGACTAAGCCCTGCTCGGACACCACGGGATAGCTAAAGGATTAGGCGGCGACTCTCACTTCATAGCCGGTGTACTTGCGAAGATTGATCACGCCGGAATCAAGGATAAGGTACTGGCCCTTGAGGCCCAGCAGGGTGCCGGCGATTTCCGGGGTCTTGTCGAGGTTGTGGGACACCACTTTGGTGGGGCCTTCCAGGCGTGCCAGCAGCCGGTCACGCTCGGCGGGCAGGTCCATCTCGACGGTGTCGCCCTTGAGCATGGCCCGCCAGTTGGTCCGGTCGGAGACCTCCTCCTTGAACAACATCTCGACGAAGCCCGACTGCTGACGGGTATCCACGGAGAAGATCGGCAGCGCCTGAACGGCACCCTGATCAAGCCAGCGGGTGGGTACCTGGGTGCCCCGAGTGATTCCGACCTTGAGGCCCGAGGCGTTGGCCAGGTAGACGATATGGGGCTGAAAGCAATGCCGCTCGGCCCATTCCGGCTCGCGGCAGGTGCCCGCGAAGAAGTGGCAGGTCTCCGGCTTCATGATGCAGGTGTCGCACTGGGCCAGCGTCTTGAAGCAGGGGTAGCAGTGGCCCTGGGCGAAGCTTTTCTTGGTGGCTCGGCCGCAGTGGGTACAGGCGATGGCCCCAGTCCAGGCGAGCGCAAGCGGACGGCCTAAGCAGGCGTTGAGTTCCAGCCGCTCATCGCCGACGCGCAGGGTGTAGCGCGCGGCCTCTCCCATTGCCCCCGGCGCTATAGCCATCTTGGTCAGACAACCCCGCAGCTCGGCTGCCGCGTCAATCGACTCAGCCACGGCCGGCGTCCTTGGCCAGGCCGGCCAGCGCAGGATCAACGTCGGCGCCGCTGTTGGCGCCGCCGCAGGTGCGCTTCCGCAGGAAGCCGACCCGCTGCTCTTCGGGCACGTTGTTTTCGATCTCGTAGCGAATCACCGCCTCCAGGCAGAGCTCGGTCTGCTCGGGGCTGAGCAGCCGGCCATCCGGCCATTTACGCAGCTCCACCGCCTGCTTGAGGCTCTGGTAGATAGCCGGGGTCATCTGCTGGATCATGCGCTCGAAGGTCATATCGCTCATGGTTCGTCTCTCAATTTGGTGATGCGATGTCGTGCGATTTGGTGATGCGATGTCGTGACGCGATGGAGTGAGAACGCGGATCAGCGCTGCCGACGCGCTCGCCAGGAATAATACCAGCCCAATGCCAGGCCCACGACCAGCCCGCCCAGATGGGCTTCGTTGGCCACGTTGCCAAAGCCCACGGCGGAGGCCATGTCGGTCATGGTGAAGATCATCCAGCCCAGCATGAAAACCACCAGCATCTGGGGCACGAAAAAGCCGCTGGCCGGTGCCCGGCGCGACATCAGCCAAACGTAGCCAAGCAGGGCGAAGTCGACTCCGGACATGCCACCGAACAGCACCGTGCCGGCGGCGTACTGGGCGAGATTGGCCCCGATGCCGGCGGTCAGCACGATCAACAGCATGCGACCGCTGCCCTGCAGCGTCTCCACCTGGCGGCCGAAGTACCACAGCCACAGCATGTTGAAGATCAGATGCATCCAGCCGAAGTGCAGGAAGGCCGGCGACAGCGGACGCCATATCTGGCCGCCCGTCACCGCTTCGACCAGGCTGCCCACCGCCAGGCTGCCGTTGATCACCCCCAGCGGCACAATGGCCAACGCCGCGATCACCCGGTCACCAAACACCGCCATGGCCGCGAATACCACCACACAAAGCGCCAGGGTCGATGCCGTGACCGGCGCCAGCCTGAGCGGCGTCAGCAGGGAAGAGGTCGGCAGCGAGGACAGACGTGACGCACGTTCCTTGGGCATCAGCGACTCGCCGCGCTGCCAGCGGGCCAGCAGCTGCTGGAGTTCCTCCTGCTGGCGGGAGTCAGCGAGCCACAGGGTCTGACCCTTGTCGTCCACGGTGATCCGATGGCCGATGCGATGGGCCCAGAGCGCGCGGCGCAGCTCACGAATATCGACGTCGGGGGGGAGCTGCATCACCCGGTACATGGCGCCTCCTGAAGCGGGGAAACGAGGGATGTAAACGCACACATAGAAAAAGTCCGGCGGAGGGGGCCGCCGGACAAAAGCAAGGGATCATTCAAGGGAACACCTACTATGAGAGCGAGTGACGCGGAGAGTTCACAGCGTCTGTGAAGAAATACTGTAATGTTTTGTATCCATCGCATGATTTATTCAAACATGATCTCCCAAGGACGCGGGCGCACCTGCTCTTCCCGAGGCACGCGCAGCCACACGAAATGGTCGGCATCCAGTTGGCGCTCGCCGCTCCAGCGGTAGGCCACCAGGCGTCCGAACTTCACCGCACTATAATCCAGACAGGCCACATTGGGCGCCGGAAGAGCCGGAATTCCTTCGCACCAGTAGTGCCCAATGAACAGCGGCGGCTCGTCGGGACCATAGTGGGCAAGGCGCGCACGCTCCTCCTGCGATAGCGGCCGCGTTTCCAGATCACCCGGCAGATTGTCAGGCTGGAACACCACGTCCCCCCAGGTCTTGGGGGATTGGGCCCAGAAGTGGGTACGAAAGCTGCGCCGAGTGAAGCCGTCCCCTGAGTGGATCTCGATACCCAGCGGCAAGGGCATCTGAGTGCCTCGGGTCAGGCGATCGAGGATGCGGAAGGCGCCGGTTCCCGGGGCCGTGGACTCGATCAGAAACGCCTCGTCCATACAGGCGTCAGGATGGCGGCGAAGCAGATCATTGATCAGCGGTTGATCCCAGCAGGCGTGTACCACCCGAAGTCCGCGCTCCTCCAGGCAGAGAGGAATCTCCATGAACCAAGCCAGCGCCTCATCCCACTCCTGTGGATGGTCGCGATACTGCTCCAGGGTCTCGTTGATGATGCGGTTGTTGCGGGGAGTATGCTCACGCAACCATTCACGCCCCAGCCCCTTTGGCGCGCGTTGGCAATAGGCCAGAGCGTTGACCTCATGGTTGCCCATCACGATGAATGCTTCGCCCTCCTCCACCATACGCCGAGCGATCTGAACCGCCAGGCGGATGCGCGGCCCGCGGTCAATCAGATCGCCGAGGAAAATCACACGACGACGCGGGTGACGATAGACGCCGCCCCGCTGGTGGTAGCCCAGCTTCTCCAGCAAGGCTGCCAGAGTGGCACCGCAGCCATGCACGTCGCCAATCAGATCGAAACCTTCGAATCTCGCCCGCGTACTCACATCAGTCTCCCAGGCGATTGCTCCAGCCCAGCTTGCTGCGCAGGACCTCGTAGAAGTTGTGTCCGAGCGGATGAACCAGTTGCACTCGCTGCGACTTGCGGCGGATCACCAGCACGTCGTCGGGTTTGGACACGGCGCGGGTCTGACCGTCGCAGCTGATGTGAGGATAGGTCTGGTTGGTCTCGCCAATGTGGATGCGGATCTCGCTGGCGGCATCAATGACAATGGGCCGGCTGGAGAGCGTGTGGGGGAACATCGGCACCAGGGTCACCACGTCGAGCTTGGGGTGCATGATGGGGCCGCCGCCGGAGAGCGCGTAGGCGGTAGAACCTGTCGGCGTGGCAATGATCAGCCCGTCGCTGCGCTGGCTGTAGACGAACTGGCCATCAATAAACAGTTCGAACTCGATCATGCGCACCGCCTTGCCGGGATGCAGCACCACCTCGTTCAGGGCATCACCGCTGCCCACCAGCGTGCCATCTCGGTAAAGTTCAGCGTCCAGCAGGAAGCGCTCCTCTACCTCATAGCGGCCGTCGAGCACCTCGCCGACCCTGGCCTCGAGTTCATCGGGCGAGATATCGGTGAGAAAGCCCAGACGCCCACGATTAACGCCCAGCACTAGAGTGCCGCTGTGACACAGGGTGCGGGCGGCGCCCAGCAGGCTGCCGTCGCCTCCCACAACGATCACCAGATCGCAGAGCTGACCCATGGTGCGGCGGCTGGCCTCGACGTGGCCATGATTGAGCAGCACCGTGGCGGTGCGGTCCTCGATGATCACATGGTGGCCACGTTCCGCCAGAAAGCGGATCAGACGCTTCAAGGTATCGACCACCTTGGGACTGCCCAGGCGACCGATCAATCCAATATTCCGAAAGGACGTTTGCTCTTCGCGTCCCTGGGTAGAACTCTGTTCGGGTGGCATGCACAGGCCTCTCGCATCGCAGCGGCTCATTATGGCCACTGCCCTGCCCCCCGGCAAACGCTCGCGGGTGGCACGCCTCAGGCGGCTTGCATCGCGCGGCGCTTGATCCAGCGTTCATTTAGCCACAGCGATCCGGCGATGATCGCCCCGCCCAGCAGCAGGCGGAAGAGATCCGCATCGCGGTTCCAGATCACCAGATTGACCACCAGACCGGCGGGAATCAGAGCGTTGTTCATGATCGCCAATGCGCCAGCGTCCACCCGAGTGGCACCCAGATTCCAAAAAAAATATCCCAATCCAGAGGCAACCAGGCCCAGCCACAGCAGCACGCCCCATTGCAGGCCACTAGCGGGCAGCGCGCTAACGTTGCCCAGCAGGGCAAAAGCCGGCAAGACAACGACCAGCGCTCCCAGGTAGAACCAGGCGAAGACACTGTGTCGCGGTAGCGACTCGGGCAGTTCCGCGGAAAGCCGCCGATAGCCGACCTGGCCCAGGGCGAAACAGAGGTTAGCCCCTTGCACTACCAGGAAGCCCAACAGAAACCCGCTGTCCAGGCCGTCGTAACGGATCACCCCCGCCCCCAGGACGGCCAGCGCCGCGGTCAGCAGATAGAAGGGGGTGAAGCGGCCGAACAGGGCATCATCAAGCAGAGTGATATAGAGAGGCGTGAAGATGGTGAAGAGCAGCACCTCGGGTACCGAGAGCAGCAGGAAGGACTGATAGAAGAAGATATACATCACACCTAGCTGAACCGCGCCGAGCCCCATCAGCGCCAGGCGCTGGCGGCCACGCAGTAGCCCCGGGCGGAGGAAGGGCAGGAAAACCAGAGCCGCCAGGATCACTCGCATCGCCACGGCAAAGTAGCTGTCCACCTGGCCGGCCAAATAGACGCCAATCAGCGAAAACGAGAAAGCCCACAGCAACGTAACACCGACGAGATAACCCACAGTCAACTCCATTATAAATTAAGGTTGACAGCGATTATACCGCTTCAGGTCGTCCTGCCAAGCCCAGATACACCCACCACTCAATCAGACCGGTATCCACGCGAACTCAGCGAGAGCGCCTGACCACCAGGCGCCAGGCGTACAGCACACCTGGCAGCCAGCCCGTGCGGGGCTCCGGCGATGCCGCCGCGGCAGACGGGACGGCATCCCCGCCAACATCACGGCCAAGATTGATATTTTTGCGCTCCGGGTGCTCCTCGGCGACATCGGGATCGGGATGTTCCAGCAGCCGGAGATGAGCCTCACGGTTGATCTTCTGCTGCAACCTCTCGGCGCCGTCGGCCAAGTCGTCGTGGTGGCGCTCCCAATCCTCCCAGTCGTGGGGCGTGCCGGCACGCGGCCGGCGATCACCGGCCTCACGGGCTCTGGCCCAGGACTTCTCCTCAAGGGTAGTGGGTCGTTCGGCGTCGCGGTCGCCATCCAAGCCTTTCCTAGCCAGGTATTCGCGGGCATCCATGGAAGCTCCTGTGTCATCGAGAAGGATGTCTTTTGGAGAGCAAGCCTACGGTAGGGTTCCGAGGTTGCCTAACCAGCGTTGACCGTTTAACGCCTGTCGGGCTCGGCACTGGCCATGGGTCGGCTATGCTGTAGTCTGACCGGGTGACGATGAACCGGCACAAGGAGATATGCCATGCCCAACAAGGCCCCTACCACCGTACGTGAGATCATGTCCCGTGACTGCTACCGAGTCACCGGCAAGACCTCGGTTTCCACTCTTGCCGAAGGGTTGTCGTTGCACAGGCTACCCGGCGTCCCGGTGGTCGACGAACGCGATCATCTGATTGGCTTTATCTCGGAGCAGGACGTACTTGGGAAGGTTCTGGAAAGCACCTACCTCAATGAGGAACCACCGCTGGTTCGAGAATTGATGCGCAATGAGGTGCTCACCGTCACGCCCAACAAGAGCTTAACCGACCTGGCCCAGGAAATGTTGAGCAACAAGCCCAAGGTCTATCCGGTGGTGGAACAGGAACGCCTGGTGGGCATCGTGACTCGCCGCGATGTGCTGAATGCCATCCTCAGCATGCGTATGAAGCACAACCACTGATCTGCCTGCCAGCAGCTACCTAATACGCCTCGCCAGCCGGCGAGGCGTATTTGCCATGGTGACTGCAGCCGCCAAGATGACAACCAAAAATAAGGCCGCATCCTCAGGGGAGCGGCCAAGCATCGATCGATTCTGCGAGTCAAAACAACAGTATTAGCGACTGCCATCGCGCTGTTGTCTGTAAATAATCAGACACTGCTGCGAGAGAAAGTTCGACAAAAATAGAAAATTTCTTGTCGACGCCGTCGCACACCGCAGTATATCTCACACGCCCGCCCGGTAAGGCGCCATGAAAACAGCAACTTGCACCGTCACCACGAAAAAGCCCTCGCCGCGGCTTGCATGGCTAAGCGGTTGGTTTTATTATCGATTCTGCCCGGCGGGTGTAGCTCAATGGTAGAGCAGAAGCTTCCCAAGCTTAAGACGAGGGTTCGATTCCCTTCACCCGCTCCACGTTTCCCAAATACCTTCCTTCATCTTCAACGTGGGGCCAGGATCCGTTCTGGTATGGGACCAATCGTCCGGTTGCGCCCATGGCTCTCTTCCTGCTGGTTTTCATCGTTTGTCTGATCGTCTTCGGCGGCATGGTAGGCCTGCTGCTGCTATCCAGTACACCCCGCTACCGCACCGAGCCCACTCAGTTGCTCGAGCTGATCGATCGCGCCCTGCAGAGCCAGGTCAGCGAAACCGAGTGGAACGCCATCATCGGCTATCCCATCCGCCACGACGATACCCTTGATGACATCCGACGCCGAGCCCAGCGGCTGGTAGACGAATACGGCAACCATGGCCGCGTCACACGCGGCCCGGCTGCAGCAGCAGCCAGATTGCCAGACCGCCGCCGACAAGCAGGGCCGCGGACTCGCCCCACCACCGGTGTCGAAGGGACATTGCAAGTCTCATCTCCGCTCTCCTTGTCAGTTCCCCTCAGTCAAGACGATGCCGGGCGATCTTGCTAGCCGCTCACGCTGCGCCGCGGTAACAGTTGTACACCATGCTCGTCAGATGCGGCCTTTTTTTGCGGTGAAATGCCACTGTCCTACCGGAATCCCAAGCGATAAGGGCTATTGACCTCATCGAAAAACTTTACAATACTTGTGCAAAATTCGTTTATATTGTAAATACTGTACAAGTCTTGATTGTTCAGGCTCCACGATTCCGCCACGATCGACGCGAGGAACGCCCTGATGAAAACGCCCAACCTCCTGACCGTTAACGTGATCGCCGCCGGCTGTGTTGTCGTGAGCCAAATGGCCTTGGCCCAAGCAGGCACAGACAACATCGACCGGATGCCAGTCAACCAGCTGGTCAACAACCACCCCATAGCCGTCATGAGCGCCCGCGCACAGTCTCATGTTAGCGCAAGCCTCCACTACACCCACTTCTCCGAGGACGAGTTACTCGGCTTCGATATGCATCACGGCGATGGGACCGTCGGCAAACTGGGCATGGATCTGACCAAATCAACGGGGCCGATGCTCAACGGTTTCATCAGCTACGCCGACATCTCGTCCGACCCGCGCCCTAACAAGATCGACGAGGCCAAAATTGACCCCATGAGCATTGGCGGAGGCATCACCTACCGATTCTGATCGAGAAGAGATGCTTAGCCGTGCAGGTCATGTCTCGGTTCATCTCGTGCTGCAATGCAAGATCTTTGCTCTGGATCAATATCGGATCGCCGGATGCTGATTAAAATAGGATTATCGATCGACAAGCTCTCGACTGTCAGTTGTAGATATAAGTAAATGTCAGTCATCGAATAGCTAGCCATAGCCCCAACCAAACATAGCCCCAACCAAGGAGTCGCCCCATGCGCAAGACCCTCCCCACTCTGCTCGCCGCCGGCCTTGCCGCCGCCGCCTTCACCACCAGCACCCAGGCCCTGGCCTACGGCGCAGGCGACTTCTTCACCCGCCTGGGCGTGGCCAAAGTGGCCCCAAAAAGCGATAACGGTTCGTTGGTTGACGGCGCCGTCGACGTGGACGTTCAGGACGATACCGGTTTCGCTTTCACACTGGGCTACCGCTTCCACGACAAGATCGGCATGGAGCTTCTGGCCGCCGAACAGTTCGAGCATGATATCGAGCTTAGCGTGGGCGGTGCTGTGGCAGACGTTGCCTCCACCAAGCATCTGCCGCCGACTCTGACCGTGCAGTACTATCCCTTGGGTGGTACAGATGCTTTGGTACAGCCCTATGTAGGGGTGGGCGTTAATTACACTGTTTTCTCAAGCGAGAAAAGTGGCCTTGGTGACCTGAGCCTCGATGACTCCTGGGGTGCCGCCGGTCAAGTGGGCGTGGACCTGCTGATCAACGACAACTGGGCGCTCAATGCCGCTGCCTGGTACCTTGACATCGACACCGAAAGTGCACAGGGCCCGCTAATGGCGGGCCCTGTGCATTTTGTAGCGGGCAGATAACATCACTTCTTGGTCACCAGGCAGTCAATCGTTTTCACGGCCTGGATCAGCATAAGCCGCTCGACACCTCCTGCTCCGGACTGGGCCAGCCAGGCCTCAACCGCTGGGGTAACGTCGCACTTAGCCGGCATCGGCGCGCCAGCCTCCACCAGCGCCTCCAGGCGGACGATGAACACAAAGCGCAGCCACTGGGGCAGATCCATGGTGTCGGTGCAGAAAGGCAGGCTGCTCTTGAAGGCGGTAGGCTCAGGCCGCGCCATTCGCCACTGATCGGTGGCGCGCATGGCGGCCTCCAATTCGCGCAGGGCGGCCGCCAGTTCCTGGTGAGCGCTCATTGTGACGTCCTCGCATGCATTGAAGCTGCCATTATCTCTACCCGCCCCTTCCCCGGCCACCCTATAAGCCATCCCACCGGCTTCACCACCCGCTTTTCCCTATCGAACGTTGCCCCAGGGCTTATCTTTCGAGCGTATACACCGGGTTTATACACTGGGCTTATACACCGGATTCTCCACATCGGGCACGAAGATGATGGCGTCGCGAGACACCGTACACAGTTTTCGTGCATGGGGCTGTGGATAAACTCTGGAAAGGACGCTTGAGGTCACGCCTCATGGGCCTCTGGCTCCAACGCTTAAGAATTGACCAGGCACGGACTTCATCCACCCTTAAGCTGCTGACAGCGGGGCGATGCCAAGGTAGAGTGCACGATTCGCAGATGGGAGAGAGCATGCAGCCAATCAACACCCTACATGACTTCTTCGTGCGCAGCGGCGCCGTGGTAAACCTCTACCACCTGGGACGCCGGGTAGAGCCCTGCGAGATGTCGACCTTGGCGGCCTTCGAAGCGGGAGAACTGGCATGGCCGGCCCCCTGGCAGGGTCAGGCCCGCATAGGCTTCGTGTTTCGCCTGGGCGACATACGCGACCCGCTGATCTGGCTCCTGGCCCTGCCGCTGGACGAGCAGGGTCAGCTGGTACCGGCACCTCGCGACGCCTTCCTGCAGAGCCTGCTGGAGACATTGGGGCGAAGCGTGGATAGCATCGGTCACAAAAATGGCGAGGCAGTGGACAATCTTATGAAGGACAACCCTCTGGCCTTCACTCCCTCGCTGCCCTTCCAGGCCCTGCTGCATGCCCGTGCCAGTCACGACCTGGGGATGGTGGCCAGCCAGCATCTGGAACCGGTGGAGGCCTACCTAAGCGGCCAACAGATGGTCGACTGGCAGGCTCTCGGCCTGCAAGGGCTGGCCGACTTCGTCGTGCGCATGGGCGACGATGACCAGTCGCTTCTGGCTGCCCGGCTGCCGGCGCTACCTGACGAAGTGCTCACCTCACTATGCTACTGTCTGGAGCATGTGGTCATCGGTGCCATTCTGGCCCGTACACTGCACGATCGGGGCGAAGTGGCGGCGAGGGACGGAGACATCGAAGTGTTCTCCGCCTGTCTTCGTGCCGTGGCCGGCGCCGACAGCGACGTCGTCGGCGCCTGGTATGATGAGTTGTTGGCGGATGCCGACGCTTGCGGCCCCGACATGCTGGCGGCCATGGCCGGGCGTGGCTGGCACCATCTTGAGGATGCCGAACGGCTGCCGCGCTTCCTGGTCTGCCTGGCAGGCTGTGAAAACGCCGACTTCATGAACGTGGCTCGCGACCTGGCGCTGGTGCCGCGCCTGCGGCTACCCGTGTTAATGACGCTGCGCGAGGCCGCCCCGGAAAGCCCCATCGGCCGGCGCCTGGCCGCCCTGAACCGCTGACAGGTCTGGAAGGATTTCCATGAGCATGAAAGAACTGCCCTACACCCCCAAGGCGGTAATCGGCCGTCGTGAGATGGTGGAACTGCCAGAGATGCACCTGACCCTTTGCGCCAAGGTAGACACCGGGGCCCGCACGTCGGCCCTGCACGCCGAGGATATCGAATCCTATGAGGAGGACGGCCACCTTTGGGTCAGTTTCACTACCCGCAGCGGAGGGCCGAACACCCCGCCACATGTATTTCGCATGCATCTACACGATCGCCGTAAGGTGCGTAGCTCCAACGGTCAGGAGGAGTGGCGATACATTATCCGCACCTCCCTGAGCCTGGGCGACCTGGAATTCCCAGTTGAGTTGAGTCTGACCGACCGTCGCAATATGCGTCATCCCATGCTGCTTGGCCGTCGCGCCCTTCGCCGCCTTCTCGTGGCGCCAGGCAGCGCCTTCCTGCACGGCGAACCTTGAACCACCCGTCACTGGAGCCCTTCGATGCATATCGCGCTGCTGTCACGCAACCGCAATCTCTACTCCACTCGTCGACTGGTGGAGGCCGCTGAACAGCGAGGCCATAGCGCCCGGGTGGTCGACACCCTGCGCTGCTATATGAGCATCGCTTCCCATCACCCTTCGATCCATCTCAAGGGCGAGGAGCTCGAACCCTTCGACGCAGTGATCCCGCGCATCGGCGCCTCGGTGACCTTCTATGGCTGTGCGGTACTGCGTCAGTTCGAGATGATGGGCACCTATGTGATCAACGACAACGTGTCCATCACCCGCTCTCGCGACAAGCTTCGCTCGCTGCAGCTGCTGTCGCGCAAGGGGCTCGGGCTCCCGATCACCGGTTTCGCTCACTCCCCGGATGATATTCCCGACCTGATCACCATGGTCAAGGGAGCTCCGCTGGTCATCAAGCTGCTGGAGGGCACCCAGGGCATCGGCGTGGTACTCGCCGAGACCAACCAGGCCGCCGAGAGCGTGATCCAGGCCTTCATGGGCATGAAGGCCAATATCATGGTGCAGGAGTACATCAAGGAGGCGAAGGGCGCCGATATCCGCTGCTTCGTGATCGGCGACAAGGTAGTGGCCTCGATGAAGCGTCAGGCCGCCGAGGGTGAGTTCCGCTCAAACCTGCACCGCGGAGGAACCGCCAGCGTCATCCGCATCACCCCGGAAGAGCGCTCCACGGCGATTCGCGCGGCCAAGGCCATGGGCCTGCGCGTCGCGGGCGTCGACCTGCTGCGCTCCAACCACGGGCCGGTTATCATGGAGGTCAATTCCTCCCCCGGCCTGCAGGGCATTGAGTCCGCCACCGGCAAGGATATCGCCGGTCTGATCATTGAGCATATCGAAAAAAACGCCTCCCCGAACCGCAAAGCGCCGCCTAAGCCCAAGGGGTAATTGCCATAACAGCGCCGACCAGGCTCAATATCAGAATATTTATTCCCGCCCAAGGGTAGTAAAACAGTGTTTCCACGGCCACAATCTGCGTCACCGGAGGAGGTGACCGCTCATGTTTCTTGATAATCGCCAAGTGGCGATGGACAGCGCCCTTGAGGCGCTGGCCGACAGCATCGACTATTTCCAGGACAATCTGGAGCGCCTGCGCCCATCCCTGCGTGACACTCTGAAACCTCATTACGAGGCCAGGAATCGGTCGATGAGCAAGCTTCAGGAGCTGGCGCGTCAGCATCTCAACATGTTGCCCCGCGACGCAGACGTTGAGCGCGACGACTACATGTGGCTGTGGAGCCGGCTGAAGAGCTTCGTCGGCAATGAGAGCCAGGTAGTGATTGGCGAACTGCTTGAACAAGAGCGGGTGCTGATGCAGGCCCTCTCGACCCTCTACACCCATCCTCTTCCCGACTCCATCGAGCCTGTGATCGAAGAGTGTCTCAAGGGCTGTAGGGCGTTGATACGAGAGCTCTACGACCTGCAGAAACAGCGCCTGCAGCGCTGAGTCACTCCCCTTCGCCTTCCGACACCTCATCACTAAGTATATTCTGGCCTGCCGCAGGATCGCCTGCCGCAGGATCGCCTGCCGCAGGAAACAGCCAGGCTTCCCAGGAGCGTGGCGCAATCTGCAGAGGTTCCAGCGGCCCTAAAAAGTGGGGCTCACGTCTCCACAGATAGAGATCTCCCAGGGTGGCCACACGCGCCACCCATTCTCGCACCTGTAGCCGCCATACTCCGCTCACCCTCTGCGCGGGCACCGCACAGCCGGTGACCTCCAACCCCAGGGCATCAGCAATGAACAGCGCTCGCGGCAAATGCCACCCCTGGGTGATCAGCAGCGCTCGCTCAACGCCGAACACCTCCTTTGCCCGTGACAGAGTATCGAAGGTGCTGAAGCCTGCGTAATCGAGTGTCATGTCAGCATCAGCAACCTGACGGCCACGAAGGTCTCGCCACATGGTAATGGGCTCGTTGTAGAAGCGGGTACGATTATCACCGGAGATCAGGAGGTGGTCGATATGCCCCAGGCGCAACAGGCGCGCCGAGGCGCTCATGCGCGCATCGAAATGGGGGTTGCGCACGCCGCTACGAGTCCAGTGGGACGTGCCGAAAACGATGCCTACCTGCTTGCCGACACACAGCGGAAGCTCATGCTCGATTCGCGAATGGGTCTGACCCAGCACCCATAGATTTGCCACCAGGAACAACAGTGCCGCGAGCAATGCGGTGGCGCCAAGGGTCATCAGCAGGCCCCGAAAGACGTTCCCAACCACCTGCTTCATGGACGCCCCCAGACTAGAACATGCCGAGTTCGAGCTTAGCCTCGTCGCTCAGCATCTCGCGGCTCCAGGGCGGATCGAAGACGATCTCGGTATGCACCTTGTTGATCTGCGGGGCACCGAGGATCTTGTTGCGAGCGTCGGCGGCGATCACGTCACCCATGCCACAGCCTGGCGCAGTAAGCGTCATGCGAATAGTGACGATACGCTCCCCGGTGATAAGGCGCTCGATGCGGCAACCGTAGACCAGTCCCAGGTCGACAATATTAACTGGAATCTCCGGATCGAAACAGGTGCGCAGCTGATCCCAGACGAACTGTTCGATTTCGTCCTCTGAGGCTTCCTCGGCAAGGGTCGGCCGCGGTAGCGACTCGAGCCCCAAAGCATCGAGGTTGGCCCCCTCGACCAGGTAGAGGCGTCCTTCATAGCCCACGCTCACCGAGCTGCCCTTGGCTTGCATCACGCTAACGATGCTGTCTTCGGCCAGGGTCACGGTCTTGCCAAAAGGAATGGAGATCGCTTCCACATCTCTCTGCAACGGCAGGGACTGCCCCTTCTCGAGGCTGACTATCTGCTCGATATCGCTCATGGGCGTCCTTATCTCACCATGCCGATGACGCGACTGAGCGACTCGGCAAAAACATCGATCTCTTCAAGGGTGTTGTAGGCGGCAAACGACGCCCGACAGGTGGCATCCACGCCGAACTGGGCCAGCAGGGGCTGGGCGCAGTGATGGCCGGTGCGAATCGCCACGCCGAGCTGATCAATCAGCAGGCCAATATCCTGGGCGTGGGCCCCATCCACCACGAACGACAGCACGGCCGCCTTGTCCGGAGCGGTGCCCAGCACACGAAGACCGTCGATACGCGACACTGCGACAGTGGCCCGTTCCAGCAGGATATTCTCCCAGGCACCGATGGCGTCGAGGCCAACGCCTGCGACCCACCTGAGCGCTTCGCCCAGGGCGATCACCTCGGCAATGGCAGGCGTACCGGCCTCGAACTTGTGGGGGATCTCCGCGAAGGTAGTGCCGGCCTCGAAGGAAACCGTCTTGATCATCTCCCCACCGCCCTGCCAGGGCGGCATGGCCTCAAGCAGCGCCGCCTTGCCATAGAGCACGCCGACCCCGGTAGGGCCGTAGACCTTGTGCCCGGAAAAGGTATAGAAATCGGCGTCGATGTCGCGCACGTCCACCGTCTGATGGGGGGCGGCCTGGCAGCCGTCCACCAGAATCAGAGCGCCATGGGCGTGGGCAGTAGCCGCCATTTCCTTGACCGGATTGACGGTGCCGAATGCATTAGAGATGTGGTTTACCGCCACCAGCCGGGTGCGTTCGGTGAACAGCGAACCATAGGCTGCCATATCGAGCACACCGCGCTCGTCTACCGGGATCACTTTGATCACGAACCCCAGCTCGCTGGCCAGAAGCTGCCAGGGCACGATGTTGGAGTGGTGCTCCAGGCGCGAAATCAGCACCTCGTCACCGGCCTTCAGATTGGCTCGTCCCCAAGCATAGGCCACCAGATTGATTGCCTCGGTGGCGCCGCGGGTGAAGATGATCTCACGATTTTCGGCGGCGTTGAGAAAGCCGCGCACCGTCTCACGAGTGCCTTCGAAGGCCGCCGTAGCCTCATCAGCCAGGGTATGCAGCCCGCGATGGATGTTGGCGTTGTAGCCGCCATAGTAGGCGTCGAATGCCTCTATTACCCGGCGGGGTGTCTGACTGGTGGCCGCGTTGTCGAGATAGACCAGCGGCCGACCGTGTACCTGCCGGGCCAGTATTGGAAACTCCGCACGAATTGCCATCACGTCCAGCGTGGGCGCCTCAGGGCGGCGGGTAGCCAGTTCGGTCATGGCGTGTTCCTCTTCAAAGGCGCTCTCACTCATCGTCCAGGGCCACGGCGGTTTCCACCAGCCCGGCCAGATTGAAGCGTTCAGGCAGCTTGCCGGCAACCGCCAACTCGACGCGCTCGGCCACAACGTCCAGGCTGACCTCTCCGAGAACCTCGCCGGCGAAGGCCAGGGTCAGCAGGCCACGGGCGGTCTGACGATCGATGCCACGAGTGCGCAGGGCAAAGATCGCCTCCTCATCGAGTTGGCCGGTGGTGGTGCCGTGAGAGCACTTGACGTCGTCAGCGTAAATCTCAAGCTCGGGCTTGGCGTCGATCTCGGCGCGGTCGGAGAGCAGCAGGTTGGCGTTGCTCTGATAGCCCTCGATCTTCTGGCTGTCGCGCTTGACCACCACCTTGCCGTTGAACACGCCATGGGCGCGATCATCGAGAATGCCCTTGTAGTTCTCGTTGGAGTAGGTGTGCGGCGCGTTGTGGTTGGCCAGGGTGTGGCTGTCCACGTGCTGGCGACCCTGACCGTAGAAAAGGCCATAGAAATTGGCGGTAGCGCCTTGACCGTTGAGTTCGCTGATCAGGTCGGTGCGCACCAGGCTCCCCCCCAGGTTCAGGTTGAACGAGGTATAGGTACTGTCGCGGCCCTGCTCCACATGGATGCTGGCCACGTGCAGGTCGGCCAGCGGCGCCTCCTGAAGCTTGTAATGGGTCAGGATCGCCCCGCGGTCGAGCATGATCTCCTCTACCAGGTTGGTGAAGTTAGCCGCCGACTCCTCGCCGATATGATGCTCGATCACGGTGGCCTGGCTGCGCCCGGCCGCCTCGATCAGAATGCGCGGGTGGCTCATTACAGGCGCCTCACCGGCGCGGGAGAGGAACTGCAGCACGATTGGCTTCTCCACCACGGTACCGGGCGCCAGACGCAGCACGGCACCCTCTTCCGTGAACGCGGTGTTGAGGGCCGAGAAGGGCGAGAACTCCACGCCGGTGAGACGACCAAGCGGGCCACCCACCGCTTCGTGATTCTCCTCGAGCGCCCTGGAGAGCGGCAGCAGTGCCACCCCTGATGGCAGGCCATCGAGCTGTGAAAGCGGCGCCGAGAACACGCCGTCGACGAAAGTCAGTCGATGGGCGTCGATGGGCAGGGTCAATGCCGCGGCGGTGGCCGGGGAAAATTCGGCGTTGGCGGCAAGGGCGAAGTCGCCCGGGCAATCGCCCGTACGTCGGTATATTTCCAGGCCTCGTCGCGGCGGGTCGGGAAGCCGAGCGCTTCGAAGCGCGCCGCACCGGCCTGTCGCCGGGCGGCGATCCAGGTCGGCTCTCGCCCGCGCTGGGCGTTGCGCTCGGCCAGGCGGTCGAGAAAAGTCTGAACATCGCTCATGCCGCGGACTCCTCCTGTACCCAATCATAACCGTGTGCCTCGAGCTTCTTGGCCAGTTCGGCATCACCGCTCTTGACGATGCGACCGTCGACCAGCACATGAACCCTGTCCGGTACGATGTAGTCGAGCAGGCGCTGGTAGTGGGTCACCAGCAGGATGGCGCGCTCGGCGTTACGCAGGCTGTTGACGCCGTCGGCCACCACCTTCATGGCATCAATATCCAGGCCAGAATCGATCTCGTCGAGCATGGCAAGCCTGGGCTGCAGCACCAGCATCTGGAGGATCTCGTTGCGCTTCTTTTCACCGCCGGAAAAGCCCTCGTTGACGGAGCGCTGCAGGAAGCTGGCGTCCATCTTCATCTCGGCGATCTTCTCCTTGATCAGCTTCATGAACTCCGGCGCCGGGATGTCCTCCTGGCCATTTGCGGCACGCTTGGCGTTGAGGGCCGCCTTGAGCAGGTAGATGTTCTTCACCCCCGGGATCTCCACCGGGTACTGGAAGCCGAGCAACATGCCGGCCAGGGCCCGCTCCTCGACCTCCATCTCCAGCACGTCCTGTCCCTCGAAGGTGATCGAACCCGAGGTGACCTCATAGCCGTCCTTGCCGGCGATGACCGCAGAAAGGGTCGACTTGCCGGCCCCGTTGGGGCCCATGATGGCGTGAACTTCACCCGCGTTGATGGTCAGGGTGAGGCCCTTGAGGATTTCAGTACCCTCGACGGTGACGTACAGATCCTTGACTTCGAGCATCTTGATTACCTTTTCGATTCTGGCGGGTCGCCGCAGCGACCCGAAATACGTTGTCTGAACCGGACCGGCGCCTGGGCGCCTTAACCCACGGCTCCTTCGAGGGTCACGCTCAGCAGCGCCTCGGCCTCGACGGCAAATTCCATCGGCAGCTCCTGGAAGACGTCCTTGCAGAAACCGTTGACGATCATGCTCACCGCGTCTTCCTCGGAAATGCCCCGGCTCTGGCAATAGAAGAGCTGGTCCTCGCCGATCTTGGAGGTGGTGGCCTCATGCTCGACGGTAGCGGTGCTGTTGCCGATCTCCTGATAGGGGAAGGTGTGAGCGCCGCAGGTATCGCCGATCAGCAGGGAATCGCACTGGGTGAAGTTGCGCGCACCCTTGGCCCGCGGGCCGATCTTCACCAGGCCGCGATAGGACTGATTGCTGCGGCCGGCGGAGATGCCCTTGGAAATGATGCTGGAGCGGGTGCCCTCGCCGATGTGGATCATCTTGGTGCCGGTGTCGGCCTGCTGGCGTCCGTTGGTCACCGCCACGGAGTAGAATTCGCCGATGCTGTCCTTGCCGCGCAGCACACAGGAGGGATACTTCCAGGTAATCGCGGAGCCAGTCTCGACCTGGGTCCAGCTGATGCGCGAACGGTCGCCACGACAGTCGCCACGCTTGGTGACAAAGTTGTAGATGCCGCCCTTGCCGTCCTCATCGCCGGGGTACCAGTTCTGCACCGTGGAGTACTTGATGTAGGCGTCATCCAGGGTGACCAGCTCGACCACCGCGGCGTGAAGCTGATTCTCGTCACGCATCGGGGCGGTACAACCCTCCAGATAAGAGACCTGGGCGCCCTCCTCGCAGATAATCAGGGTGCGCTCGAACTGGCCGGTGTTGGCGGCATTGATGCGGAAGTAAGTAGAGAGCTCCATGGGGCAAGTCACGCCCTTGGGGACGAAGACGAAGGAACCGTCGGTGAATACCGCGGAGTTGAGCGCCGCAAAATAGTTGTCGGTGACCGGCACCACGGTGCCCAGGTACTGCTTGATCAGCTCCGGGTACTCGCGAATCGCCTCGGAGATGGAGCAGAAGATCACCCCCGCTTCGTAGAGCGTCTCCTTGAAGGTAGTGGCCACGGAGACGGAGTCGAACACCGCATCTACCGCTACGCCGGCCAGGGCCGCCCGCTCATGCAGGGGAATCCCCAGTTTCTCGTAGGTCTCGAGCAGCTTGGGATCCACCTCATCGAGGCTTTGTGGACGGTCCTCGTCACGCTTGGGCGCGCTGAAATAGGAGATCGACTGATAGTCGATGGGCGGGTAGTCGAGATGTGCCCAGGAGGGCGGCGTCATCTTCAGCCACTTGCGATAGGCTTCCAGGCGCCACTCCAGCATCCACGCCGGTTCCCCCTTCTTGTTCGAGATGAACGCAATGACGTCCTCGTCGAGTCCAGGCGGCAGCGTATCGCTCTCAATGTCTGTCACGAAGCCTTCTTTGTAGTCGCGACGGACAAGCTCTTCCATTTCCTGAGTTGCCATGATGTCACCCCTCCCCGGGCGGTTGGGCCGACGAGCCGAGCTCGCCGTGCTGAATTCGATAAAACGGCTCAGGCCGTGTCGGCGGCCAAGGTCACGCTCTGAATGGGCAGCTGCACCGGCAGCTTGATCGGCGAGGTATCCGCTAGATGGGCCAGGGTCACGCTATCGAGAAGTCCCCGCACGGCCAGTGACACTCGCTGCCAGTTGTCGGCAACGCCACAGGTAGCGGCCAGATCGCACTCACCCTCGGCGAGACTGCACTCGGTCATGGCCACCGGCCCCTCGATGGCGGTAATGATATCGATGGCCGTGATCCTGGAGGCAGACCGGGCCAGAGAATAGCCACCCTGGGCGCCGCGCCGCGATTCCAGCAAGCCTGCCTTGACCAGCATCTTGAGGGTCTTGGACACCGTGGGGTGCGGCAGCTTCACCGCCTCGGCCAACTCACCTGCCGCCTGGGGCTGCTCGGGGTGGCGTGCGATCTGAGCCATCACCACGGCGGCATAGTCTGTCAGCCGCGAAAGCTTGAGCATGCCTACCCTCCTCTATGGCACGCGGTCCAGTAGGGGCCACGCCTCAATTGGGGACCATTTTAGTCCTGTATAAGTTCGATGTGAAGCCTACCGAACGATTTCCGGTCTAAAGGCGAAGGATGACGACACGATCGCTGCCGTTCCCATCAATAACAACAATCGTTCTCATTAACACTGGTCATCGGCCCGGCCTGACCAATACGCTCCAGCGACGGCACGCCACACATGACCCCGGCTTATTCATGAGGGCGGCCTGAAAATGAAGATGACGGATGGTATTCCCTTGAGAAATCAGAACGTTCCGGCAAGAACCTGATTCCAGAGGACCATCCGCCATGGGTGAAAGCGTATCTCCCTGGATTCCGTCCTGCAACGGGTCCATCCGCGTTGAGCTTGACGGCCAGCGCACCACCAGCGACAGCGGCGCTCTGCTGTTGCGTGAAGCTCTCGATAACAGCGGCGTGATCGACGCCTTGGAGAACAACCTGGTCGACCGGCGCCACCCGCTGCGCATCCGCCATTCTCTGGCCAGCCAGTTGCGCACCTTGGTATTGCAGCGCGCGATGGGCTGGATTGACCTCAGTGATACCGACACACTGCGTCGTGACCCGCTCTGGCAGTTGGCTTGCAGCGATGCTCGCGGGATGACGCCACTGACCCGAGATCGGCCGTCTCAAGCCACGCTGTCGCGGCTGCTGACCTGCCTTGGGCGCAACGACAACATCGATGCCGTGCACGAAGGCCTGCTGCGATTAGTGGTCTGGCGTCTGACCTCGCTTAAGAATGGCGAACGACCCAAGCAGCTGACCCTGGACATCGACGGCCTGCCGATCGAGGTCCACGGCCACCAGGGCGGATCGGCGTTTCATGGGCTTTACGGTGCGCGGATCACCTCGCCGCTGGTTGCCTCGCTGGCCGAAACCGGTGACATGGTTGGCGGCCTGCTGCGCGAGGGCAACGCCGGCCCGGCAGAGAATGCCGACACCTGGATTCCCCATCTGGTGCGGCGACTCAACGAGAGCACCGGGGCCCAGGTTCGCGTGCGCATCGACGCCGGCTTCACCGATAACGACACGCTGGAGGCGCTGGAAGCTCGTGACATCGAGTACCTGGGCCGGCTGCGCAGTCATACGGGCCTGCAGAAGTTGGCGGCACCACATCTGAAGCGGCCACAAGGCAGGCCACCCGAACAGCCTCGTGAATGGTGCCACGACCTTGAGTATCAAGCCGGTTCCTGGTCATCGCCACGGCGTGTGGTGCTGGTGGTGCAGGAACGCCCCGATGATCTGCTGTTGCATGCCTTCTTCCTGGTCACCAACCTCGGCAAGTTCGACTGGCCACCGGAGAAAGTCCTGGGGCTCTACCGCAAACGCGGCAGCGCTGAGGCGCACATGGGCGAGGTGAAGTCGGCACTCGACGTGCATCTCTCGTCGACCGATCGCGGTGCCTCCACGGTCCAGGACGTGATGGCCCGCAACGAGGTGAGCCTTCTGCTGAGCCTCTACGCTTATCAGGTACTGCATGGCCTGCGCTGCCTGCTGGAACGACAGACCCGGCAAGGCTGGAGCTTGCGCCGGATGCGCGAGCAGGTGCTCAAGGTCGCCGCTACGCTGTCACTACACGCAAGACGCATCACCGTTCACCTCGGTGACGCTGCCGACAAATGGTGGCCGACGTTACTGAAAGGACTGCCGAGACTGACCGCGCTGAGCTGACGCCCGCCGCTACCTAAGTTGACCCAAGATTAAGGCGGCCACCACGGTGGCTGACGATCTCGGCTGCTCTGATGGCCGAAATCCATTCCTGGAGGTTATTCAGCGGCAAAGAAAACGCTCCTTTTGGGCATATGTTGGCAGATTCACACGCAGCGAATGCTGCTCCTGAGGGTCGATGCCGGCAGAAAGGGCCTTCACGCCGCTCGATCAGCACCCTCATGAATGAGGCGGGCTCAACGTGCGCCTCAACACCATGCCATGCCTCGCATCACGGCAAGGGCTGCCAATGAGGCATGGCCGTGGGACATCAGCAAATTGCCCACGCGGCGACGCGGCGTCTACCTCAATCTCTACGTGGTGCTGGACCTGTACAGCCGCTTCATCGTGGCCTGGATGGTCTCCCACAAGGAAAACGCCGCGTTGGCTCAGCAGCTCTTCCAGGAAGCCGTGGACCGCTACGGAATCCCGCATGGAGCGCTGACGCTTCACCAGGATCGAGGCTCACCGATGATCGCACGCAGCTACCTGGATCTCATGGGAGAGCTGGGGGTGACGTGCAGCCATAGCCGGCCACGGGTCAGCAACGACAACCCCTTCAGCGAAAGCCAGTTCAATACCAGCAAGTACCAACCGGACTACCCGGGGCGATTCGAGAGCATCGCGCACGCCCGGCAGTGGTACAGCGCCTACGTCGACTGGTACAACCTGCAGCACCACCACAGCGGGCTGGCCGGTTTCACGCCAGAACAGGTCTTCACCGGCCGATATCGCGAGATTGCGGAGGTTCGCCAGCAAGCCCTCGATGAAAGCGTCGAGGCGCATCCCGAGCGATTCACTCGCGGACGCCCGAAGGTGGCAATGCCACCGGCCAGTGTCTCGATCAATCCGGTACAGCCCGATGACGACGACCCGGCATCCTATAGTGTGGTGAACTTCCCGACGCTGTCAGCGGCAAGCGATACCGCCACGAAATCGACGTTAATTTTTAACGATCTATCCGAATCAGGTTGACAGGTTCCGACGTCGCCCGCCGCCTGGAAAGGGAGATGGGCGAGACGCCTGCCGGCTACTGACCTCTCCTCTACGACAACGGCCACTCCGTGGAGTGGCCTCTGTCATCGATGGCGGGAAGACGCTTCAGCAGTCGCCGATGCGCCGCCCCTTCATGGTCGTGATCATGTTCATCTCGCCTATCTGCGGCGACTGGACGGTAACCTCCACACGGCCCTTGGCTGAGCCGACACGGTAGGTGGATGGTGGCAACGCTGCCACCTCGGGGGTGGGTCAAAAGCGTTGGCCGATACTGGGTCAGTTTACTTGGCCATTAACAAACCCAATCGATGCCCGCCCCCAATCCGGCTCTGCTCGGGACAGGCAATGGCGCGAGGACGATACCCGATGCCTAGGCGGCTCCTGCCGCCTCCGCCTTGGTCCAGGCGATGAAGCTCTTTACCTGCTGCGTACCGACGGCGTCACGGGTCGCGACGATATCGTAACCGATACTCGTCTCCACGATGTCCGTGAATGGACGCACCAGAAGCCCTGCCGTGACCAGGTCGCTCAGTATCGGCAGGCTACCCAGGACGACCCCCTGTCCCGCAATCGCCGCCTGAACGGCCAGGTTGTAGTCGCTGAAACTGACCCCTCGTCGAGCATCGATGTGACCGGCGCCCAGCGTCTCGAGCCAGGGCTCCCACCCCACCCACGCTCGAGTCGCTGTGGCCCAGGTCAGGGCTGATGTATCCCAGTGAATCAGGGTGGCGCGAGAGAGGTCGTCCAGCTGCCGCAATCCATCATGGCGCGTGGTCAGCGACGGACTGCAAAAGGCACACAACTGCTCGTCGAACAGCCGGTAGGCCACTTCCCCCTTCTGTGGAGCGACGCCGAAGCGAATCGCCACGTCCGCCGCTCCCTTTTCAAGATTCGCCAGGCGAAGTGAGGAATCGATCAGCACATCGATGTCGGGATACATGGCGCGGAACCGCTCGAGCCGGGGTACCAGCCAGGCAGTGGCGAAGGAAGGTTCGGCGGAGACGACCAGGCGCTGAGGATTGCGGTAGGCACTCATCTGGCCAACCGCACGTTCGATCTGCTCGAAGCCTGCCGCCAGAGATTCCAGGCCAGCCCCGCCTGCCGGCGTCACCCTCAGGCCGCGTCCACTACGTTCGACGAGCGCTATGCCCAGGTGCTCTTCCAGCTTGCGCACTAGTTGCTTCACCGCCGCCGGCGTGACATGGAGCTCGTCGGCAGCAGGCACGAAGCTCAAATGGCGTGCAGTGGTCTCGAAGGCGCGAAGCGCATTGAGAGAAGGCAATGGGCGTTTCATAAAAGTAACTTTATCTAACCTCTATGTGTAGATCAAATATATTGCATGACGCCATCCATTCAGGAAAATAGCCGGTATCGCTCTTGGTAAAAGTAAGAAAAGTTACGTTATGGCCGTATCGGCGATAACGGCTTTCGCGCAGGAACACACTTACTCGCCAAGGTTCGTCTAGCGCGGAGCTACTCGCCCCCGCCCTCACGCAATAGCAAGGTCATGTCGTATGCAACCCGATCAGCGCACGCTTCTCGCCTCCGCCATCGTTCTCGCCACGGGGGTGCTATGGGGATTCTACTGGCTACCGGTTCGCGCCCTGGGGGGGATGGGCCTGACGGGCGCCTGGGGGACAGCCGCCATAACCGCTGGCACGGTGGTACTTCTTCTGCCCTTTGCCGTTCGAAATCGCCGCCAACTGGCACGAACCCGGCCGGTCGCCCTGTTCTCGGTCGCGCTGGGCGGTGCAGCGTTCGCGCTCTACTCGATCGGCTTCCTCTATGGACGGGTCGCGATCATCATCCTGCTGTGGTTTCTCAGCCCGGTGTGGAGCACGCTGATCGGCCGCTTCCTGATGGGGTGGCCGACGCCCCGCCTGCGCATTGTCGCCATTGTCCTGGGCCTGGCAGGACTGGCCATCATGCTGGGGGCCGACGGCAATCTCCCGCTGCCCCGGGGAGCAGGTGAGTGGATGTCGTTGATTGGCGGTATCCTTTGGTCTTTCTCCACCACCGGCATCCGCGCCAGGTCCACCATCACGGCTCTACCCGCCGCCTTCATCTTCGCTCTAGGCGCGGCAGTGACGGCGCTGGTTCTCGCCCCGTCCCTTGAGCCGCTGCCCAGCCTTGTCCCGAGTCAGGCCCTCACGATCACGGGGCTGGCACTGCTGACAGGTGGCCTGTGGTGGGGATTGAGCCTTGTGGCATTGATGTGGGCGACGGTCCGGCTTGAGCCTGCACGCGTCAGCATCCTGCTGATGACGGAGGTGCTGGTGGGAGCGCTTTCCGCGGCCCTCCTCGCCGATGAATCCCTAACAGGCTTCGAGATGGCGGGAGGTGTCATCGTGCTCTTCGCGGGCCTGCTTGAGGTCATTCCCGCGCGTTATCTCAGATCGGCATGACATATCCGATGAAATTTCCCCAGGCGGTCCGCAATTTCATGAGAACAACAACAACGCGTCTCTGAACCCTCCAAAAGAAACCCGGTGCCACGGCAAATGTCGGATTGGATCCCTTGGGCGACCGCGAGGTGATGGTCACCAGCCACTGCTCGTGGGCTTCGAGGTGCAGGCATTGGGTGCGTTTCAGGATGCCTATCGCGTCAGATCGTGGAAGTGGATGCCGGTCGCCTTTATCACAGCGGTCAAGGCCGTCGTCGGCAGGTTGATGACGCAGGTCCCACTGCGGCGCACGAGCTCGAAACTGTGATTGCCGGAAGAGATGAGGCAGCCGACCAGGGAGGGCGAGAACGCCATCATGGTATGCCAGCCCAGAGTCATGATATCGCGCTCACCACCGCAGGTAGATGAGACCAGCACGATGGGGCCAGGCTCGAGGTAACGGCGCACCCGATCCAGCGGCACATCGACCATCTCGACATCGTCACGCATCTGTTTCTCCTCCGTTGTTCACTCTTCGCTGCGGGCCACTCCCGAGAGCATCTTCTCCATGTCGCGGTCGACGAAAGCGAGGAAGCTCTCTTCACTCAATGGTCGGGAGATGTAGAAGCCCTGGATCGTGTCGCAGTTCATGGCAACGAGGGTCCGGAGGCTCTCTCTGTCCTCCAAGCCCTCGGCGGTCACCGTCAGCCCCAGTTCGTGGGCAAGGGTGATCCCGGCTTATTCATGAGGTTCCTGCCAGAACACGATTCAAGAGGACCACTCGCCATGGGTGAAACACTAACGACCTGGTCGCCCTCGTGCAACGGCTCTGTCCGTGTCGAGATGAGCGGCCACTGCACCACCAGCGACAGCGGCGCTCTGCTGCTGCGTGAAGCCCTCGATAACAGCGGCGTGATCGAGGCGCTCGAAGATAATCTGGTCGATCGACGCCACCCGCTGCGTATCCGCCACTCGCTGGCCAGTCAGCTGCGCACATTGGTCATGCAGCGGGCGATGGGTTGAATCGATCTCAGCGATACCGACACGCTGCGCCGTGATCCGCTCTGGCAGCTGGCCTGCAGCGATGTGCGCGGGATGACACCATTGGCGCAGGACCGACCGTCTCAAGCCACGCTGTCGCGGCTGCTGACCTGCCTCGGACGTAACGACAACATTGATGCCGTGCACGAAGGCCTGCTGCGTCTGGTGATCTGGCGCCTGACCTCGCTGAAGAACGGTGAGCGCCCCCAGCAGCTAACGCTGGACATCGACGGCCTGCCGATCGAGGTTCACGGTCATCAAGGTGGCTCGGCCTACCATGGCCTTTACGGGGCCCGCATCACCTCCCCGCTGGTCGCCTCCTTGGCCGAAACCGGCGACATGGTGGGCGGCCTGCTCCGCGAGGGCAACGCCGGCCCGGCCGAGAACGCCGATACCTGGATCCCACACCTGGTGAAGCGGCTCAACGAGAGCACCGGCGCCCAGGTTCGGGTGCGTATCGATGCCGGGTTCACCGACAACGACACGCTGGAGGCGCTGGAAGCGCGCAACATCGAGTACCTGGGCCGGCTGCGCAGCCACAAGGGCCTGCAGAAACTGGCGGCGCCGCACCTGAAGCGGCCACGCGGCCGGCCGCCCGAGCAGCCTCGGGAGTGGTGCCATGATCTGGAGTACCAAGCCGGTACCTGGCCAGAACCACGGCGCGTGGTACTCGTCGTGCAGGAGCGCCCCGATGATCTGCTGCTGCATGCCTTCTTCCTGGTCACCAACCTTGGCAAGTTCGACTGGCCGCCGGAGAAGGTCCTGGCGCTCTACCGCAAACGCGGCAGCGCCGAAGCGCACATGGGCGAGGTGAAATCGGCGCTCGACGTACACCTCTCGTCGACGGATCGCGGTGCCTCCACCGTCCAAGACGTGATGGCCCGCAACGAAGTGAGTCTGCTGCTGAGCCTCTACGCCTACCAGATCCTGCATGGCCTGCGCTGCCTGCTGGAGAGACAAACCCGGCAAGGCTGGAGCCTAAGCCGGATGCGCGAGCAGGTGCTCAAAGTTGCCGCCACGCTGAGGCTGCACGCCCGGCGCATCACGGTTCACCTCGGCGCTGCGGCCGATAAGTGGTGGCCGACGTTGCTGAAGGGGTTACCGAAGCTGACGGCGCTGAGTTGACGTCCCAGCGACATCGCTAAGTCACCGGCAATCAAGCGACCGCAGCGGCGGCCGGCGGTTACGGCTGCTTTGACGGTCGCAATTGATTCCCAGGAGTTATAAAAAGACGGAAGAAAAGACCTGCTAGAGCATTACTCAGCGGCCTCTCGCGTCGGAGATACCGATCCAGATGAGAAATTCCGCCAGCCAGCACCTTCAGACCGCCCGATTAGCGCCTTCGTGAATGAGGCGGGATGACGTCTTACGCAAAAACTGGCAGCGTTGTATCTTGTTTGATCGATGCCCACTCCTCCAGCACTGGCATTTTCACCCTGCTGATCAGATGATGTGTATGAGCCGATATAGATGGGCCTAGATGGGGTAGTGAGGACAGATACGCTCCATGCGGTTGCGCTACCATAATAGTAAAGCTGTTAAATACGAGTACCCCCATGACCTCAACCACTCTTCACCCGGACCGCTACCACAAGATTCGTAGGCTATTCGACGAATACATTGAGCTCTATTCCTCGCGCGATGATCGACTGACAACACTCTTCAGCGAAGACTTCAGCGGTTACACGGTCGGCGGTAGTGTTCTGGTCAAGAACCGCAGCGAGTGGATCAACATAATTCGGCAGGATTTTTCCGAGGTTCAGGGCCGTATACACATCGAAATTAAAGACGTATCAATTCAGGAATTAAGTAATAATGCAGTGGTCGTAACCGCTTTTTTTCACATTCACCTGCCGATTCCCGAGCATTTTTTTTCGCAAGAAGTGGCACGACACGTCCTCATTTTCCGACTTGAAAACAGGGTTTGGAAAATCATCCATAGCGGAATATCAGTTCCCTATCACTTGGCGAAAAATGGCGAGATTTATCCACTCGAAAAACTTGAAGAGCGCAATCGGCTGCTCGAAGCTATGGTTGAAGAGCGCACTCGAACAATAAATGAAAGAGAGGAGTTCTATCGGTTACTTACAGCTATCGTCACCGAAGCATTACGCAGGCGGCAAAAATCCGAGGAAGAAAACAATCCACTTGGGTTTGTCAACTTTGAGGCCCCTCATCGATGCAAGGATGGCAGTGTGATTTGGGGTGAAGTATTCTCGAAAGCCGTGCGGGATGAGCACGGAAAAATTATCGGATATCATGGAATCACACGGGAAAACACCAAGCAAAAACAGATGAAAGATATGGTTCAACAACTTGCGTTCTATGACACGCTGACTCAACTTCCTAACCGCCGATTGCTGATTGATCGTTTGAACCAGGCACTGCTTGATAGTAAACGAACGGGACACCATGGTGCTCTTATGTTTATTGATTTGGATAATTTCAAGCCACTCAATGACAACTACGGGCATTTTGCGGGCGATATCTTACTAATTGAGGCTGCAAATAGACTCGAAAGTTGTGTGCGCGAGACCGACTCCGTAGCACGCTTTGGAGGTGATGAATTTGTCGTATTGCTTGGTGAGTTGGCTGTAGATTATGCAAGATCCATCGCTCATGCCAAAACCGTTGCAGAAAAAATTCGTGCCAGGTTATTTGATGCCTATCAGCTGAACGTTACACACGAGAATCGAAGCGGGAGTCTTGTCGAGTACCGTTGTTCAGCCAGCATCGGTATTTTTGTCTTTCAGGGCCATCAATCCAGCGCAGAAGATATCATGAAATGCGCCGACAAGGCCATGTATCAGGCAAAAGAAGAAGGGCGAAACACAGTGCGCCTTTACGAGAAAGAGGGGCAAGCGCAATAATCTAAATCACGGCTTTAGGTTGAAACCAATAGAATTTAATTATGATAAGAGCAAGAACTTCGGAGGACAGATTTTTTTACAAAACATCTCATAAGAATCCGAACAATTTTGGGTTAATACAAATGCGCAACTAGCGCTCAACAACCAGCAAGGATGTGCCATGCAGGAGACCCTCACAGTGGTATTCGGCGGCACCGGCTTTCTGGGCCGCGCCATCGTGCGCGAACTGGTGGAGGCCGGGCGTGCAGTGCGCATCGCGGCCAGGCACCCGAAGCTTCCCGAGTGGCTGGAACCAGGCGACCGTGTCGAGGCCGTGGCCTGCGACCTGCGGGATGAGCAGCAGGTCGCCACGGCCCTGGAGGGCAGCGGCGCGGTGATCAACGCCGTAAGCCTTTATGTGGAACGGCAACGGTCGGGGCTGACCTTCGAGGAGATTCACGTGATTGGCGCCGGGCAATTGGCGAGGCTGGCGCGGGAGGCCGGCGTGACCCGACTGGTACATGTCTCCGGCATCGGCACAAGGGATGACTCGCCTTCTGCGTATGTGCGCGCCCGCTCCGCCGGCGAGAGAGCCGTCATCGACGCCCTGCCCAAGGCGGTCATCCTGCGACCCAGCGTGCTATTCGGCCCCGGGGACGCCTTCCTCGCGGCACTCATGCGCCTGGCGCAGCTGCCGGTCATCCCCCTGTTCGGCCGCGGCAATACCCTGCTGCAACCGGTCCATGTGACGGACGTGGCGCGAGCTTCGGTCTCCCTGAGCGACATGCGCCCGCTAACGCGTCGACTGTTCGAGCTCGGTGGCCCCGAGGTGCTTCGGTACCGCCAGATAGTGGAGCAGGTGCTGGCCCACCTGGAATGCCGCCGCCCCCTGCTGCCGATACCATTTGCGGTCTGGCGCCTCGCGGCCGCCCTGCTCGCCGCTCTACCCTCCCCGCCGTTGACCCGGGATCAGGTGATCCTGATGCAGCAGAACACCATCGTCAGCGAAGGCGTAGGCACTCTTCACGACAGCCTGCCAACTTGCCTGGCAGAGCGCTGAGTCCGTACTTACCACCATGCTAGGATGATGAATCACTCATCGCCCCGGAGTCACCCTATGACACTGCCCCTGGCCATACTCGACATCGCACTCTCGGCCGCCCCCTGGCTGCTGCTGGGACTTGCCATGGCCGGACTGATCAAGGGGCTTATCTCAGAGGCTCAACTGACGCGCTGGGTCGGCGGACGCGGCCTGGGCAGCATAGCTCGCGCCGCCGTGATCGGTGCGCCGCTGCCGCTGTGTTCCTGCGGGGCCATCCCCACCGCGCTGGCGCTGCATCGGGGCGGCGCCGAGCGGGGTCCTACCACCGCTTTCCTGATTGGCACCCCGGGAATCGGCATCGACTCCTTGACCATAACCTATGCGCTGCTAGGCCCCTTCATGGCCGTGGCGCGCGGGGTGAGCGCGGTGCTGACCGCCATCGTCACTGGGCTACTGGTCGGTCGAACTCGGGCCCCCGTCGCGCCCACGCCGACATCGAGCTGCGAGGGAAACTGCAGCAGCGGTTGCGCCGGCCAGGGCCCATCGAGCAAGACGCCAGCCGCCCTGAGTCGCCGGCTGGCCAACGGGTTTCACTACGCCTTTACCGATATTCTCGACGACATCAGTCTCTGGCTGTTGGCCGGCCTGCTGGTCGCCGGCGCGCTGATTGCCCTGGTGCCACCGCAGCAGCTTGCCGAACTCGGCAGCGGCCTGGGCGCCATGCTGCTGATGGCCGTTATCGGCATCCCCATGTACCTCTGCGCCACCGCCGCCACGCCGATCGCCGCCGGCCTGCTGCTGGCCGGGGTCTCGCCTGGAACGGTGCTGGTCTTCCTGATCGCCGCGCCAGTGACCAGCCTGGCGACTCTCGGCGTATTTCGTCGTGAGCTGGGTAGCCGAGCCCTGGTTGCCTATCTGACGGGAATCATGATCAGCGCCGTGGCATTGGGCCTCTCCGTGGACGCACTGGCCGGGTGGTGGCAGCTCGACATTTCTCGCCAGGTTGAACAGGTGCAGGAGTTGCTGCTTTCTTGGATCGAGGCGTTGGCGCTGATCGTGCTGGTGGTGCTATCGGTGAGGCCCCTGCGTCGTCACCTTTTCGCCGTATTATCAAGCCCAACCTCAGCGCAGGAGCTTCCATGACCCAGCCGCGTATCGCCCTCGACGTCTTTAGCGACTATGTGTGCCCCTTCTGCTACCTGGAAATGCCGGAGCTCGACGCCCTGGCCG
>JAIVHL010000191.1 GCA_020201075.1 Halomonas sp. | reverse complement strand
GGCAAGATTGCATCCTCCAGTTACCGTGGCGCTGACCGGCGCCTCCGGCGCCCAGTACGGCCTGCGGCTGATCGAGGCGCTGGTGGCGGCCGACCACGAAGTGTGGGTGATGATCTCCAAGGCGGCGCACCTGGTGATCGCTACCGAGACCGACGTCGACCTGCCGGCACGGCCCGAGCGGCTCGCCGAGGCGCTCATGTCGCGCAGCGGCGCTCGGCCCGGTCAGGTCCGCTGCTTCGGTCGCGAGGATTGGATGGCGCCGGTGGCCTCCGGCTCGGGGGCGCCGTCCGCCATGGTGATCTGCCCCTGCTCCACCGGCACCCTCTCTGCGGTGGCCACGGGGGCCAGCAACAATTTGATAGAACGTGCCGCCGACGTGGCTCTCAAGGAGCGTCGCCAGCTCGTACTGGTCCCGCGCGAGGCGCCTTTCTCGGCGATCCACCTGGAGCACATGCTGGCGCTGACGCGCATGGGAGCGGTGATCTTGCCCGCGGCGCCGGGGTTTTACCACCAGCCGAAGACCATCGATGACCTGGTCGACTTCATTGTGGCCAGGATCCTCAATCAGCTCGGCATCGCGCACCGTCTGGTGCCGCGCTGGGGCGAAACATGATCAGTCCGGCGCTGCTGTCGGTCTTTGTGCCGACCTTCCTGTTCGTGTCGCTGACGCCCGGAATGTGCATGACCCTGGCCATGGTGCTGGGCATGACCCAGGGGGTGCGGCGCACCCTGTGGATGATGGCGGGCGAACTGGTCGGTGTCGGCCTGGTGGCGGTGGCTGCCGGGGCGGGGGTGGCTGCGCTGATGCTGCGCCAGCCGGAACTCTTCGCAGTCTTCCGGTGGCTGGGCGGGCTTTATCTGGGGTATCTCGGGGTGATGATGTGGCGCTCACGGGGGCGCATGGCGATTCCCCTGGAGCGGGTCGAGCTTGCACCGGCCGGCCGCGGTCAGCTGGCCCTCCAGGGGTTCGTGACCGCCGTGGCCAACCCCAAGGGGTGGGCCTTCTTCGTCGCGCTGTTGCCGCCCTTTCTCGAGGCCTCGCGTCCGCTGGCCGGCCAGCTCGCTGTGCTCATCGCCATGATCCTTACCATCGAGTTTGCCTGCTTGATGCTTTACGCGGCCGGCGGCAGCCGGTTGCGGTCTCTGCTGGGCCAGGACGGTAACGTGCGCCTGCTCAACCGCATCGCCGGGGCGCTGATGGTGGGCGTCGGAGTCTGGCTGGCGCTTGGCTGACAGGACCGCCGCGCTAGACCGGTGGCAGCCAGGCGATGCGTGCTGCCACCAGCGCCAGGGAACTTCCGGTCAGCCAGACCCATGGGCAAGGGATGAGAGTTGCGTGAGGCCTTGCCTGCCAGGCGAGCTGGACCATGGCGCAGACCACCAGGCCCAGCAGGGCACCGCCTACCAGGTCGCTGAACCAGTGCACGCCGATTGCCAATCGCGAGAGTGCCATGATCATGGCGAACAGGATGGCACCCCAATAGATCCAGTGGCGCTGCTGAGGGGGTAGCTCCTGGGCGATAAAGGCGGCGGCCAGTCCAGCCAGCACCACTGCCGTAGAGGTATGGGCGCTGGGATAGGCCATGGAGCCGGTGAGGTAGTCCGGCGCGTTTGGCCGGGGGCGCGCGAAGAATGCTTTGCCCCAGGTGTTGAGCAGAGCGATCAGGCCCAGCCCGCCGCCGATATGCGCTAAGGCATCGAACCGCCTCCGCCACAGCAGCCAGCCTCCCCATGGTAGGACCAGAGCCAGCACGCCATAAGTATCGCCCACCCGGGCCAGGGCCTGGCCGAAGGCTTGCAGCCCGGGGCTGGCCAGATAGGCGAAGAGCGCATTCAGGCGTGCATCCATGGCCAGTGGGCCATCGCCGCCTTGCTGCATCACGAGCAGCGTCCAGCCGGACGCGCCTCCCAGCGACAGGACGAGCAGCAGCCAGCTGGCCAAAGGAACCTCACTTCCCGCGCCGGCACTCTGTGATAGCCAGAGTCGGCGCATGACCGGATGGCGACGGGCGCCGTTGGCGAGCAAGCGGTAAAGCCGCCCGCTGCGGCCAACCTGTTGGCGTAGCCAGGAGAACACGACCGCCAGCACGACCAGGATGATGGCCAGAGCCACCAGCAGCGACCGGCTGCCCTCGGGGATGTTAAGCAGCTGTTGCCAGGTACGCCCCAACAGATAGCCGGGCAGCACATAGGCGGGAGCCCAAAGTGCCGCTGAGGCCAGGTTGGCCCAAGTAAAGGCCCGTGGCGACATTCGAAGCATGCCGGCGATCAGCGGGACCATCGGTCGAACCGGACCGACGAAACGCCCGAAGAAAACCGACAGGGTGCCGTAGCGCTTGAAGAAGCTTGCACCCTGGGCCAGCCATTCGGGGTGGCGCGACAACGGCCATAGTCGTGTTACCCGCTGGTGCTGGGTATAGCCCAGCCAGAAGCTGGCCCAGTCGCCAACCACCGCGCCCAGAAACGCGGCCAGCATGATGGCCGGCAGCGCCAGCTCCTGATGGCCTGCCAGGGAGGCGGCGGCGGTAATCAGAACCACCCCGGGGACCAGCAGGCCGACCAGCGCCAGGGATTCGACCAGGGCGATGGCCGCGATGATCAACAGCAGCAGTGTGGGAGAGGGCGTCAGCTGGTAGAGGGCGTCGGCAAGGTTCAAGGAAGGCTCCGTATCGGGCTGGACGGGGTCGGAAATAGGGTCAGGATTCGGCGTGTCGCTGGGCGGTGGCCTGCAATCGCTGGATGAAGTGTTGCGGCGATTCTGCCTGTCCCAGATGACACTGTGTCAGGCGCGACTCCAAGGGGCCGGTATCCAGAAGCACCGTTCGCTGCAGGGATTCCTCGAGACGCTGGCGAACCAGTAGGGCGCCGTTTTCGCTGGTGTCCGGTAGCACCAGCCAAAAGTCAGCCTCGTCCTCGCGCCCCAGCAAGTCGTGGTCGCGGCTAGTGCGCGCGACGGTGTCGCAGAATGACGTGAGCAGTGCCCCTCGGGCTCCGGGGCCGAACTGCTCGCCGGCCATCTCCAACTGAGGCAGGTGGATGACCAGCACCGCCAGGCGCTGGTTGAGCAGCTCGGCTCGCTCGCATTCGCTTTGCAGGCGGTCGTGCAGGGCGCCGCGGCGGATGGCATCGCACTCCTCGTCGAGGGGGTCGGTGGCCTGCAACAGGGCACGCTGATGAAGGATTTCCCAGGGAGCGAGGCCGGAGAGCATCACCAGGCTTAGATAGCCCAGCGTCAGGTCGAAGTCGAGCAGGCTTTCACCCAGCAGCAGCCAGATCGGGGTCAGCGTGATGTTGAGCAGCATGGCCGGACCCAGCGGCAGCAGCAGGAGGGTCAGCACCGGTGGCAGGCCCAGCCAGAAGTTGGCCAGCGACGACTGTGCAGGCAGCTCCATGGCAACCAGCAGGTAGCCGCAAACCAGCACCAGGTAGGCCGAGAGTCGGGCGGTCTCGGGTTGGCCCAGTCGCATCAGGGTGGCGGTGATCAGCAGCGGGGCCAGCAGTGCTGGCAGCAAGATACGGTTGTAGTCGCCGACCAGATAGAACCAGGTGGCCTGGCCGACCAGCAGTAGCGCAGCGAGGGTGTAGAGACCGGCATGAAGTTTGGCGTGATGCATCTCAGACATGCTCTACCCCTCGCTGCACGCTTGCCGTCCCGGGCTGATGCTCCAGGGCTCGGCACTCTTCCGCCAGCGAGACGACCTGATCCAGCGGCGTGGCGCGCAGTTGCCGGACGGGGCCCAGCTTCGCCAGCAAGTCGGTACGACGCTGTCCGGCCTGTTCGGCATCCGGAGCGAGCAGTAGAACGGCCATGGTGCGACCGTCGAGCCGGTAGCAATGCTCGAAGCTGCGGGCAAGAGTGCATAAACGCTGGGCCTGGGGCCAGAAGCGATGCCGTCCGGTACGCAGCAGCAGCAGTTCACCATGCACTCCGTCGCGATGGACGCGGGCTCGTTCCCGGGTCAGGTCACGGCTCAGCTGAGCGCGAGGCCACAGGCGTAGGCCCGGGACCAGATGGGCGCGGCGTCGGGCCACTCCGCGCAGCGGTGCCAGATCCCGCGAGCGGGAAAATCCCAGCAGCAGCAGCGACGCCAGGACGGCGCCGGAGAATGCCGCCTGCTCCGGCGGCATGGCGCCAGCCAGCCACCCCCAGGAGAGTGCGGCCAGCAGCAGATTGAGGCCGGACATCCAGCCTGGCTGAGGGAGCATGACCAGCGCCGCCCAGGCCCACAGCCACAGCGGAAAGCGCTCGGGGGCGGTGAACAGCAGAGCAGTCAGAAGCAGGCTGGGCAGCAGCTGCCAGGGCACTAGAGCAGGGCGGCGATGGCTGAACTCCACCAGCGCCGCCGAGACGGCCAGCCAGCCTGCGGCCATCCATAGCAGCAGGGCTTCGGTCAGACTCCCCGACGCCGGCGCCATCAGGGCCGGCAATAGGGCTGCCAGCAGCAGATTGAGGCGCAGCAGGCCGACTTTGTACTTGCTCTGCATGGTGGCTTACTATGACTCCCCTTATGGAATTCGCGCGAACCTATTGCGTTAGTATAACGCTGTGGCCGACCCCTCTGGCCACGCCAACAGGAGATCCTTTTCGGCATGTCAGTTCAAGTCATCCCCACCGACGAGGCGATCCGGGACGTCGAGGCCTACATGACCGGCCTCGGCCAGGCGGCCCGCCAGGCTGCTGCGGGAATGCGCCGTGCCTCTGGCGGTGCCAAGAACGCCGCCCTGCTGGCCATTGCGGCACGCCTTCAGTCTCGCCGCGAGGCAGTTGCCGCGGCTAACGCCGAGGATATGTCACGCGGCCGGGCGAGCGGGCTCGATGCCGCATTGCTCGACCGCCTCGAACTCACTCCGGCGCGCATCGACGCCATGATCGAGGGCCTGCATCACGTAGCGGCCCTTCCCGACCCGGTTGGCGAGATCGACGGACTGCGCTTTCGCCCGAGCGGCATCCAGGTGGGGCAGATGCGGGTGCCGCTGGGGGTGATCGGCATCATCTACGAGTCGCGGCCCAACGTCACCGTTGAGGCTGCTAGCCTATGCCTCAAGTCTGGCAACGCCGCTATCCTGCGCGGGGGCAGCGAGGCACGTGGATCCAACGCCGCCATTGCCGGATGCATCCGCGACGGCCTGGCCGATGCCGGCCTGCCCGAGGCGGCGGTGCAGGTAGTGGCTACCACCGACCGCACCGCCGTGGGCAAGCTGATTACCATGCCCGAGTACGTCGACGTCATCATACCCCGCGGCGGTAAGTCACTGATCGAGCGTATCTCGCGGGAAGCGAGGGTGCCGGTCATCAAGCACCTGGATGGCGTCTGCCATGTCTACGTGGACGCCACGGCGGATCTCGACAAGGCCATCGCCATCGCCGTCAACGCCAAGACTCACCGCTACGGCACCTGCAACACCATGGAGACTCTGCTGCTGGATGCGCCGGTGGCGGAGGCGCTGCTGCCAAGGCTGGCGCTTGCCTATGCCGAGCATGGCGTTGAACTGCGCGGTTGCGAGCGCACCCGG
>JAIVHL010000060.1:15180-19671 GCA_020201075.1 Halomonas sp. | reverse complement strand
GTTCAAGGTCGACTACGGCATCATCGGCATCAGCGGCATCGACGAAGATGGCTCGCTGCTGGAGTTCGACTACCAGGAAGTACGCGTCGCCCAGGCCATTATCCGCAACTCCCGCCAGGTCTATCTTGCCGCCGACCACTCCAAGTTCCATCGCAATCCCTCGGTGCGCCAGGGCAACATGTCCCAGATTGGCGCCCTGTTCACCGATCGGGCGCCGCCCGAGGCGATCCAGCGGCTTCTGACGCAGCACGATGTGGCACTGTATGTCGCCTGATGTAATACGCTGTTGACGCCATCGGTCGTCGGGCCTGAAGTCAACGATACGCCTTGGCCCCGCCTTAATGTTCGTTTTGGTTTCGTCTATTTGCGAAATCAAACATCAGCAAGGTCCGGAAAAGTGTTTGACATGATTTTGTCACAAACTCTACATTCTAGAAGATCTCTTAGTTTCGATCAGCGACATGTCGAGATCCGAACGTAAGCACAACAATAATCTTACGAGGTACGCCATGACCCACCATTCCGCTCACGCCAGAAAAACCCCGCTCGCCAGACTGGTCCTCTCCTCTCTGCTTCCCCTTGCCTTCCTGGCCGCCAACCAGGCGCAGGCCCAGTCGAACTGTGAGCGCGGTGCGCTCGCCGACCTCTACTGTGACGAGAACGGCGACATGGTCGCCGACCGTCCGGCCGACGAGTCCGAGTGGCTCAATCCCGATACGCTGATCTTCGCCTACACCCCGGTAGAAGACCCGGCGATCTACTCGGATATCTGGCGGCCGTTCATCGATCACCTCCAGGAGGTGACGGGTCGCGACGTGCGCTTCTTCGCCGTGCAGTCCAACTCGGCCCAGGTCGAGGCCATGCGCAGCGGACGCCTGCACATCGCCGGTTTCTCCACCGGCCCGACACCCTTCGCCGTCAATCTGGCCGGTGCCGTGCCCTTCGCGCTGATGGGCTCCGACGATGGCCGCTTCGGCTATACGCTGCAGCTCTACACCCATGTGGATTCCGGCATCGACGAGATGGAAGACCTCAAGGGCAAGCGGGTGGCGCATACCTCGCCGACCTCCAATTCAGGCAATCAGGCTCCGCGAGCGCTCTTCCCGGAGATGGGCATCGTCCCCGACGAGGACTACGAGGTGGTCTATTCCGGCAGCCACGACCAGTCCATGCTCGGTGTGGTAGCGCAGGACTACGATGCCGCTCCGGTCGCCTCGGAAGTCGTCGACCGCATGGCGGCCCGCGGCCTCTATGACCCGGAAGACGTCAAGATCATCTACGAGTCCGACCGCTTCCCGACCACGTCCTACAACTACGCCTACAATCTGCATCCCGACCTGGTGGACAAGATCGAGGAGGCCTTCTTCAGTTTCGATTTCGTCGGCACCGAGCTGGGCGAGGAGTTCGAGGGGGTCGAGAAGTTTATCCCCATCAACTACCAGGACGACTGGAAGGTCATTCGCACCATCCAGAATGCCAACGGGGTCCAGTACACACCCGACAACCTCGAGTAAGTTGCCGAGCACGGCAATCGGCGGCGGTCCTCTGCGGAGGGCTGCCGTTATCGTTTCTTGCTCCTCCTTGCCAACCGGGAATCGCGATGCTGGAAATTTCCAACCTGATCAAGCGTTACGGCCGTGATGAGCCCGTCCTGCAGGGACTGGATCTGGTCGTGGAAGACAACAGCGTGGTGTCGATCGTCGGTGCCTCGGGTGCCGGCAAGAGCACCATGCTGCGCTGTATCAACCGCCTGGTGGAACCCACCTCGGGCTCGATTCGGCTCAATGGCGTGGAACTCGTCGGTCTACGGGGCGGCGATCTGCGCAAGGCGCGACGCAAGATCGGCATGGTCTTCCAGGGCTTCAACCTTATCGACCGCCTGACGGTGATGGAGAATGTCCTGGCCGGCCGGCTCGGCTATGTGAGCCTCTTCCAGGCCATCACCCGGCGCTTTCCCCCCGAGGATATCGAGCGTGCCTTCACGCTGATGGAGCGGGTGGGCATCGCCCATTATGCCAACAAGCGGGCCGATGAACTCTCCGGCGGCGAGCGTCAGCGTGTTGGCGTGGTGCGGGCCCTGATGCAGGAGCCGGAAGTGCTGCTCGCCGACGAGCCCACGGCCTCACTGGACCCGCGCACCTCCGAGCAGATCATGATGCTGCTGCAGAGCCTGGCCAGCGAGCTGTCGCTGCCGGTACTGATCAACATCCACAACGTGGCCCAGGCCAAGACCTATACCGAGCGCATCGTCGGTCTGCGCCATGGCAAGATGATCTTCGACGGGGTTCCCGCCGACTTCAACAAGGAGGCGCTGGATGCCATTTATGGCGGCATCGAGGCGCCCGACGATGAAATCACCGCCGAGCCCGCCCAGGCCACGAAGAAGAAAGAGGTGACCGATGACTCCCTCTGACGGCACCGGGACGCCCCCCAGGACCTGGCGCAAGCCGCCCTTTATTGCCAATCCGCTGCTGCGTTATGGTCTGCTCGCGGTACTGGTCGTTTATCTCGTTTGGGCCTTCGGCAGCCTGCCGTTCAACTGGGAACGCATCAGCCAGGGCCTGCCGCGGGCGGCGCGGATCTTCGGCGGGGGCTTCCCGCCGAGCTTCGAGCGTTTCGATCTGTTGATGACCGGCTTCAAGGAGAGCCTGCAGATCGCCGTGCTGGCCACCTTGCTGGGCGTCGCGCTATCGATTCCCTTCGCCGTAATGGCGGCACGCAATGTCGCGCCGCTGCCTATCTATCTGCTAGGTAGGGCGGTCATTATCATCTCGCGCAGCTTCCATCCGGTGATCGTCGCCATCCTCTTCGTGGCCGCCGTGGGGTTCGGTCCCCTGGCGGGGATCCTGACCCTGACCCTCTACTCCATCGGCTTCGTCGGCAAGCTGCTCGCCGAGGAGATCGAGGAGATCGACTGGGGGCAGGTTGAGGCGATGAAGGCCGCGGGCGCGGGCTATTTCGCCGTTCTCGTCTATGCGGTCTTTCCGCAGATCCTGCCGCGGCAGGTGGGCCTCTCGATGTATCAGCTCGACAGCAACCTGCGCGCCTCCGCGGTGGTGGGTATTGTCGGCGCCGGCGGCATCGGAGGCACCCTGATGAACGCCTTCGGGCGCTATGACTATGCCTTCGCCTTCGCCATCCTGCTGATCATCATCGCAGTGATCCTGGTCAGTGAAGGTGTCAGCGGCTGGGTAAGGAAAAAAATATGGTAGATCACGCCGACGCCCTTGCCGATCGTGTCTGGAAACGCTACGACCTCAAGGAGCAGCTCACCCGCTATGGGGTGATGCTGTTGACTCTGATGCTGGTGGTCTGGGCGGTGAGAGACATCGATATTTTCTGGCCCTGGGTCTGGGACGCCCCTAATCAGATCTCCTCGCTAGGGGCGCGCATGTGGCCCCCCGACCCCGGCCGCCTGGGAGAGATCATCAATGCGATGATCGAGACGGTACACATCGCGACCCTGTCGACGATGCTAACGATCTTCATCGCCCTGCCGGTGTCCTATATCGCGGCACAGAACACCACGCCCAACCGTGCCTGCCTGTGGCTGGGCCGCTTCATCCTGGTCGCAAGCCGTTCGGTGAACACCATCATCTGGGCGCTGCTGTTTGTGGCGATCTTCGGCCCCGGGGTGCTGGCGGGAATACTCGCTATCATGTGCCGTTCGGTGGGCTTCATCGGCAAGCTGATGGGCGAGGCCATCGAGGAGATCGACCGTCGCCCGGTGGAGGCCATGCAGGCCACCGGCGCCTCCAAGCTCAAGGTGATCGCCTATGCGGTGGTGCCCCAGGTGATGCCTGCCTTCTTCGCCATCGTCATCCTGCGCTGGGACATCAATATCCGCGAGTCCACGGTGCTGGGGCTGGTCGGTGCCGGCGGTATCGGGGTGATCCTGCAGGGCTCCATCGACACCTTCGCCTGGCCCACCGTGGCGACCATCCTCATCGCTATTGTCGCCCTGGTACTGCTCGGCGAGGCGATCACTAGCCTGCTGCGTCGTAAGGTGATGTGAACCCCACGGGACAGTCAGGCTACTGCGGAATACCCCCCCGGGTCAGCGCCACCGGGTCCAGCAGGCGTTCTAACTCCCCGCGGGAGAGCTCGGTCTGCTCATCGGCCACGTCGAGGATTGGCCGCCCGGCCCGATAGGCTTCCTTAGCGATGGCCGCGGCCGCGTTATAGCCGATCACTGCGTTGAGCGCCGTTACTAGGATAGGGTTGCGAGACAGCGGATCGGCCAGATTCTCCTCGCGCACCTTGAAGGTGGCGATGGCCCGATTGCCAAGCAGCCAAGCGGTGTTGCTCATCAGGCTGATCGAGGTAAGCAAGTTGTGGGCCACCAGCGGCAGCATGACGTTGAGCTGGAAGTTGCCGCTCTGCCCCGCCACTGCCACCGCAGCATCCAGGCCGATTACCTGGGCGGCGGCCTGGGCCGCTGATTCCGGAATCACCGGATTGACCTTGCCCGGCATGATGGAGCTACCCGGC
>JAIVHL010000060.1:7969-15074 GCA_020201075.1 Halomonas sp. | reverse complement strand
GGGCGTTGATGCCGGTGCCCACCGCGGTGCCGCCCTGGGCCAGGCGGCAGAGACGCACCAAGGCGCTATCGAGGCGTTCGATGGCCTGCCCCACCTGGCTCGCCCATCCCCCCAGCTCCTGGCTCATGCGCAGCGGCATGGCGTCCATCAGGTGAGTGCGACCGGTCTTGACCACGTCATCTAGCTCCACCGCCCGGGCCTCGATGGTCTCGCGCAGGTGCACCAGCGCCGGGCGCAGCCGCTCGGTGACCTCCAGCGCCGCCGAGACGTGGATCGCCGTGGGGATCACGTCGTTGCTCGACTGCCCCATGTTGACGTGGTCATTGGGCCCTACCTCGACGCCCTCGCGGCTCGCCAGATTGGCCAGCACCTCGTTGACGTTCATGTTGCTGGAGGTGCCGGAGCCAGTCTGAAAGAGATCCACCGGAAACTGATTGTCATGCTCCCCGCGGATCACCGCCTCGGCAGCGGAGGCGATCGCCGCGGCCCGGGGGGCGTCAAGCAGGCCAAGCTCGGCATTGACCCGGGCCGCGGCAAGTTTGATACGCGCGATGGCGTGAATAAAGGGAGGCGGCATCGGCTGGCCGGATACCGGGAAGTTGTTGATAGCGCGCTGGGTCTGGGCGCCGTAGAGGGCGTCGATCGGCACTTCCAGCTCGCCCATGCTGTCACGTTCGAGTCGCATGGAAGCTACTAAAGCCTACACCGATACTGGCCTGGCCCAGCTTCGCACCCTGATGACCGTCAAGGATGCCGAAGGCCTGAAGAGCTACATGGAAGGCCAGCAGAAAGTCGCTAAGGACCTCGCCGAGCGTATGAAGGGCGATGCCGAGAAAGTTGTCGCCCTGCAGCAGGACTTCGTTCAGCAGAGCCAGAAGATGACCGAAGAGAACGTCAAGCAGGCCCAGGCGACCGCCACCAAGGCCACTGCCCAGAAGTAAAAAGAAGTAAGTTCTCGCTGCCGGCTCGGGCCGGCAGACGCCGAACTTCGAAAAGCCGCTGCCCTCCGGGGCGGCGGCTTTTTCGTGCTGGTGAACAGAAAGATTTCATGGGGCTCGGCTTGCGCTATGCTGGCACGCGCACAGGGCGCCAATAATTCTTCTCAGGGAGTGACACCATGAAACGCTGGATAGCTATGCTGCTGCCAGGACTGTTGCTGGCGGGCTGCGAGATCATGCCCCCCGGCCCGTCGACCACCGATCGCATCGAGGTGATCGACAGCACGGAAGAAGAGCCCGCCGATATTCCCTATCGCGTCGAGGAGCCTCGCGAAGTCACGCCAGGCCGAGTCCAACGCCAGGTGGCCTTCCCCGAGGCACAATATGCCGCCCTGGAGAAGACGGGCAGTGCCGAGATAAGCGGGCGCCTGAGCCTGAACGGAATCCCACTGGCGAACCGTCCGGTCTCGGTCGCCCCTGTGACCACCTATTCCGCCGAAGCTGCCGAGCAGGCACTGGCCGGGAGGGCGGTAGAGCGCGCCGATCCACGTGCTCAGGAATACACCCATACGAGCTATACCAATAGCAACGGCCATTTCCGTATCGGCGGCCTACCCGGCGGTAGAGCGCGCCGATCCACGTGCTCAGGAATACACCCATACGAGCTATACCAATAGCAACGGCCATTTCCGTATCGGCGGCCTACCCTCGGGAGAATTCTATGTCGCGGGCAGTGGCCAGGACCCCACCACCGGCGAGACGCGGGTGATCATCCAACAGGTGCGTCTGGGCAACGGCCAGCAGCTCAGCGTCGACCTCAGCCGCTGAACAGCATCAACCTCACTACCAGCCCAGCGCCTGCTTGACGAAGGGAATGGTCAGCCGGCGCTGGGCCGACAGCGAGGCGCTGTCCAGGGTGCCCAGCACCTCGAAAAGTTCACTCAACCGCCGCGGACCACGATGCAATATAAAACGGGCCACCTCGTCAGGGAGCGCCATGCCACGAGCTCGCGCGCGCAGTTGCAGCGCGGCCAGCCGACCTGCATCGTCGAGACCCTGAACGTGAAAGGTGACCCCCCATGTTAACCGCGAAGCAAGATCGGGCAGCTTGACAGGCAGCTGCCTCGGGGCGGCGTCAGCCGCCACCACCAGGCGCTTGCCCGCGTCTCGCAAGCGGTTGAAGGCGTGGAACAGTGCCTCCTCCCAGCGCTTGCGCCCCAGCACCCGCTGCAGGTCATCGATGGCCACCAGGTCGAGGCGCTCGATCTCCTCGAGCATCAGCGGCGGGAAATGGCCGAGCTCGGCCAGGGGCAGGTACAGGGCGCGTAGCTCACGGTCCGAGGCGGCGTGACAGGCGGCCTGCAGCAGGTGGCTCCGGCCAACGCCATCCCCCCCCCATAGAAAGAGGAAAGGTTCACCGCCCTCGTCAAGCTGCTGAGTCAGGCGAGCGACCAGATTAGCGTTCGACCCGGGATGGTAGTTGGCGAAGGTGGCATCGTCGCGCAAGCCAACACCCAGCGGCAGCTGCGCCGGAGCCCTGCTCATGGGGTCTCCTCGTCGTCAGGTCGGGAAAGCTTGGCGTCATACAAGGTGCTGTTCTTGTAGTGTTCGTTGAGTTCCCGCAAAAGCACCATGATCACCGCCGCCGCCGGCAGCGCCAGCAGCACCCCGGTGAAGCCGAAAAGATTGCCGCCGGCCAGCACCGCGAAGATCACTGCCACGGGATGCAGGCCGATCTTGTTGCCGAGCAGTTTCGGCTGCAACACCACGCTCTCTACCATCTGACCGAATCCAAACACCGCCGCCACCCCCAGCAGCATCCACCACTCACCCACCTGAAAGAAGGCCACCACGCCGGCTACGCTGATGCCGACGATCACCCCCAGATAGGGCACGATGCTGGCCAGCCCCGAGAGCAAGCCGATGAGCAAGCCAAAGCTAACCCCCAACAGCGTCAGGCCGGTGGCATAGATTCCCCCCAGGCAAAGCATCACGATCAGTTGACCGCGCAAGAAAGCAGAGAGCACCTCGTCACACTCGCCGGCAAGACGGATAACGGAGGTCTCCCAGCGCCGCGGCAGCCAATTGCGCACCTTGGCAACGAGGATGTCCCAGTCCAGCAGCAGGTAAAAGGTGACGACCGGAATCAGCGCCAGGTTGCCGATCCAGGCAACAAACGCCAGACCTGAGCGCGACACCTGGGAGAGCAGCGCTGCTGCGAAGGAACCCGTCTCCTTCCAGTTGGCCATCACCGTCTTGCGAAGGGCGTCAATGTCCGTGGTTAGGTCCATACCGGTAAGCGACTGCACCCAGGGCAGCACGGTTTCCTCCACCCAGGTAAGCATTGCCGGCAGCGACTCCACCAGCTGCCCGAGCTGACGCCCCAACACTGGCACCACCAGCAGCAGGGATATCACGATGATCAGCGTCAGCAGCAGGAACACCAGCGACACGGAGAGACGCCGCGACAGACCTTTCGCTTCCAGGCGGTCGGCCAACGGATCGCCAAGGTAGGCCAGCACCATGCTGACGAAGAACGGCATCAGCACCGGCTCGATGCTGATGAAGAACCACAGCGCCAGCGCCGCCACGCCTACCGCGACCCACCACTGTCTGAGCATGCCTACCTCCTTGTCCTACGACCGCCGACGGGCTGCCAGCTGTTCGCCGTGATGCTACAATTCTGCCCCTGACTTGCCTACCGCGCCGTCGCCCCTTGGGGGCGCCGCCGCGCCGACCACCCCACAGGACTCCCGATGACCGACTCCTCTTCCCGCCCCTCGCTCAGCTACAAGGACGCCGGCGTCGATATCGACGCCGGCAATGCCCTGATCGAACGCATCAAGGGGGTCGCCAAGCGTACCACCCGCCCCGAGGTGATGGGCGGACTTGGCGGCTTCGGCGCCCTCTGTGAACTGCCGACTGGCTACCGCGAGCCGGTGCTGGTCTCCGGCACCGACGGCGTTGGCACCAAGCTGCGCCTGGCCATGGAACTGGGCCGACACGACACCATCGGCATCGATCTGGTGGCCATGTGCGTCAATGATTTGGTAGTGGCCGGCGCCGAGCCACTGTTTTTTCTCGACTACTATGCCACGGGCAGACTCGACGTGGACATCGCCGCCGACGTGGTGACGGGCATCGGCAAGGGCTGCGAGCTGGCCGGCTGCGCCCTGGTCGGCGGCGAGACCGCCGAGATGCCCGGCATGTACGAGGGCAGCGACTACGATCTAGCCGGCTTCTGCGTCGGGGTGGTCGAGAAGTCCGAGATTCTCGATGGCAAGCTCGTCGCTGAGGGCGATGTGCTGCTGGGCATCGCCTCCTCGGGGCCTCACTCCAACGGCTACTCGCTGATCCGCAAGATCCTCGAGGTGTCGGGCGCCGACCTGGCTACACAAGTCGACGGCGTCTCCCTGAGCGACGCCCTCATGGCGCCTACTCGCATCTATGTCAAGCCGCTGCTCTCGCTGATCAAAGATAGCGGTGTGCCGGTCCATGCGCTCTCCCATATTACCGGCGGTGGCCTCACCGAGAATCTACCCCGCGTGCTGCCAGAGGGTCTCGCTGCCCGGGTCGACCTGGACAGCTGGAAGCGGCCGGCGGTGTTCGACTGGCTTCAGCAGCAGGGCAACGTGGCCGAGGAGGAGATGCATCGGGTGCTCAACTGCGGTGTTGGCATGGTGGTAGTGGTGCCGGCCGACAAGGCCGACCAGGCCCGCGCTCACCTGCAGGCCCAGGGCGAGACGGTGCACCACATCGGCGAGATTGTCGCCCGGCACAACGAAGCGCCCCAGGTGCGACTGGAGAATCTCAAGGCATGAGCGACACTGACCCTAGCAGCGACACCCTCAACGACTTCGCCTCGGAGCCAACAGGTGCCCGGCGAGTGGTGGTGCTGATCTCCGGCAGCGGCAGCAACTTGCAGGCGCTGATCGACGAGCAGACGCATGAACGCCTGGGCGGTGAAATCGTTGCGGTAATCTCCAACGAACCTGCCGCCTATGGACTGATCCGCGCCAAGGAGGCCGGCATCGATGCCGTGGTGCTGCCGCACCGGGAGTACGACAGCCGCGAGGCCTACGATGTCGCCCTGATCAAGGTGATCGAGCGCCACGAGCCGGACCTGATCGTGCTGGCCGGTTTTATGCGCATCCTCACCCCGCGCGTCGTGCAGCGCTTCCTGGGTCGCATGCTCAACATTCATCCCTCGCTGCTACCCGCCTATCAGGGACTCAACACCCACGCCCGGGCGCTGGCCGATGGCGTAACCGAGCACGGCTGCAGCGTGCACTTCGTCACCGAGGAACTTGATGGCGGGCCGGTGGTGATTCAGGCAGTGGTCAACGTGGTCGATGGAGAGACCGAGACGAGCCTCAAGGAAAAAGTGCACGCCCGCGAACATCTGATATACCCGATCGCCGTCAAGTGGTGCCTGGAGGGACGCCTGCAGTTCACGCCAGAAAGCGCCACCCTGGACGGCATGCCGCTGCCCCCCCAGGGACTGCGCATGTCCCATGCCGACGCCGCGGAAGAGCTGGACGAAGAGCTCGACGAGGACTAGCAACGCACGCTGCCAGGTGCTCTCGTGACCATTGCTCGCATGAACGAAGGACCCCCGCCGGATGACTCCGACGGGGGTCGTGATTTTCTGACGCAACACCTGCCGAGCATTGCTGGGCCACAGGGTCTGGAACGGGGTGCTATCAGGTCCTGGGCAGCGTCACCCCACGCTGCCCCATGTACTTGCCGCCGCGGTCCTTGTAAGAGATGTCGCACATCTCATCGGACTCGAGAAACAGCATCTGGGCCACACCCTCGTTGGCGTAAATTTTGGCCGGCAGATTGGTGGTGTTGGAAAACTCCAGGGTCACGTGCCCTTCCCACTCGGGCTCCAGCGGCGTCACGTTAACGATGATGCCGCAACGCGCATAGGTGGATTTGCCCAGGCAGATCGTCAGCACGCTGCGTGGGATGCGGAAATACTCCACGGTGCGCGCCAGGGCAAAGGAATTGGGCGGAATGACGCAGACATCGCCTTTGATGTCGACAAAGCTCTTCTCGTCGAAGGCCTTGGGGTCCACCACCGCTGAATGGATATTGGTGAACACCTTGAAATCGTCCGCGCAGCGCACGTCGTAGCCATAGCTGGAGGTGCCGTAGGAGATCACCCGACGGTCGTTCACATAGCGAACCTGATCGGCCTCGAAAGGCTCGATCATGCCCTCCTTGGCGGCCATGCGGCGAATCCATTTGTCGGACTTGATGCTCATCGGGACGTTTCCTGCTGAAGTTAAGTCTTGGGCCTGGCGCCAGGCGCGGGGCGGCCATGATAGCGGCCTCGTGCACGGGCGTCACCTCGCTCAGTCGCCGAAGGAAATGCTTGGACCCTCGGCTCCCTTATCCTGCACCTGTTCGGCCACTTGGCGCGCCATATCACGGAAGGTGGCGGTGACTTCACTGTCCGGCTCAGCGACCACCGTGGGTCGCCCACCGTCGACCTGCTCGCGAATGGAAAGCATCAACGGTAGCCGACCCAGCAGGCGGGTCTCGTACTCATTGGCGATGCGCTCGCCGCCGCCCTCGCCGAAGATCGGCTCGCCATGGCCGCAGTTTGAACAGACGTGGAGGCTCATATTCTCCACCACGCCGAATACCGGCACATTGACCTTGCGGAACATCTCGATGCCCTTTCGGGCGTCCAGCAGAGCGATGTCCTGGGGCGTGGTGACGATCACCGCGCCGTCCACCGGGACCTTCTGAGCCAGAGTCAGCTGGATATCGCCGGTGCCCGGCGGCATGTCAATGAACAGGAAGTCGAGGTCGTCCCACTGAGTCTGGGACAGCAGCTGCTGGAAGGCCCCGGCCACCATGGGACCGCGCCACACCATTGGCTCACGCACGTCGACCATAAAGGCCATGGACATCGCCTGCAGACCATGGGCCTCGAGGGGATACATGCGGTTTTCGCCAGCGGCCTGGGGGCGCACTCCCTCACCCACCCCAAGCATCTGGGCCTGGCTCGGGCCATAGATGTCGGCATCAAGAATGCCTACTCGGTAGCCTTCGGCGGCCATGGCCAAGGCCAGGTTCACAGTCACGGTGGATTTCCCCACCCCACCCTTGCCGGATGCCACGGCGACGATATGCTTGACCCCTTCGATCACGGA
>JAIVHL010000060.1:0-7950 GCA_020201075.1 Halomonas sp. | reverse complement strand
CTCCTCGGCGGTGACACTGGCCTCGAGGTCGGCCAGTTCACTGCGCCAGCTGGCCAGCTGGGCCTCAAGGCGCTGGAGCTGTTCCTCACGGCGCTCCGCCTCGGCCTCGACGGTAGCGACCTCGTCGCGGCCGATGCCGATGGCGATCTTCACGTCGTCGAGCTCAGCACGCGCCTCCTGCACCTCGGTGCGAGCGGCGTCACGCTCTTCGCGGGCCGCGGCGACCTCTTCGGCCACCTCGTCACGCCAGATCTCCAGCGCCTCGACCTCTTCATTGAGAGCCTCGAGGTAAGTCTGACGCTCTTCAAGCTCGGCTTCGATGCCGGCCAGCTGTGACTCAGTTTCCGCGACCTGCTCGCGCAGTGATTCCAGCTCGGTCTCGGCCTCATCGCGGGCCGCATCGGCCTGCTCACGGGCTTCAACCGCCTGCTGGCGCTCATCCTCGGCCTGCTGACGAGCGGCTTCCGTTTCCTGGCGAGCGGCCTCGGCGTCCTGGCGGGCGGCTTCGGCATCGTCGCGGGCCTGCTCAACCGCCTCGACCTCTTCACCCAGGGCCGCGAGGCTCGCCTGCAGGTCAGCCTGCTGCGCTTCGAGGGTCTCGAGTTCTTCCTGTAGCCCGTTGCGCTGCTCGGTAAGTGCCTCGAGCTGCGTCTCAGCCTCGCTGATCGCATCGTTCAGGCGCTCCAGCTCGGCTCTGGCCTCGGCCTGTTCCTCGGCCAGGGCGGCCTCGGCGGCCTCGCGCTCATCCTGAAGCCCTGCCAGGCGAGCCTCCAGGGTCTCGATATCATCGCCGGTTTCATCACGCTCATCGAGCTGACTGACCAGCGCCTGATTGCGGGACTCCAGGGCGGCGAGTTCGGCTTCCAGGGCCTCGCGGGCCTCACGGTGAGAGCCGGAGTTGGTCTGGGCAACGATGGCCCAAATGACGGCGACGGCGGCAACGCCTGCCAGTCCCCTGACACGGTTATCCTTGAATGGTGACGTCTGGGAGGTTTCCGACATGGGTGCATCCTCTCTGCTTCAAGCTGGGGATCGGGACCGATCAACATGGAGCCGAACGGCCAAGCACTTCACATTCAGGCTACTTGAAATTCAACATACCCGACCCAGCGATACCCCGCCGATGCGCAGCCGTCGAGTCTCCACGATAGTCAGCCCTACGGCTCGGCACATCAGCTCAAGCTGTCCGGGAACCATGCCCTTCAGCGCGAAGCGCAGACGTGTCTCGCTTTGCCAGCTGACCTTTCCCGGCGCTAGCTTCCGCCCGGGTACCGCCGAGCCATCGCAAAGCGACGCCAGCTGGTGCTCTTCCAGACTACCGATCACCTCTACCTGCCACTCCTCCTCCAGCCGCGCGCGTCCCCCATCGAGCCGACGCGCCACGCCGCGGTCCTGGGTGAATACCAGCAGGCCCTCTTCGCCGGGAGCCAGCGGCAGCAGCGTCATCAGGCCGCGGAAGTGCGCCTTCAGAGGCGCCTGACGAGCAGGATCCTCAGTCCAGTGGGAAGCCTTCCGGATCACCCGTCTGGCCAGGTCTTCGCTCTCGGCCTCGCCGGCACCGGTGTCGGCGGGTGCGTTGAACAGCAGCGTGGCCGGCGGAATCTCCCGGGGCGAGGCGCCGGGAGCCAATTCGATGTGTTGATCCAAGATCTTGAACTGGGGCTCTTCGACGATCTGACCATCGACCTTCACCCAGCCACCGGAGATATACAGCTCGGCCTCGCGGCGCGAACAGGGCAGCTCTCTGGCCAGCCGCTTAGAGAGCCTCTCTCCGGCATTCTTATCGCTCATGCCTCGTCCCTCTTCCATAACCATCTCAGTAGGATCGTCTAATTAGGACCATCTCAGTAGGCCAGCCAGATACAGTGCCTGGCGCCCTTGCCGGGACGATGAGCGCGCACCGTGACCGTTTCGACCAGCAAGCCGATGCGCCGCAGGCGCTCGGTGAAGGCTGGGTCCTGGCCCGCCGACCACACCGCCAGCACACCGTCCGGCCGCAGCGCCTGCTGCGCGGCGGCCAGCCCGTCGGGGGAGTAGAGCCAGTCGTTCTCGCGCCGCGTCAGTCCCTCTGGGCCATTGTCCACGTCGAGCATGATGGCGTCGAAACCACCCGGTTCGCGGCGCAGCAGCTCACCCACATCACCGACGCTCACCCGAGTGCGCGGGTCGTTCAGCGGATAGCCGGCGGCGGCGCCGAGCGGGCCCTGGTTCCACTCCACGACCCCGGGCACCAGTTCGGCCACCACTACTTCAGCATCCTCGCCCAGGGCGGCCAGTGCCGCGGCCAGGGTAAAGCCCATGCCCAGACCGCCGACCAGCACCCGGGCACCGGCACGGTCGGCGACCCGCTGGCAGGCCAGTTCGGCCAAGGCATCCTCGGAGCCGTGCAGACGAGTATTCATCAGCTCACCGGCGGTTCCGGCGATGCGGATGGAAAACTCATCGTTGCGCTGAAGCAGCCGCAGCTCGCTGCCCTTGCCGGGAATGCTTGCGGTGCCGATCAATTCAAACTTGGCCATGGTTTCTCGCTGGCAATAGCTGGCAATAAAAGATGAACGGTAGAACTCGGCGGGAGTTCACCCTGGACAGATGACGGCTATAGATATGGCTGGTTTGTCACCGAACTCGCCGAGACGACCACTTATTATGGCCGTGGCTCCGGTGAGCAGGCGCTCTTCGTGATCCCCGGTCGGGTACTTTCCATCGCCATCACGGCAGATCCCCACCCACCTTCACCCGGCGGGCAATTCCAGCAAGAACTGCACGCCCTCATCGAGGGCATGCTGGAAGGGTAATGAGTGAGTGGCATCGGTGAGGCGGGTTCAGCCTTCAGGATCGACACGGTGATAAGGGGGGTATCAGCGCAATCCGAGTACAGACAGGATGAACAGCACCACGACGATAAGGCCGATGATATAAATGATGTTTCGCACGTTGATCTCCTGGCCGGCGCAGCATGGGAGAGAGCAAAGACGCCCGCTTTCGGCTCACCGGCATTCGCTGAATATAACACTATCGAATGACCGAACCCGCGTTATTTACAGGCAGCTGGATCGTCCCCGCTGACGCTCTCTGGAGGTAAGGCTCGACGCGTTGACGCAAGGCGTCGCGGCAAGCGTATGATGCAAGAACGCCCATGGACGGTCAGGCCGATGCCCCCTTCATTCCCACCGCACACCAAGCGCCACCTCGCCGTTCATTACAGCGTTTCTGCGTAACCGCGGCATTCTGCTGGCAGGCGGCGTGGGCTACAACATCCTGCTCTCCATCGTGCCTCTGTTTGCCCTGCTGGTGGTCCTGCTGGCCCGAGTCGTGGATGAAACACACTTGCTCGGGGTGCTGAGCGTTCAGGCACAGCACCTGGCTCCTGCCCACGCCGAGGTGCTGCTGGAGGCAGTGCGCGCCCTGCTCGACACCCGCGAGGTCATCGGCATCCTCGGCTTTCCGGTTCTGCTGCTGTTCAGCTCCTTCGCCTTCCGCATGCTGGAAGACGCCCTGGCGCTGATCTTCCACGCCCCGGACATCCACCAGCCGAGGCGCAGCGCCTGGGTCTCGGTGCTGTTGCCCTATGCCTTCATGGTGGTGCTGGGAGCGGGACTGATGGCACTGACCCTGCTGGTGACCCTGGCCAGTTCCCTCAACGACCTGTGGCTGGCGCTGTTCGACCGGGAGCTGCCGATGGCCGGACTTTCCGAGCCGGTACTCAATCTGGCCAGCTTCCTCGGCGTTTTCCTGTTGTTCAGCGCCATCTACAAGGTTCTGCCAGTGGTGCGAGTAGCGCTGCGCCGGGCGGTCATCGGCGGCCTGGTGGCCGCTCTGCTGTGGGAGGGGGTGCGGCTGATACTGGTCTACTACTTTGCCAATCTCTCCTTCGTCAATGCCGTCTACGGGTCGTTGGCCACCCTGATCGTGGTACTGCTGAGCCTGGAGGTGGGCGCCATCATCCTGCTGCTGGGCGCCCAGGTGATAGCCGAACTGGAGCACAATGCCCGCCAGGGGCTACCGTGGTACATCGACCCTCGCCGACAGGCGGTTACCCGCCTGAAATGACGATGTCGACACGCTCAGTGCCTGGTGGTTTTAGCATCGCCTCGGCGCAGCCTGCTAATCAGGCCTATCAGGCCCTTGCCGCTGACCATCCCCAGCAGGTAGATCACCACCAGCAGCAGCGCCAGGGGCAACGACAGGCTCCAGATCAGGAAGCGAACCTCCACCATGGCGATGTTCTGCACGATAAGAATCAGCACCAGCGCCGTGATCATCAGCTTCACGGCCAGCAGCAGTTTGTCCATGTCCGGCCTCACCCTCGAATTGGCTTTCCAAGCTGGCCGGCCGCCCGGCGACTGTCAAGCGATAAGCGCCTGGAAGGTTAAGCGCCAGAACTCGTCAGAAAGTAGAGAGCCCACTGGCTTCCATCATCCGATAGCGCAGCCGCTGCCAGGTCGTTGTGTCGTCGTGGGCCGCGAAAGGCATGCTGGTGTAGCGTTCTGGTGAGCTGTGCCAGCGCCGCTCGAAAAAGGCCCCGGCCTGGCTAAGGGCCGAAGAATCGGCCCTGCCCAGCAGCCGGATGCTGGTCTCCAGGTTGAGGTTATCGAGGTTGCGCCGGGTGAAGTTGGCCGACCCGAGAATCATCTCCGCGTCACCCCCATCCGCGGGCCGACGCAGCAACAGCTTGGTGTGGCACTGCTCGCCTCGGGTGGCGCACCAGCGCACCGCGATGCCGGACTCGACGAGTTCGCGGCCCACCGGCCGATTGGGAATGCCACCCTTCTCAAGGCCAAAGGCATCGCGGTTGAGGTCCAGCAGCGCGCGCACCACGGCCCCTCTTTGTCTGGCCTGCTTGAGCGCTTCGATCACACCGCGGTGGGAGAGGTAGAAGACCGCCAGATCGAGCCGGTCGCCCTCACCGCTGGCCTCGATGGCCGCCAGCAGGGCGTCGCGGATCGCCCCCTCGGTGAGCAGCTGCAGCCGCGCGCCCTCGTCGTTCGACAAAGCCGGCAATGGCCGCGGGCCCGGCAGGCCGACGCCTGACCAGGCGGCGATCGTGCGCTCGGAGGCCAGCAGGTCCAGGGCTGCGGCACCCTCGAAGCGCAAGGCGACGTTGCCGTGGAGGCTACTCGCATCATGGGGGTTGGCCGAGGTAACAAGCCCTGCCCAACCCTCGCCCCGATCCACCACCAGGGTCTTGCGATGGTTGGCATTGAAGTTGAGCAGCGCCAGGTAGCTGCGCAGGGTCACCCGCCCGGGCCCCAGGGCATTGGGCAGCCAGCCGGCCCGGGGGCTGTTGCCCAGCCAGCGCGGCCCCAGGTGCCACAGCCCCGACCACAGCGGGTTGGACGCGCGCAACCGATCAAGATCTGTCAGCACCACGGTAATGCCGGCGCGGCGCAGGGCCTCGAGATGGTCGAGCTCGACCCCGCCGTAGAGGGTATTGAGCGGATCGCTGATCACCACCGCCTCAAGCCCGGGATGGCGTCGTTTCTGTTCGATCAGGGCGTCGGTGAGTTCCGCCGTGAGGGGCCGGAACTCGCCCGCCTCGCTGCCGCCGGTAAAGTCGTTGAACAGGAACATGTCCAGCACCACCAGGCGCCGGGCATCGCCGATCAGCGCCAGCATTTCGTCGAAGATGGCCTGGTCGAGATGCCGCTTTCCCTGCGCATCGAACCAGGATTCGTCGGCCAGGAACCCGACCTCCCCGACCGGACGCTCCGGCCAGGCCTGTCCAAGACCCTCCGCGAGCGGCTTGTTGCGCTGCCACAAGCCCATGGCGATCCACGCCACCAGCACCGCCGTCACGATCCATGGCCACATGCGTCGCCTCCTCGTTTTTTCCACGATCCACCCCTTGTCCTGTCACGGCGCCTGAGCCCATTGGACCAAAGTTTACGTTTACGTAAGGTGGCGATAAGCCCCTTGGCGTGTCGACAACGATATCAGCATATGACGGTTTTTTAGCGTCAATAGCCCGTTTTTTCGTGACTTTTGGCATGCTCGCTGCGCAATTGTCGACACTCGGCGCAGCCCCTAGACGGAGCGCCTCGTTACAAGGTCGAATGTTCCCTTCGAGTCGCCCCAAGTACAAACCTCTCAGCCAAGAACAACAACAGCCAACGAGGAATGCCCATGAACAACCAGAACCGCTGAGGTTAACGACGTGCTACTCAAACGACAGTATGGTCAGGAACAACCCTTCTGGCCGGTGGGGCCCTTCAAGGTCCGCCTTCCCTTCATCCACTTCCCCTGGGCCATCCCGGAGACCATCCAGGCCCTTGTGATGTTCGTCATCTCCCTGGGCATGATTCCGCTCCTGGAGCAGTATCTCGGCATTCCCTACGAAGTGGCGCTGGCCTTCGTGGTGGTGTGCGGCATCGGCTTTATTCTGCCGCCGCTACTGGGGATTCCCTTCATCGCCGGCTGGATCACCCCGGCCATCCCCGTGGTGCTGCTGTTCATTGGCCAGTATGAACCCGGCCCTGATGCCCTCAAGGCGATGATCGCCCTGCAGCTGATGGTCTCCGCCATCTTTCTTTTCATGGCCGTCACGCGCCTGGGTACCAAGCTGGTTGATAACGTCCCCGACTCCATCAAGGCAGGGATTCTGTTGGGCGCCGGCATCGCCGCCATCAGCGGCGAAATCAGCGTGGGTGGCCGGCTTTACAATACTCCGATCTCGCTGGGTATCGGCGGCCTGATCACCCTCTATGTGTTGTTCTCGCTCTCCTTCCGCGATCTGGCCGAGAAATATCGCTGGGCGCGCAACATCGTGGCCTATGGCATGGTGCCGGGGATGCTGATCACCATGGCCATCGGCTGGGGCGTGGGCGAGTACCCGCTACCCACGGTGGAGTGGGGCATCGCCATCCCGGACTTCGGCGGCCTCTGGGCCTATCTGCCTTTCTCGATCGGCGCGCCCGCTCCCGAGCTGATGATCGCCGCGATTCCCACCGCCATCATCGCCTACATCATTGCCTTCGGTGACATCATCGTCGGCCAGACCCTGATCAAGCGCGTCGACCACCTGCGTCCCGACGAGAAGATCGAGGTCGACGTCGACCGCGTGCACCTGATCACCGGGCTGCGCAACCTGATGCACTCCCTGCTGGCACCCTATCCAGGCCTTGCCGGCCCGCTGTTTACCGGCGCCATGGCCACGGTCACCGAGCGCTACCGCTATGGCCGCAAGGCCATGGAGAGTATCTACTCCGGCACCGCGGTGTTCTGGATCGTCGGCTTCTTTGCGCTGTTCATGCTGCCGCTGGTCACCGCCTTCCGTCCGGTGCTGCCCATTGCGCTCTCCATCACGCTGCTGATCACCGGCTATCTGTGCATCGCCGTGGCCGTGGAGCAGATCAAGAACGCTACCGCCATGGGCGTAGCAGGCATTATGGGCGTGGTCCTGGCGACTCACGGGGCTGCCTGGGGCCTGGGCATCGGCCTGATCCTCTACTTTCTGATCGAGCACCGCGCGCGCAGCGCACGCGACGCCGAGGAGGAGGAGCCGATCCACGTCGAAGACGACATGGTCGTCGAGCAGGATGACGGCCGCGACGAGGCCACCCAGGGCACCCGCTGAGACAGCGATGTGATGCCAGCCGCCATGCCAGCCACCAGCAGACGGGCCGCCCCAAGGGACGGCCCGTCTGCATTGACGCGCGTCGAGGACTCAGGCGTCGTGAGGAAGATGGCCCTCAAAGCAGGTAGGATCGTCGCTGATCACGCTGGACACGCCCCAGCCCCACAGATGGGTGAAGGCTGACGGATCGTTGGCGGTGTAGCAAAGCAGCGGGTAGCCCGCCTCACTGACCGCCAGGGCACCGCGACGACTGAGGCGTTTCCAGTCGGCGTGGACGCTGTAGATCTCCAGGGCCTCGCAGCGCTGGCGCCAGTCGTCGGGAATCCCCTCGAAAAGCGCGCCCAGGGCCAGCCGCGCGGCGGGGGCCATGTCCCGGG
>JAIVHL010000190.1 GCA_020201075.1 Halomonas sp. | reverse complement strand
CACGCTGCTTATGCCAGGAGGCGGGCCCAACTTTGGCTGGACCTTCTACGCGCCGCTCTCCACTACCTATGCGCCGCCGTCCACCACCTTCTTCATTCTCTCGCTGCATATCGCCGGTATCAGTTCGATACTGGGCGCCATCAACATCGTTGCCACCATCATCAATATGCGCGCCCCGGGGATGCGTCTGATGGACATGCCGCTGTTCGTGTGGACCTGGCTGATTACCGCCTTTCTGCTTATCGCCGTCATGCCGGTGCTGGCGGGGGTGATTACCATGATGCTGATGGATATCAACTTCGGGACCCACTTCTTCAATGCGGCCGGTGGAGGCGACCCGGTGCTGTTCCAGCACCTGTTCTGGTTCTTCGGGCACCCCGAGGTGTACATCATGATCCTGCCGGCTTTCGGTATTGTCTCGGCGATCATCCCGACCTTCGCCCGCAAGCCACTGTTCGGCTACGCCTCCATGGTCTACGCCACCGCGTCGATTGCTATCCTCTCCTTCATGGTGTGGGCGCACCATATGTTCGTGGTGGGGCTGCCGTTGGCCGCCGAGCTGTTCTTCATGTACACCACCATGATCATTGCGGTGCCTACCGGGGTGAAGGTGTTCAACTGGATTACCACCCTGTTCCGCGGCTCCATCACCTTCGAGCCGCCGATGCTGTTCGCGCTGGCCTTCGTGGTGCTGTTCACCATCGGCGGCTTTTCCGGTCTGATGCTGGCTATTGCCCCGGCGGATTTCCAGTACCACGACACCTACTTCGTGGTGGCGCACTTCCACTACGTGCTGGTGCCGGGGGCGATATTCGCGATCATGGCCGGGGTCTATTACTGGCTGCCCAAGTGGACCGGTCACTATCCCAACGTCAAGCTGGCCCAGTGGCACTTCTGGCTGTCGGTGGTTGGCGTCAACCTGACCTTCTTCCCCATGCACTTCGCGGGTCTGGCCGGAATGCCGAGACGCATTCCCGACTACGCCCTGCAGTTTGCCGATTTCAACCTAGTGTCGAGCCTGGGGGCCTTCATGTTCGGGGCCTCTCAGCTGGTCTTCGTGGCGGTTGTGATTATCTGTGTTCGCGGCGGTGAGAAGGCACCGGCGAAGGCCTGGGAAGGGGCCGAGGATCTCGAGTGGAGCGTACCAAGCCCGGCCCCGCTGCATACCTTCGAGACACCGCCAACGTTCCAGCGCCAAGAGCACTGAGCGGAACGCGGCCCAGCGCCATAGGAGGTGATGCATGAATGAGTCCGAACGCCGCTCAGTACAGGTCAATCCCGGCGTACGCCGCACGGTAGTGCGCTCCGTCGCCACGCTGGTGGGCATGTTCGCCTTCGCCTTCGCCCTGGTGCCGCTCTACGACGTGTTCTGCGAGGTCACGGGCATCAATGGCAAGACCAACGGCACGGCCCAGGCACTCATTCATCAGGAAGTCGACGAGTCGCGCTATGTGACGGTGCAGTTCATCACCCGCAACGGGTCAGGTCTGCCTTGGAACCTCGAGGTTGAGACCCGTCAGGTACGGGTGCATCCAGGCCAGAGCACTGAGGTAGGCTTCACCTTCCAGAACGCCAGCAGCGAGGGTACCTGGGGGCGGGCGGTACCCAGCGTGTCGCCCTCCAATGCCGCCCCACACCTGCGGAAGATGACCTGCTTCTGCTTTGAGGAGCAGCATCTGATGGCCGGCGAACGCCTGGAGCTTCCGCTGGTGTTTCAACTGACCCGTGATCTGCCGCCCGATATCAATACCGTAACTCTGGTTTATACCCTGTATCCGGTCACCCGAGACGAGGCGCCGCTTCAGGCTCGGACGACCGACAGCAAAGGAGATGAGGCATGAGCGGTGGCAGCTATTACGTTCCGGCAACCAGCAAGTGGCCAATTCTCGGCTCGCTGTCGCTGGGCCTGATGATGATCGGCACCGGCCAGGTGCTGGTTCACGAACGCGGGACCTCGCTCATGGCGCTCGGTCTTCTTGGCGTGCTGGCGGTGATGGGCCTGTGGTTTCGCGACGTGATCAAGGAGTCTCATCAGGGGCTCTATGATGCCCAGATGGACCGCTCCTTCCGCCAGGGCATGGGCTGGTTCATCTTTTCCGAGGTGATGTTCTTCGCCGCCTTCTTCGGGGCGCTTTTCTACATCCGTACCTTTGCCCTGCCATGGCTCGACGGCGAGGGAGCCAAGGGCGTCGCGGCGCTGCTGTGGCCTGAGTTTACTGCCAGTTGGCCCTTGCTGGAGCCGCCGGGAGACGTGGCCGGCCCCCGCGATACCTTCAGCCCCTGGCAGTTGCCGCTGGTTAATACGCTGATCCTAGTGGCGTCAAGCATCACCCTGACGGTGGCACACGAAGGGCTCAAGGAGGGACACCGCGAGACCACTCGTAACTGGCTTTTTGCCACTCTGCTGCTGGCGGTCACGTTTATCGTCATCCAGGGCGTCGAGTACTACGAAGCCTATTCCCACTATGGCATCACGCTGGAGGCGGGCATCTATGGGGCAACCTTCTTCCTGCTGACGGGGTTCCACGGCGCTCACGTGATCATCGGCGCGACGATCCTGGCGGTGATGCTGGTGCGAGTGCTGCGCGGCCATTTCTCGAGCGAAAGCCACTTCGGATTCGAAGCGGCCTGCTGGTACTGGCACTTTGTGGATGTGGTGTGGATCGGTCTTTTCCTGTTCGTCTATGTCTTCTAGGGCGGCTCAGCCGCCCAGGGTCTTCTACAGCGGCTCAGCCGCCCAGGCCGCCGGCGTAGAAGCCGTAGAAGAGCAGGCCCAACAGGGTGGCGGCAAGCGCAACGCGCACCTTGAGTGACACCAGCAGCCGGCGCGAGCCGGCGCCATCGCGAAGCAGGAAGCCGGCACCGGCGGCGAGGCTCGCCAGCATGGCCAGGAATACCAGCGCGATCAGGACTTTGAGCAGCATGGAACACTCCTTTGATAATTCTTCCGCTCAGCATGCCCGTCGTGGCCCATGGCGGCAACGGTTGTGGTGGATGCTGTGGATGCCGCTGGTGCTGCTTGGCTTGGGGCTTGGACTTTGGCAGTGGGAACGAGCCGACGAGAAGCGCGACTATCTGTCGGCGTTGGAGGCGGCGCCGCACTTGGAGGCGCCGCGGCAGCTGCCGCCGGATGGCAGCCACCTGACGCTGAGCGGACACTACCTACCGGAAAAGACCCTGTTTCTCGACAATCGCGTTCTCGATGGCCGTCATGGTGTGGCGCCGCTGACCCCGCTGCGCACTGACGATGGCCGTGTGTGGCTCGTGCAGCGTGGCTTTCTGGCCAGCGGAGCTAGCCGCGAGACGCCCGAGGTGGGAACGCCCGAAGGCCGCGTGACGCTGTTGGGACGCTGGCAGGTGGCGGGCAAGGGAACTCCCCTGTTCGGCCCCAACCGTGAGGGTCAGCGCATTCAGCGGATACAGCTCGATGCCTGGGAGATACCCTTCGCCCATGATGGCTGGCTGCATCTCGAACAGGGCCCGGGGCGCCTGGCACCCTGGTGGACGCCCAACGTCATGCCGCCGAGCCGGCACCTGGGCTATGCGGTGCAATGGTGGGGGCTGGCTTTGGCTGCCCTGGTGGTGATGGTGATCGGTGGCCGACGCCTGGGGCGCGATCGGTCGACCGTTGCAAAATCGTTTCGTAGCAACAAGCAGGAGAGCTTGTGATGAGCCAAACCGCCCGAGCACGCGCATCCCGCCTCAAGGTGTTGGCGCTGATTTCGCTCTTTGCGCTGCCGCTGCTGGTGGCCTGGGTCATGCTGACCTGGCAGATCGGCATTCCTGAGCAGCGCACCGCCCACGGTGACCTGGCGCCTGATATTCCGGCGCTCGCGGCGTGGCCCATGGATAGCGAGCACGCTCAGGCGTTGGCCGGTGTCTGGGTGCTGGCTTTTGACTGCAGCGCCCGCTGCGAGACCCTGGCCGACCAGTGGTGGCGCCTGCATCGGGCCCTGGGTCGCGAGGCTCCCCGCGTCGGTCGCCTGCGCGTGGGGGGAGAGGCGCAGGCATTGCCGGGCGAGAGAGTAGCGCAATGGGCCAAGCAACCGGCGTGGCACGCCGCCGACCATCTCTGGGTGCTCGACCCGCGAGGGGTTCCGGTACTCGCCTATGCGCCCGATGCATCGCCTCGGGATGTGCTCGATGATGTGAATCGTCTGCTGCGCATGAATCCCGAGGTGTTGCGTCGGGAAGATCCCAGCTTGGCAGGAAGGTAGAGGCGACAGGGATGACGGCAATGACCAACATGGAGTCTCGGCGCCGCCTGCGGTGGCTTATGACCCTCAGCCTGGTGGGAGTGGTCTTCACCGTGGCAGTGATTCTGGTAGGGGTGTTCACGCGGCTTGTGGATGCAGGCCTGGGCTGTCCGGACTGGCCGGGTTGCTACGGGCGACTGGTAGTGCCGGATGCGTCTCGTGCCATGGTCCATACGCCGGAGGCCCCGCTGGAGACTTTCCAGGCCTGGGTCGAGATGGTGCACCGCTACGTCGCGTCGGCTCTGGGACTGCTGGTGATCGCCCTGGTTGTGCTTGGGTCGCGGCTGAGGCGTCGTCCCGACTATCCCTGGGGGGTGAGCCTCGCGCTGCTTGCAGTGATCCTGCTGCAGGGTGCCTTCGGGGCTTTCACCGTGACCCTCAAGCTGTGGCCTCAGGTGGTGACCCTTCATCTGCTTGGCGGACTGTCGGTAATGCTGCTGTTCCTGTGGCTGCATCTGAGGCTGCGTCGCTTTGCCAGTGGCCGGCTGACGTTCGGTGGGGTGGCGCCTCCACGTCGCCCACTGACGATGCTATGGGGGTTGGTCATGCTATTGCTGGCAGCACAGATTGCCCTGGGCGGTTGGGTCTCCAGCAACTATGCCGGCATCGCCTGCCAGGGCTTTCCGACCTGCAACGGCCAGTGGTGGCCGGACCTTGATTGGAGCGAGGGGTTTCATCTGACCCAGAGCGTGGGGCCCAACTATCTCCATGGCCAGCTGCATGCCGAGGCGCGCACGGCGATCCAGATGGGGCATCGTCTGGGGGCCCTGGCGCTGGGGCTGGCGCTGCTGGTCCTGGCTATGCGTCACTGGCATGAGGCTCGGCTGCGTCCCTGGCTGGGCGCCCTGACGGGCCTGTTTGTCTTGCAGGTGGGGCTGGGCATCGCCAATGTGCTGCTTTGGCTGCCGCTTTGGCTGGCCCTGCTGCATACGGCGGGGGCGGTGGCGCTGGTCATCGCCCTGGCCATGGCGGTCTGGGCGTGGCGGGAATCTGAAGCGACGTCAGTATTACAACAATCGACCAAGAAGGAGTGGGTCCATGTCTGAGGCCATGATGACGCAAGTTCCGGCGGCGACGTCTGTGCCGCTGGAGTCGGTCCGCTGGGGCTGGCGGGATCTACTGACGCTTTGCAAGCCGCGGGTGGTGGTGGTGATGCTGGTATGTGCCCTGGTGGGCATGGCACTGGCGCGTCCCATGCTGCCATCGCTTGCCGTTGTGTTTTTCGGGCTGGCGGGGATCGGGCTAGCGGCCGGTGGGGCAGCGGCTTTCAACCATGTGGTCGACCGCCGACTAGATGCCATGATGCTGCGCACTTCGCGCC
>JAIVHL010000189.1 GCA_020201075.1 Halomonas sp. | reverse complement strand
CTCCAGGTAGTGAAGCTCCAGGTCGCGAAGCTCAGGCCATTCGGGCAGAGGGGACCAGCGCTGCGTCAGTGCCGTCTCTACCTCGGGGCGCAGCGGCAAGCCGGGCAGGCGGCTCGGATCGCCTTCGCCGGCGTCATCCTCGGGATCGATGTGGAAGGTCAGGTCGGTCAGCTCCGGATGGGCAAGGCGCATTCGGCGGCTCACCTCGTTGCCGATCTCGTGGCCTTCGGAGACGCTGATGCGCGGCGACACTACCACGTGGAGGTCGAGCATGGTGCGTCCGGCCGACTGACGAGTACGCAGGTCGTGGATACCCTCTACCCCCGGTACGCTCAGTGCCACATCGCGCATCGCCTCCTGCTGGGTCACCGGGAGGGCGGTATCCACCAGCTCCCGGCCTGACTCCCACAGCAGGTCCCAGCCCACCTTGCCGACCAGCAACCCCACGATCACGGCTGCCAGCGTGTCCAGCCAGCCGTGGCCGAACTGGGTGCCCACCAGGCCTACCAGCACTACCCCGGTGGAGAGCACGTCGGAGCGAGAGTGCCAGGCGTTGGCCTCCAGCAGCTTGGAGCGCAGTCGGCGCGCCACGCGCATGGTGACCTGGAACAATGCCTCCTTGGCGAGCAGGGTGGTCAAGGCAATCAGCATGGCCCAGATGCCCGGAGGCGGAATCTCGGCGGAGGAGAGCAGCCGCTCCACACTCGACCAGGCGATGGCGCCCGCCACGAAGATCAGCACGCTGCCCAGAAAAAGCGTGGCCAGGGTCTCGATGCGACCGTGGCCATAGGGATGGTCGTGGTCCGGGCTCTGGCTGCCATAGTGGGTGGCAGCGAGCACGAAGCCATCGGTGATCAGGTCCGAGAAGGAGTGGATGCCGTCGGCGATCAGCGCCGCCGAGCCCACCATGACGCCGGTAATTACCTTGACCAGGCCGACGATGCCGTCGACCCAGATGGCAAGCACGGTGACGCGTCGGGTGTCACGATTCCTCTGGTGGTGGCTGATCTCTGGATCGGCGTTCTGCATGGTAGCCAGGCCTCGAGCGCCGCAGTCGGCGGACGCTTGCTGCGTATCGGTGAGGGACAATCTGCAGCCCAAATAGTACCGAAAAGGTCCTCTTTCTTGCAACGGCTCCGACTTGATGTCGGCGCCTGGGTGCGCCACTGTCCTGCTGTCCCTTACCAATGAGGAGGTAGCATGACTTCCAGCGTACTGATTACCGGCGCCAACCGCGGCGTCGGCCTCGCCCTGGCAAACCACTATAGCCACGCCGGTTGGAAGGTGATCGGCGTCTGTCGCGGCAATGGCGACGATACCGCCGAGCTCCGGCAGGTGGCCGGCAGAGTCATCGAGGGTATCGACGTGACCGGCGACGAGGATGTCGCCCGACTGGCCGTCGAACTGGGGGGCCAGCGCCTCGAGCTGCTGATCAACAACGCTGGCCTGCTCAAGGACGAGCGCCTGGGCGAGCTCGACTTCGATAGCATTCGTGAGCAGATGGAGATCAATGCCTACGCGCCGCTGCGTGTGACCGAGGCGCTGCTCGGCTGCCTGGGCGAAGGCAGCAAGGTGGCCAACATCACCAGCCGCATGGGCTCCATTGCCGATAACGATTCCGGCGGGCGCTACGGCTATCGCGCCTCCAAGGCGGCGCTCAACGCCTTCGGCAAGTCCCTGGCCATGGACCTCAAGCCCCGCGGCATCGCCGTGGCCCAGCTCCATCCCGGCTATGTGCAGACACGCATGGTCAACTTCGGAGGCCGGATCACCCCGGAGGAGGCCGCTGCGGGGATCGCCGAACGCATCGAGGCGCTGACCCTCGAAACCACCGGAGGTTTCTGGCACAGCAACGGCGAGGCGCTGCCCTGGTAGCCTGAACCGACGGCGAATGCTGTCTTCGTCAATGGCGTTGGCGTCGAGGGAAACTTTGTGTGTAGGCTAACGGTTTGGTCGTCACCGGAGCCCGACATGTCGGCATCGCCCCCCGCCGCTTCGTCATCGCCACCCTATGCAGACGGCTGGAAAGTCCTGGTGGCTACCACCTGGGTGCAGGTGCTGTGCAGCGGCGGCATGCTGCTGGTGCCCACCCTGGCGCCCCAGGTCGCAGCGGCCTTCGGCGTGCCGACCGGCTGGGTCGGGCTGCAGGTCAGCCTGCTCTATGGGGTGGCGATGCTCACCTCGCTGCAGTCGGCGGTGCTCGCCCGGCGCCTGGGCGGCTGCCGGTCCAGCCAGCTGGCCATGGCACTGGTGATGGGGGGCTGTGCGCTGGCGCTGATCGGCACCCCGCTGGCGCTGCTGGCCACCACTCTGATGCTGGGTCTCGCCTACGGCATCACCAGCCCCGCGGCGGCGGAGCTGCTTTCTCGCTTCACGCCTCCCGAACGGCGCAATCTCGTGTATTCCATCAAGCAGACCGGGGTGCCCCTGGGCGGCGTGCTGGCCGGTCTCCTTGCACCGCCGCTGGCCGCGGTGTGGAACTGGGAGGCGGCCTTCCTGGCGGTGGGGTTGGCTTGCCTGGCCACGCTGCTGCTGCTCCAGCCACGGCGCGCCCGGTGGGATGCCAGTCGGGATGCCAGCGTGCGCATGCAGCGCGCCGGCAGCCTGGGCGTCCTGCGCCGCTACCGCGCCATGCGCTGGCTGGGAGCCACCGGCTTCTGCCTTTCCGCCGCTCAGCTTTCGCTACTGAGTTTCGCGGTGGCCTACATGGTCGAGGAATTATTGCTGAGCCTGGTCGTGGCGGGAGCGGTGGTGTCGCTGGTTCACGTGGCCGGGGTGACCGGACGCCTGGGTTGGGGCGCGCTGGCCGACCGCCTGGGGGGCAGCCTGCCGGTGCTGTTCGGCCTGGCTGGCGTTATCGCCGTGATCTTCTTCCTACTGGCCGTGCTGGGCACCGTGGTGCCGACCTGGGCGACCATTACCCTGATGGTCATGGCCGGCGCCACGGCGGTGGCCTGGAACGGAGTCTACCTGGGCGAGGTGGCGCGGCGCTGCGAACCCGGTGAGGTGGGCGAGGCCACCGCTGCCGTGCTGGTGCTCACCTATATGGGCGTGCTGGTGGGGCCGGCGCTGTTCAGCCTGATCGTGTGGCTGACCGGCAGCTATTCGGTAGGCTTCCTGCTGCCCATGGTGACCGGGGCCCTGGCCGTCTTCTGTCTGCTGAACTGCGTGCGTAGCGACGCCGCACCGCGCACCGCCTGAGCGGCCTCAGCGTCCGATCCACTCCACCAGGCTGTTCTCGCCGCGAGCGTGGCGCTCGTGGCGAATACGGCAAGTGGCCGCGTAGGGTAGATCGAAGGCCAGCAGGCGGGAGAGCGGCTGCTCGAGCACCTGGCGAAGCACGGCGTTGGTGACGAAGAGATGGCAGACCACCAGGAGGTGTCGGCCGGGCGGGTCCTCCAACAGTTCCTGCCAGGCTGCACCGACTCGGGCATCGAAGGCTTCTGGCGTCTCACCCCCGGGCGGTGAGTGACGGCTGGGGTCGGTCCACAGCAATGCCTGGCGGTCCTCGTCGCCATCTGACTCGCGCACCTCGGCGTGGGTCTTGCCCTCCCAGTGTCCCAGGGCCATCTCGGCCAGCGACGGCTCGGTAATCACCGGCAGGTCGTATTCCTCGCCTAGCCATAGAGCGAACTCTCGACAGCGGGAGAGCGGCGAGGTGATCACCGCGTCCCATGGGGCACTGCCTTTCACGATCATCTCGTCGACGGCGCGCTGCATTTGCTGCCAGCCTTTCTCGCTGAGCGGGTGGTTGGTGGTGCCACGCAGCATCCGGCCGCCTACCGGCTCGCCGTGGCGCATCAGGTCGAGGGTGGTCACCTCGGCATCGGGAAAGCGCATGGTCGTGTTCCTCTCTGGGACAGGGGGCTCAAGTAACGGCGTGGCGCACCCGGGCCGATATCCATTCCGAAGCCAGCACGGTGACGAAGATCATCAGGAAGATCACGCTGACCTGATTCCAGGCCAGGCTGTTGATGGAGGCATTGAGCTGCAGCCCGATGCCGCCGGCGCCCACCAGCCCCAGCACCGTAGATTCGCGGATATTGATGTCCCAGCGATAGATGCTGATGCCGGCGAAGGCCGGTATTACCTGGGGCAATACCCCGTAGTTCATCACCTGCAGGCGGCTGGCACCGGTGGCGCTGATCGCTTCCACCGGGGTGGGGTGGATCTCCTCGATGGCCTCGTACAGCAGTTTGCCGACAAAGCCGATAGAGCGCAGGGAGATGGCGATGATGCCGGCCAGCACGCCCGGCCCCAGGATGGTCACCAGCAGCATCGCCCAGATAAGCGAGTTGATGGAGCGCGAGGCGACGATAATCACCAGGGCGACACTGCGCACCAGCGGGTGCGGCGTGGTGTTGCGCGCCGCCAGGAAGGCCACTGGAAAGGCCATGGCGATGCCGAGCACGGTCCCCAGCGTGGCGATATTGATGGTGTCCCACATCGGTTTCCACAGCATGTGAGCGTAGGACCACTCCGGCGGCATCATGCGGCTGATCAGGTCGCCGCCCTGGCGGCCGGCGTCCTCGACGAACACCCACATGGTGTTGTCGGAGATCAGTTTCCAGCACAGCAGGAAGAGGCAGGTGCCGGCCAGCCAGGCGAGATAGCCCAGCCACTGGGCGCGGGGCGTGCGCAGGCGCCAGATCGGCGTGCCCTGCGTCGTCGTCGAAACGGGCATGGTCAGGATCTCCGAGGTTTACTGGGTCCAGCGCCGCACGTGGCTGGAGCTGTACTCACACAGCAGCACGATGGCGATGATAGTCAGCAGGATGGCCGCCGAGGTGTCGTACTCGTAGCGGCTGATCGAGGTGTTGAGGGTGGCGCCGATGCCGCCGGCCCCGACGATGCCGATCACCGCCGATTCACGGAAGTTGATGTCCAGGCGGTAGACAGAGAGACCGATGAGCCGGGGCATGACCTGGGGCTGCACGGCATGATTCATGGTCTGCCACCAGCTCGCCCCGGTAGCGCGGATGGACTCCACCTGGCGCCAGTCCAGGTCCTCGATGTCCTCGGCCAGCAGCTTGGCCATGAAGCCGATGGTGGCGAAGGCCAGCGTGATCATGCCGGCCAGGGGACCGAAGCCGAACATCACCACGAAGAGAATGGCGATGATGATCTCCTGGAAGGTGCGCGATACCGTGATGATGCCGCGGCACAGGTAATAGACAGGCCAGGGGGAGATGTTGCGCGCGGCCCCGAGACCCACCGGAATCGCCAGGGCCACGCCGATCACCGTGGAGGTAAGCGTCATGGTCAGGCTCTCGAGGATGCCGTCGATGATATCGCCGCGGCGGCTGACGAAGTCGGGCTGAGTGAAGGCGGCCAGGAAATTGAGCCCACGGCTGGCACCCTCGGTCACCCTGGCCCAGTTGACGTCGATGGTGGAGAGCGCCAGCAGCAGATAGACCAGGGCGGCCAGCACCAGTCCCCAGCGCAGCCTCGGGTCCTGAATGATCGGCCGGCGCCGCCACTCGCCCTGTTGGGCCAGCGTCTGGCGGCTCATGATGCCCCTCCGCTGGCCAGCGCCAGCCGGCCGGCCGGCTCGGGAGCATGGGCGGCTTCCTCGTCGCCGACCTTGCCCTGGGTGTCCCAGTCCTCTTCGCCGTA
>JAIVHL010000007.1 GCA_020201075.1 Halomonas sp. | reverse complement strand
ACCATGGGCAGCAGCCGCCGGGTGTGGGCCCGCGGCGCCATCTCGAAGCGGGTGAGCAGTTCATCGTCGGCGCCCGCTCGGCGCCGCAGCAGGGCGGCGGAGCAGGCGCTCGAAGAGGCATCCAGGGCCAGCAGGATCGACATGGGACAACCATCGCAGGAGAAACAGAGTAGCCATTATACGTGGCAGGGCCACAAACGACGATGGCCCGCTAAGGCGGGCCATCTGATGGCTAGAGTAAACGGGGCTGATCCAGCGACAAGCCTGCGAGCGGGTCCGGCCTTCCGGAGGCGCTGTAAATACATCCCTGTACGCTACCGACGCCCTGCTACGCTCTCGCGTCCCGCTACGCTTGCAGGTCCGGTGCTGGCCATCCCTGGCCAGCCCGTTCGGAGCAGTGCTCCTCACCCCTGGCGTAGGACCTCCTCTTCGGCCTGTCCCCGGCACCCCGCGGAGCGCTTATCCCGGTCCCGCCTGGAGTCAGCCCTCTAGCGCTTTGAGCACCTGGGCCTTGATGTCATCGACGCTGCCGACGCCTTCAACTCGATGGTAGGTCGGGGCGGCCTCAGGATCCTGCTCGGCCCAGGCCTGGTAGTAGTCGACCAGAGGGGCGGTCTGCTCGTGGTAGACCGCCAGGCGGTTACGCACGGTGGACTCTCGGTCATCATCGCGCTGGATAAGCGTCTCGCCGGTGACGTCATCCTTGCCGGCTTCTTTGGGAGGATTGTACTCAACGTGATAGACGCGGCCCGACCCCTGGTGAACGCGGCGGCCGGCCAGGCGCTTGACGATTTCCTCGTCTTCCACGGCGATTTCCAACACGTGATCGAGCTTTACACCCGCTTCCTTCATGGCATCGGCCTGGGGGATGGTGCGCGGGAAGCCGTCGAACAGGAAACCGCTCTCACAGTCGGGCTGGCTGATGCGCTCCTTCACCAGGCCAATGATGATGTCGTCGGACACCAGGCCACCGCTGGTCATGATCTCCTTGGCCTTGACCCCCAGCTCGCTGCCCTCCCTGACGGCAGCGCGCAGCATGTCGCCGGTGGAGATCTGCGGGATGTTGAAACGCTCGCAGATGAACTGGGCCTGGGTGCCCTTGCCGGCACCCGGGGCGCCCAACAGGATCAATCGCATGTTCTTGTCCTCAAGTACAAATGGCTGTCATTAGTGAAGAAATAAATGATGTGAAACGATAACCGCGGCCCGGGTCGGGCACAAGCACTGCCCCTGTGACTCGCCCCCTGCTCGGCTAATAAAGTTCCTAAGATCAATTATATAGAAGCCGAATAGCACTTTGGTCTGGCGACTATTGCCCTAGACCTGTGCCAAGCAAAGACGGCGCCCGAAGGCGCCGTCGTGGTGTTGCCAGAACCGCCGGGAAGTACCTCGTGGTCACAGCAGCAGGCGTCGAATATCGCTCAGCAGCTGGGCCAGCAGCGCAGTAAAGCGCGCTGCATCGGCGCCATTGACCGCCCGATGGTCATAAGACAAACATAGCGGCAACATCAGCCGCGGCTCGAAGGCCTTGCCGTCCCACACCGGTTTCATCGACGCCTTGGAAACGCCGAGAATGGCCACCTCCGGGGCATTGACGATGGGGGTAAAGGCGGTGCCACCAATAGAACCGAGGCTCGAGATGGTAAAGCAACCGCCGGTCATCTCATCCCGCTTGAGCTTCTTGGTCTGCGCCTTCTTGGCCAGTTCCCCGGACTCCTTGGCGATATCGATCAGCGACTTCTTGTCGGCATTTCGAATCACCGGCACCATCAGGCCGTCCGGGCTATCCACGGCGATACCGATATGGACGTACTTCTTCCACACCACCGACTCGCCGTCGGGCCTCAGGCTGACGTTGAACTGCGGATACTGACGCAGGGCATAGGCGCACGCCTTGATCATGAAGGGCAGCGGCGTGAGCTTAGCCCCCTGAGACTCCGCTTCGGCCTTCATGGACTTGCGGAAGACCTCCAGCTCGGTGATGTCGGCCTCGTCGAACTGGGTGACGTGGGGCAGGTTGACCCAGCTGCGATGCAGGTTGGTGGCGCCCATCTTCATCAGGCGGCCCATGGGTTTCTCTTCCACCTCGCCGAACTGGCTGAAGTCCTGGTCCGGGATGGGAGGAATGCCGGAACCTGCCGCCGCCGGCGCTCCTGCCGCTGCCGGGGCCTGGCCCTGGGTGGCCATCACCTGCTTGACGTAAGCGTTGACATCCTCCTTGAGCACCCGCTCCTTCGGGCCGCTGGGCTTGACCTGGCCGAGATCGACGCCAAGCTCGCGGGCCAGCATACGCACCGCCGGGCCGGCGTGAACCAGCTTGCCGTCGCGAGGCTTGTGGGCAGCCATCTGGGCCTCGGGGCTCGGCCTCCCACTCGGGGTCGGTGACGGCTTCGCTGCCTTCGGTGCATCCGACGTCGATGCCTGGGCCTTCGACTCGGACGGTTTTTCCGCTGCCTTTGGCTTGGCCGCGCCGGCCACTTCCATATAGCCGATCAGATCACCCTCGGAGACGGTATCGCCCTCCTTGACGGTGAGCTCGAGCAGCTTGCCCTTGAAGGGACTCGGCACGTCCATGGAGGCCTTGTCGGACTCCAGGGTAATCAGCGGATCTTCCTCGTTGATCTCGTCACCGGCAGCCACGGCGATCTCGATGATCGGCACATCCGAGGAACCCGAAAGATCCGGCACGCGGATCTCCTTGCGCTCGGGCTCACCGGAGGCAGCCTTTTCCGACTCCCCTGCTGGCTCGGGCTCGGGCGCGGCAGCCTGGGGCTCCGGCTCAGACGCGGCTGATTCAGCATCACCGCCCTCGCCCGCGATCTCCATGGTGCCGATCACGTCGCCCTCGGAGACGGTATCGCCTTCCTTCACCGTCAGCGAGACCAGTTTACCGGCGTGCGGGCTGGGCACGTCCATAGAGGCCTTGTCGGACTCCAGGGTGATCAGCGTATCCTCGGCGGCGACCTCGTCGCCTTCGGCCACCGCTACCTCGATGATCTCTACATCGGAGGAGCCGCCGAGATCGGGGACCTTGATGTCGACGGTCTGCTTGCCACCGCCTCCAGACTTGGCGGCAGATTTTTCCGCGATCGGTGCGGACGATTTATCGGCAACAGGTTCGGGCGATGACGTAGCGTCCTCGGCCTCGGCCTTCTGCTCTGCCTCGCCACCCCCTTCCACCTCGATTTCGACGATGTCGTCACCCTCGGAGACGGTGTCGCCCTCCTTCACCAGCACCCTCAGCACCTTGCCGCCCTTCGGCGCCGGTACGTCCATGCTGGCCTTGTCGGACTCCAGCGTGATTAAGGTGTCCTCGGGGTCGATGTTATCGCCCACGGCCACCGCAATCTCGATGATTTCCACATCGGTATCGCCACCGATGTCCGGAACTTTGATGATTTCGCTACTCAAGGTCGCGCTCCTTCAAACTCTTGACGGGAGCGGGCCGCCCGGCCCGCCATGCCAACGGATCAGTCAGTCGGCGCCTCACACCTCAAGCGGGTTGCGCTTGGCCGGGTCGATGCCGTACTTGCTGAGCGCCTCTCCGACGACCTTGCGATCCAGCTCGCCACGGTCGGCCAGCGCCTTGAGCGCGGCGACGGTCACGTAATAGCGGTCGACCTCGAAGAAGGCGCGCAGCTTTTCACGGGTATCGGAGCGACCGAAGCCGTCGGTCCCCAGCACATGGTAGTCGGTCGGCACCCAAGCGCGAACCTGGTCGGCGAACAGCTTCATGTAGTCGGTGGAGACAATCGCCGGCCCCTCGCGACCTTCCAGGCAACGGGTCACATGGGGCTTGCCTGGCTCGGCCTCGGGATTGATGAAGGCCTGGCGATCGATCTCCAGGGCCTCACGGCGAAGCTCGTTGAAGCTCGTGACGCTCCAGATATCGGCGCCTACGCCCCACTCCTCGGCGAGGATTGCCGCGGCGGCCTCGACCTCGCGCAGGATGGTGCCGGAGCCCATCAGCTGCACGCGCCCCTTGTCGCCCTGGGTCTCACGCAGCAGGTACATGCCCTTGATGATGTCTTCGGCAGGTACCGTTTCGAGCTCGGGGTGCTCATAGTTCTCGTTCATCACCGTCAGATAGTAGAAGCAGTTCTCCTTGTCGGCGAACATGCGCTTCAAGCCGTCCTGAACGATCACCGCCACCTCGTGGGCATAGGTAGGATCGTAGCTGCGGCAGTTGGGGATCGTGGAGGCCAGCAGGTGGCTATGGCCGTCCTGGTGCTGCAGGCCCTCACCGTTCAGGGTAGTGCGCCCCGCGGTGCCGCCGACCAGGAAGCCACGGGCCTGAAGGTCGCCCGCCGCCCAGGCCAGGTCGCCGATGCGCTGGAAGCCGAACATCGAGTAGTAGACGTAGAACGGCAGCAGCGTGATGTTATTGTTGGAGTAGGAGGTTGCCGCGGCGATCCAGGCCGACATAGCGCCAGCCTCGGTGATGCCCTCCTCGAGGATCTGGCCCTTCTGATCCTCGCGGTAGAACATGATCTGGCCCTTGTCGACCGGCTCGTATTTCTGACCTTCGGAGGTGTAGATACCGAGCTGGCGGAACATCCCCTCCATGCCGAAAGTACGTGCCTCATCGGGAATGATCGGCACCACTCGAGGACCGAGCTCCTTGTGCTTGACCAGGCCGTTCAACACGCGCACGAAGGCCATGGTAGTGGAGACCTCCCGCCCCTTGGAGCCGCCGGTCTGGGAGGCGAAGATCTTGTCGTCCAACGGAGGAATGTCCAGCGCCTCGAAATCGCTGCGCCGGCTCGGCACAAAGCCGCCCAGCCGCTCGCGCTGGAGATGCATGTACTTGAGCTCGGGGGAATCGTCTTCCGGCTTGTAGTACGGCACTTCCTTGAGCTGCTCATCGTTCAGCGGAATGCCGAAGCGGTCTCGGAACGTCTTGAGCGCCTCGTATTCCATGGTCTTGACTTGGTGGGCCTCGTTGGCGGCCTCACCGTCACCGCTGCCCATGCCATAACCCTTGACGGTGTGCGCCAGAATCACCGTGGGCCGGCCATTGGTGGTATGGGTCGCCTCATGGTAGGCCGCATAGACCTTGAAAGGATCGTGCCCGCCACGGTTGAGCTTCCAGATGTCCTCGTCGGACATGTCCTTGACCATCTCGGCAGTCTCGGGATACTTGCCGAAGAAACGCTCCCGGGTGTAGGCCCCGCCGTTGGACTTGAAATTCTGGTACTCGCCATCGACGGTCTCATCCATGACTTTCTGCAGGACGCCCTTCTTGTCCTTCTCGAACAGCGGGTCCCACAGCCGACCCCAGACCACCTTGAGCACGTTCCAGCCGGCACCGCGGAAGACGCCCTCGAGTTCATCAATAATGCGGCCATTGCCGCGCACCGGGCCGTCGAGACGCTGCAGGTTGCAGTTGATCACGAAGATCAGATTGTCGAGATTCTCACGGCTGGCCAGGTGGATGGCGCCCAGGGATTCCGGCTCGTCGCACTCGCCGTCGCCCATGAAGCACCAGATCTTGCGGTCGTGCATATCCTTCATCTCTCTCGAGTGAAGGTATTTCATCACGTGAGCCTGGTAGATGGCCTGAATCGGACCGAGGCCCATGGAAACCGTGGGGAATTGCCAGAAGTCAGGCATCAGCCAGGGGTGGGGATAGGATGACAGGCCGTCGCCATCGACCTCCTGGCGAAACTTGTCCATCTGCTCTTCGGAGAGGCGTCCCAGCAGGTAGGCGCGAGCATAGACGCCCGGCGCCACGTGGCCCTGGATGTAAACCAGATCACCTTCGAAGTCGCCGTTCGGCGCGCGGAAGAAGTGGTTAAAGCCAACGTCGTAGAGCGTCGCCGCCGACATGAAGCTGGCGATATGACCGCCGAGCCCAGGATTGGCGCGATTGTTGCGGATGACCTGGGCGATGGCGTTGTAGCGCACCAGCGAACGAATCCGCCGCTCCATGAAAATATCCCCCGGCAGAGGCGCCTCACGGTGCACCGGGATGGAGTTGCGATGCGGGGTTGTCACCGAGAAGGGAGACTGGGTCCCGTCGCGGCGCAGACGATCCGCCAGGCGCGTCAGCAGGAACCGGGCGCGCTCATCGCCCTCGCGATCCAGCACCGATTCCAGGGATTCCAGCCACTCCGTGGTCTCGACCGGATCGAGATCCTCTCTTGCCTCCAGACTCATATGACGTCTCTCCGAATGACGATGATGTAACTTTAACCCGTCTAAGCGGGTATCTAGGCATTTTCGCGTGAGTGAGAATCACGCCGACTAACAGTGTGTAGTTTTCTTACATGACGACGCGCATTAATCGCCGTTTGTGTGAGAAAGATACCCCAAAGAAGCCGACCTGCCAATTCAAGCTTTTTTGGAAAGAAATTCCAATTATCGATTATTGCACCGCAACACAAGGGGTTAGCAGGCCACCGCATTGAGCAATTCGCCCGAGGACAGGCAGTTGTAAGTAAACTACCGTATGAAGCGAGCGAACGACCAGAACACGGTGCTGTTAGGTCGGAGGCGGATCGAGCACCGCACCGCGTGCCAGCTCCTGCCGGAAAAAGGCCCAGTCGAAGGCGAGGCCGGGGTCGGATTTTCTCAGCGGCGCCACCCGAGCGTGACTCGTGATGCGTGTCTCGTCCAGCATCGTGTAGACCGCCAGCAGGTCGGCGGTCACGCGTGCCAGCGCGAGGTACTGGGCCTGGCGATAGGGCGAGACTTCATCACCCTCGAGTTCGATACCGATAGCGAAATCGTTGAGCGAGGTGCGCTCACGCTGCCCATCGCACCAACGGGAGCGGCCGGCATGCCAGGCGCGGCCGTGAAATGGCACAAACTGCACGCATTCACCGTCACGGCGGATCAGCAGGTGGGCGGAGACCCTGAGGTGGGCGATCTCGGCAAAGAAGGGATGGTCGGCAGGGTTCAGGCGGTTGGTAAACAGCCGCTCGATATGTTCGCCGCCGAACTCGCCGGGCGGCAGGCTGATGGAGTGCAGAAGCAGCAGCGAGACCTCGCCCTCGGGCCGGTCATCACAGTTGGGTGACGGCACCCGCCGCGCCCCCTCAAGCCATCCCTGTTTGATCGGCATCGGTCTCCCCTGACGTGAACCCCATGGATTCCCTATAATGAAGGCCACCGATCACCTCGGCCACCCCGCGCCGGCTTCAACCCTACGAGTGCCCCGCATGGACTACCAGGATGCCCTGCCCTACCACGACAAGCTCATCGAAGAGATCCGCGCCGCCGCTGCTCGCCTGCTGGCCGAGGATCTGGGCCCGGGCGATATCACCGCCCAGCTGATTCCCAGTGATGCCACCGCATGCGCCCGAGTCATCACCCGCGAGGCTTGCGTGCTGTGCGGCGTCGCCTGGGTCGATGAGCTGTTCCGGCGCCTCGACGTCACGGTGAACCTGAAATGGAATGCCGCCGATGGCGATCACCTCGAGGCCGGCCAGGTCTTTCTGGAGCTCCAGGGTTCCGCCCGCAGCCTGCTCACCGGGGAGCGCGCTGCACTGAACCTGCTCCAGACCCTCTCGGCCACCGCCACCCGCACCCGCCACTATGCGGATCTGATTCAAGACACCGGCGTCCGCCTGCTGGACACGCGCAAAACCCTGCCGGGGATGCGCCTGGCTCAGAAGTACGCGGTCACCTGTGGCGGCGGCCACAATCACCGCATCGGCCTGTGGGACGCCTTCCTGATCAAGGAGAATCATATTGCCGCCTGCGGCGGCATCGAGGCCGCGGTTCGCGAAGCGCGCAACATCGCTCGGGACCTGCCGGTAGAGGTGGAAGTGGAAACCTTCGCAGAGCTGGATCAGGCTCTGGCGGCCGGGGCCGACATCATCATGCTGGACAATTTTAGCCTCGATGAGATGCGCGAGGCCGTCCAGCGCAACGCCGGCCGGGCGACCCTGGAGGCCTCTGGCAACGTCGAGGAGACCACCCTGCGTGCCATCGCCGAGACCGGCGTAGACTGCATCTCCAGCGGTGCCCTGACCAAAGACATCAAGGCCATCGACCTCTCCATGCGAATCATTCAATAGCCCCAGGAGATAGCCCCAGGAGATAGCTTTATAAGATAGGCCTAAGAGATAGCCCCAGGAAAATGAAAGAGGCTCAGGTCTCCACGGCGGTGAGACGCTTCTCAAGACGGAACCGACACAGCTGCTCACCGCCGCGCTCTACCCATTCCTCGCCAACGACTCGCCAGCCACGCCTCACCAGTCGCTCGACCAGTACCAGACTCGCCTCGATGTGGGCCAGGTCGTGACCCTGCTCCACCAGCAGACGCTCGGCGTGGATCAGCAGGGTGGAACCGATCCCGCGTCGCGAAAGCGACGGCCAGACGTATAGCGTCTCGATACGCCCGCGGGGAATGTCCATTTCCAGAAAGCCTACGCAGCGCCCGTCACAGTCGGCTACCAGGGTAGTGAAAAGCGCATGGCGAGCCGCCCATGCGCTGGCATCCCGAGGCAGAGCTGATGCCCAAGCCTCTCGCTGAGCCACGCTGTAATGGGACATGGCTCCCTGCATCACGGCGTGGTGGAAAACTTCGGCCTGATCGGCCGCATCCCTAGCCCGAGCCTGGCGATAGCAGATTCTTGTGCCTCCGGGGAGCGGAGCCTCGGTGTCGGCCGGCATCAGCGTGTCGTTCATGAAAGTCCCGTAGCAATGTGCGTTACCGAAAGATTACACAAGCACAACCGCCGGGCCAATCCCCTCGCCGCAAGGCCTCGCGACGGGCATAATTCCCCCATGACCGAGACGCCCTCCCATCACGCCTTCACGCTGTCACCCATCGGATTCATAGAGAGTGACTACCCCGACAAGTTCGGCATCCCACGCCAGCCCGGCCTGGCGCCGGCGGCCCGTGCCAGCCTGGTCCTGGTGCCTCCCTTCGACGACCCGCTGGCGGTGCGCGGCCTGGAAGATTTCAGCCACCTGTGGCTGACCTTCCTGTTTCACCTCAGTCCCGAGCAGGCCGACGCAGAGAGCTGGACGCCCCTGGTGCGTCCACCGCGGTTGGGCGGCAACGTCAAGGTGGGCGTGTTCGCTAGCCGCAGCACCCATCGTCCCAACCGCCTAGGTCTGTCTCTGGTGGAACTCGTGGAGATCGACACCCGCCGCGGGGTGCGCCTGATACTGGGCGGCGGCGATCTGGTCAGCGGCACCCCGGTGCTCGATATCAAACCCTACCTGCCCTGGGCCGAGGCGCGCGCCGATGCCCGCGCCGGCTTCGCCCCCAATGCGCCGCCCTTGCTCTCGGTAGCGTTTAGCACCGGCGCAACGGCGACCCTGGCCGAACGTCCCGACGGCGACTCCCTGGGCGAGCTGATCACCCAGGTGCTGGCCCAGGACCCTCGCCCGGCCTACCGCCGGGGCGCCGAGACGCGCCTCTATGGCGTGCGCCTGCGTGACGTGGACGTGCGCTTTCACGCCACTGCGACGGACGAGGGCACGCGGATAGAGGTGGTAGAGATCGTGTCGACCTGAATCCGCTCAGGCGAACTCCACGCCGATTCGGCGACCCACTTCCTCGTAGGCCTCGATCACGCCGCCCAGCCCCTGGCGAAAACGGTCCTTGTCGAGCTTCTCGCGGGTCTGGGCGTCCCACAGCCGGCAGCCATCCGGGGAGAACTCATCACCCAGTACGATTTGGCCCTCGAACAGGCCGAACTCCAGCTTGTAGTCCACCAACAGCATGCCGCCGTCGGCAAACAGCGCTCTGAGTATCTCGTTGACCTTGAAGGTCAGCGCCTTCATCTCGGCCAGCTGGTCGAGGGTGGCCCAGCCGAAGGTCTCGGCCAGCGACTCGTTAATCATGGGGTCGTGCAAGGCATCGTTCTTGAGGAACAGCTCAAAGGTCGGCGGTGTGAGCGCCTGACCCTCCGGGACGCCCAGGCGCTTGACCAGGCCACCGGCGGCGATATTGCGCACCACGCACTCCACCGGGATCATCGCCAGCGTCTTGACCAGGCTCTCGGTCGCGGAGAGACGCTTCTCAAAGTGGGTAGGAATGCCCGCCGCCGCCAGCGTCTGCATGATGAAGGCGTTGAAGCAATTGTTGACCATGCCCTTGCGCGCCAGCGACTCCATGCGCTCGCCGTCGAAGGCGCTGGTGTCGTCGCGAAACTGCAGGATCACGCGTGACGGATCATCGGTGGCAAAGACCGACTTGGCCTTGCCGGCATAGAGTTCTTGACGCTTTTCCATGGAAGCCTCCAGAGGCTGCGAGCCGCGAAAACGGGACGTGTTAAAAGAAAGTGATGTGAGGTTGACGGGTCAGCCGATAGCCTGCCACGCCATGCCCGCCGCCTGGCAGGAAACCCTGAGACGAGCGTCATCGCCATCGAGCAGCGGCACCAGAGCGTCACGGACCAATTCGGGGCGATTGTTGTGTTCCGACAGATGTGAGCAGACGATGTGCTGCAAGCGATCCAGACCCAGGCGCGGCAGCAGCGCTGCGGCCTGGGCATTGGCCAGGTGCCCCCAGTCACCGCCTACTCGGCGCTTCAGGTGCGCCGGATAGGGCCCCGCGGCAAGCATCTGGACATCATGATTGCACTCCAGCACCAGGGCGTCACAGCCGAAGAACACCTCGGCCACGTGCTCGGTGGGGTGTCCCAGGTCGGTGAGCACGCCAAGGCTGCGCTCACTGCCATGTAAACGGAACTGCACCGGTTCCCGGGCGTCGTGGGGCACGGTCACAGGGGAAATGGTGAGTCCCTTCACGGCAAAACGCTGCTGCGGCGTAATCCAGTGTCGGACCGGCAGCTCACCGAGCCGGCCAGAACGCCAGGTGCCCGGCGTCAGGTAGACCGCCACGCCATGGCGGCGCGCCAGCGGACCCACTCCGCGGACATGATCGCCGTGCTCGTGGCTCACCAGCACCGCGTCGAGCTGACGCGGGTGCAATCCAAAACGTGCCAGTCGACGCTCGGTTTCACGCAGACCGAAGCCGCAGTCCACCAGCAGGTGGGTCTCCCCGTCGCTAACCAGGGTCGCGTTGCCCTTGCTGCCGCTACCCAGGGAGGCGAACTGCAGCCGCCCTCGGCGCGGCGCGGCGGCACCCGGCTCTGCCGCCATCAGCGCAGAAGGCCCGCCACCCGCTCGAGCAACTCGCGCTGGTCCTCGGCACTGAAGTCGCGCTCGCTGGCATTGACCGCCCGCAACACGGTCTGGCGAGGCCCTTCGGACTCCAGCACCAGGCGGATCTGCTGATGCATCTGGCGCACATCGGGGCTGAAGACGATCTGGATCGGATTGCGGTTGCGCTCGCTGACCGTCATATAGCTGATAAGGAACTCGCGTCTCGCCGGATCGCTCTCCAGCAGCTCGCGGCGCTCCTCAACGGTGAAGTCCTGGCGCAGCTGATGATCGAGTTCGGCCCAGGTGCGGTCGGTCTCCAGCGGAATCTCGACGAGCCACTCATCACCGCGCTGCTCGAGGCTCAGCCGCGCCTCGCCAGCCAGACGCTGCGCCGCCAGAGAAGAGGCACTAGCGGTGGCGCTGCTCGCCCCGAAGTACTGCTCGAGGGCATCGAGGCAGGCGCCCACCGGGGCTCCCCCCTGATCACAGCGCACCTCGCTGTCGCCGGCACGCAGGCCCTGACGTAGGCTGAGCCGCGCCTGGCGAGTGTCGATCACACCGCGCGAGGAGTCGCTGGCCTGGATGCCCAGTCCCCGGGTGCGAGCGAAGTCTTCAAGCTGGGGCCAGACGGCGCCCGGATCGGCACCCACCACCAGCCAGGCGTCACGGCCGATAGCGCGGCGTTCGACGAAATCGCGCTCCAAACCACGACCCGCGCCCAACGCCTGAGGGCTGGGCGCCCGAAAGCGTCCGTCGGAGGCGCGGAAATCGCCTACCGCCTGGGGCACCGGCATGGCATCGCGATAGCGTTGACGATCGCGACTCTCGGGCAGATTCAGTGCCGGGGCCGTTCGTGCATCGGCGTAATCGACGTTGCGGTCGTCATAGTAGCCCGACTCACGGGCACAGCCCGCGAGGGCTATGGCCGCCACCAGGGGAAGCCATTTCAGCGCTGAGTTCATGCGTGCACCTTGCATCTAGTTGTCCAGGTTCCGGCTCGGCGCCGGTCAGTCCTCAATCAGGTCAGCCAGTTGCAGGGCCTCGCTGATTGTGGAGTGGTACTTCTCCGAGAGCCAGGTAAGCGGCAGGCGAATGCCCGGCTCGATCAGCCCCATGTGGTAGAGCGCCCACTTGACCGGGATCGGATTGGACTCGATGCCCAGGTTGGTGTGCAGCGGCATCAGCCGGGTGTTGAGCTGGTGGGCGAGGTCGACGTCGCCTGCCACCGCCGCCGCACAGAGGTCGTGCATGGCCCTGGGGGCCACGTTGGCAGTCACCGAAATATCACCGTGGCCGCCCATCAGCATGAAGTCGCAGGCAGTGCCGTCGTCGCCGGAATAGAGCATGAAGCCGCTGCCCTTGAGCCGTGCAATCAGGTCCTCGGCCCGCTCAAGGTTTCCGGTGGCATCCTTGAGTCCGATGATATTGTCGACCTCTACCAAGCGCAGCACGGTCTCGTTGTAGAGGTCGCAAGCGGTGCGGCCCGGCACATTGTAGAGGATCACCGGCAGCTTGCTGCCCTCGGCTACCGCCTTGAAATGCTGGTACAGGCCCTCCTGGGTGGGCTTGTTGTAGTAGGGGCAGACCGACAGGCAGTAGTCGGCCCCCACCTCGCCAGCATAGCGTGCAAGCTCCACCGCCTCGGAGGTGGCGTTGGCCCCGGTGCCGGCGATAACCGGAATGCGGCCGTTCACCTCTTCTACCACGGCACGAATCACATCGAAGTGTTCGGCGAACGACATAGTGGTGGGCTCGCCGGTGGTACCGGCGGCGACAATGCCATCGGTGCCGTTGTCGAGGTGGAAGTTCACCAAACGACGCAGCGATTCCCAGTCGATGTCGCCATTGACCTTCATCGGCGTCGCTAAGGCGACAATACTGCCAGTGATCATCCTCTCTATCCTCTCGATTCGAGGGCTATGCCTCGGCCCGGTAGCCACCGGGTCAGGAAGGGGCGGGGCTCTTGGGCCACGTCAGGGGTCAAATGGTACTCAGCCGGCCAGAGCCTGTACAGCTAGGCGCACCACTTTGATAGACGCACCACTTTGAGCGCGCTGCGGCGATTGCGACTTTGACAGCGCCCCAGCACTTGCGTGTAATCAAGTTCCCCCAACCAACGCGCAGGAGACTCTCATGAGCGTGAGCATCGGCCAGCCGGTTCCCGACGTCACCGCTACCGCCACCGGAGACAACACCGTATCACTCTCCGAGCTCAAGGGCCGGCAGGTGGTGATCTACTTCTACCCCAAGGCCAGCACACCAGGGTGCACCACCGAGGGCGGCGACTTCCGAGACCGCAAGTCGGACTTCGACGCCGCCAACACCGTCATTCTTGGCGTCTCCCGGGACGGTATCCGCGCCCAGGAGAACTTCAAGACCAAGCAGGGTTTCAACTTCGACCTAATATCCGACAAGGACGAAACGGTGTGCGGCGTGTTTGACGTCATCAAGCTCAAGAAACTTTACGGCAAGGAGCACTTGGGCATTGAACGCAGCACCTTCCTGATCGACGCCGAGGGCCGGCTTGCCAGGGAATGGCGCGGGGTCAAGGTGCCTGGCCACGCCCAGGAGGTGCTGGAGGCGGCCCAGGCACTGCATAACGGTTGAGCGCCACCGGAGGCCGTCCCATCATTGGCGACTCTCGGCTCACTCCTTGACCAGGACCTCGGCTGCTTCCTCGCGCTTGTGCCGCTGAATCCCACGGGGCCAGGCGTAGACCAGTGCCTTTAGCAGGGTCGCCAGTGGAATAGCGAAGAAGATTCCCCAGAAGCCCCAGATACCGCCAAAGAAGAGCACCGCCACGATGATCGACACCGGGTGCAGATTGACTGCCTCTGAAAACAGGATCGGCACCAGGACGTTGCCGTCCAGTGCCTGGATGACACCGTAAGCGATGACCACGTAGGCGAACTCGCTGGTCATGCCGAAATGAAAGCCCGCCACCGCCGCCACCGGCAGGGTAGCTACCGCCGCGCCGATGTAGGGCACTAGTACCGAAAAACCCACTAGCACCGCCAGCAGCGCCGAATAGGGCAGCCCGAAGAAGACGAAGGTGAGAAAGGCGACGGTGCCCACGATGCTGATCTCGATGAACTTGCCGCGAACGTAGTTGGCGATCTGAACGTCCATTTCCTGCCAGATGCGGGTCATCAGGGCTCGCTTGCGTGGCAGCAGGGACAGGGTGAAAGCGACCAGCCTTTCGCGGTCCTTGAGCAGGAAGAACACCAGGATCGGCACCAGCACCAGGTAGATGATCAGCGCCAGCACGTTGCCCAGTGAGGCCAGCGACAGGGTCAGGGCGCGCTGACCGACCTGAGTCATCTCGCGACCGGCCGCCGCGACCCAATTCTGGATCTGGTCGGGCGTAATCAGCTGCGGGTAGCGCTCCTGCAGGTCGTCGAGCAGCTGCTGACCGCTGGCGAACATTCGCGGCGTCTCCTGCACCAACCCCACCAGCTGGTTCCAGATCAGCGGCATCAGGATAAAGGCCATCGCCAGTAGCATCCCGATGAAGCCCAGGAACACCACAGCCACCGCCAGCAGGTGGGGCACATGGCGCCGCTGCAGCCAGCTCACCGCCCCCTGCAGCAGGAAGGCGATCACCAGGGCGGTGAGGAAGGGTGCCAGCATGCGTCCAAGGAAGATCACCGCGGCGAAGCCGAGTACCAGCAGTACCAGCAGGATGACCGCCTCCTCGTCGGAGAAGTAGTGGTCTATCCAGCCCTTGAAGACCGTCCGCAGGGTCATGAAGATCCCTCTCCGCCCTTGCGGATCCAGTAATGATACACGTCGCCTCGCTCCTCTCTCTCCAGCATGTCATGGTGACTCTGGGCGGTGAAGGTTTCGAAGTCCTGCCAGGAGCCGGCATCGGTGGCCATCACCTCGAGCAGCTGACCCGGAGCCAGGCGTGCCAATGCCTGCTTCGCCTTGAGCAGCGGCAATGGGCAGGGAAGACCACGAGCGTCGAGCAGGTCGTCGGATTGCAGAGCCATGAACTCTCCCGAAATAATGAAGGGGTGGAGGTATACTGCCTGGCGCCGGAAGGCGATCCAGCATGGGAACCTCCGGGATTTAAAGGCACTTTACCGGCTGAATCAATGTCAGACCATCGCCATACCGACTCATCACAGGAGATCCCGAGCATGCCGCGCCGTTTTCCCCGACTCGCCATAGGCGCCCTGTGTCTGGTCCTGTCCCTGCCCGCCTCTGCCCAATGGACCCAGCCCCAGTGGGATAGCGCCGCCGGGCTGCCGAGTCTAGCCAGCGGCAACAGCCAAGCCGCCAGCGGCGAAGAGTTTCGACTGGGACGGGCCTGGCTGCGTCAGTTTCGGGCCCGCGCCCCGCAGTGGCAGGATCCCATCGCCCAGCATTACGTAGAGTCGATGGTCTCACGGCTGCTGCCCCACAGCGGGCTCGGTGGTAGCCAGCCGCTGGTGACTCTGGTCGACAGCCGTCAGCTCAACGCCTTCGCCGTGCCAGGGGGCATCATCGGCGTGAATGCTGGCCTGTTTGCCTTTGCCGATGAAGAGGCGGGCATGATCTCGGTTTTGGCCCATGAGCTGGGGCACCTCTCCCAGCGCCACTATGCCCGCGGCCAGGCCCGTACCGAACAGACCCAGGTGCCGGCCATGGCCGCCATGCTGGCTGGCATGCTGATCGCCGCCGCCGGCGGTGGCGACGCCGGCTTCGGCGTGGCCATGGGCTCCCAAGCCGCCTTCATCCAGGACCAGCTGGCCTACTCCCGGCGCTTCGAGCAAGAGGCCGACCGCATTGGCCTGCAGGCCATGGCCGAGGCCGGCTACGACCCCCAGGCCATGGTGCGCATGTTCCGCGCCATGCAGCGCATGGTCAGCCTGCAGGGCGGCAATCCGCCGGAGTTCCTGCTCACCCACCCGCTGACCGAATCGCGTATCAGCGATACCCAGGACCGGGCCGGCCAGCTCGCGGTGAGCTCCCCTCGCGACGACGCTCTCCAGTATCACCTGGTGCGCGCCCGAGCTCTGCTGGCGATCCACGAGCATGACCCACAGCAGGCCATCAATCAGCTTGCCCAGGACGACGTGCCCGGAGCGGCCCGGCGATACCTCGACGCCTTGGTGGAGGCTCGCCGAGGCAATACCGATGACGCACTCACAACCCTCGACGCCCTGGCCCGCCAAGAGCCCGACCTGAGCCTACTGCCGGCCTCAGCCGCCGAGGTAGCCTTCGATGCCGGTCGCTTTGACGACGCCACCGAGCGCAGTCGCCAGCTGCTGAGGCTGGTACCCGGCTACCTGCCTGCCACTCTGGTGCTGGGCGAGGCGCTACTGCAGAGTGATGCCGATGCGGCATGGCGGGTTCTGCGCGAACTCGCCGAACAACGCCACGAAGATCCCCAGGTATTCACCTTGCTGGCCCAGGCCGCCGGCCGCAGCGGCCGCGAGGCCTGGGGTCACCTGGCCCGGGCTGAGCGCCTCCAGCTTGACGGAAGTATCAGCGATGCCATCCGCCAGCTGGAAGTGGCCAGGCAGGTGGCGGAACGTGAGGGAGACGTCGGGGCGGCTGCCCGCATCGAGCAGCGCCGGGAGGCATTCATTGGCTAATCTTATCCGGCACTGCCTGCTGCATCTTGAAAAAGATACCGCGGTCGGTGGCGACGATCAGCTTGTCGTTGGGCAGCTCTTTCGCCGCCTGGATCAACTGCGAAGTAGAACCCGCCACGTCGGCCAGCTCCACCACCGAGGCCGGTGACTCCGGATGCACCAGCACCGCCGCCTCTGGGTAGAGCGCCTTGAGATCTTCGACGCCCTTGGCCTTGAACTCCTCATGGACGATACAGGCACCGTCCCACAGCAGCATGTCGGCGCCGGTCTTCTTCTGGATATAGCCGCCAAGATGCTTGTCCGGGGCCCACAGAATCTTCTCGCCGCGAGCCTGCAGCTCCTCGATCACCTCCACGGCAATCGACGAGGTCACGACCCAGTCTGCACGGGCCTTTACCGCCGCCGAGGTGTTGGCATAGACCACGACCGTCCGATCGGGGTGCTGATCGCAGAAGGCGCTGAACTCATCGGCCGGGCAGCCCAAATCCAGCGAACAGGTCGCCTCCAGGGTGGGCATCAGCACGCGCTTTTCCGGCGAAAGAATCTTGGCGGTCTCGCCCATGAAGCGCACACCGGCCACCACCAGAGTGTCGGCCTCGTGGCGCGCACCGAAGCGGGCCATTTCCAGGGAGTCGGCCACGCAGCCGCCGGTCTCTTCGGCGAGCTGCTGGATGGCGTCATCGGTGTAGTAGTGGGCCACCAGAACAGCGTTGTGAACCTTGAGGAGTCGCTTGATCTCCTCGATGCGCACTTCATCGTCGGCGGGGATGCGGGTGGGGCAATAGGTGCGGGTCAGGTACTCGTGTACCTCCGCACGGGAAGTCATAATCGTCATTGTGTCTACCACCGTGACTGGCAGGGGCTCCCCCTGCATGATCGGGTACATCGTGATTCGCGCGATCCGCGCGGACGATGCGCCTGAAGCCAATCCTTGCGTCTTTCGCCTTGATTGACTTTCGACCATTTTAGACCACATTTCAGTCGAAAAGCTTCCTTGCGGCACCAAGACTTTTCCTGATCGAGATGTTTCCTGCTCAGGCACGCACCTTTCCCGTCCTGGTGTTAGGCTCAATGGACTGGATGCCAGTCGCTACCCTGCTCGTGGAGGCGCCTGCCTGAATCGGCAGGCTGACCGGGGTGAGGAGATTCGGCAACGACTTGCCTCTTGTTTCAGCATCCGGCTCTTGTGTAAGACAAGCCTTTTCTTAGGAGGTACGACCGTGATTATCAAGGGACTCGCAGTCAGTCTTGTTTTCCTGGGCTCCATCGGGCTAGCCAATGCCGATTACGCCGATGCTATGCGCTACTACGAACGGCAGGAGTACCGCCAGGCACTACAGGAATTCAGCACGGCCGCCAAAGGGGGCGATGCCGATGCACAATACATGCTGGGCCGCCTCCACGAGGCCGGCAGCGGAACACCCCAGGACTTTGTCCAGGCTCATCAGTGGTACAACCTTTCCGCAGCCCGAGGTCACCGTCATGCCGCCGAGGCGCGCGATGCATTGACCAGCCGCATGACGGCCGGGCAAATCGCCGAGGCACAGCAGGCGGCACGGGCCTGGAAGCCAGAACAGGCACCTTCTCCCCAGGCAACATCGCCATCATCGCGGCCCGACATCGATACCCTGTCGGATCGGCAAGGCATTGCCGAGATACAGCGTGAGCTCAATCGACTCGGCTATGATGCCGGCCCGGTAGATGGCGCCATGGGACGCCGTACCCGTAACGCAATACGCGAGTATCAGGCTGACATGGACGTGGCCCAGGATGGCCTCCCAACGTCCGGCCTGTTGAGGCGCCTGCGCCAGACAGAGAGGGTGGCAGCGACGGAAGACTCACCGCCGCCGCCCACCGCCTCGCCTCGAATCGCTCTGCAGGATGATTTCAGCGATGGCGACTACCGTCGAAATCCTGCCTGGACGGTGCTCAGCGGCGACTTCGAGGTCGATGACAACGGATTGCGCAGCATTGTGGCGACACAGCGGGCAAGCGATCGAGAATCACGCAGGCTCAGCACCGACCGACCAGAGGAGATCGGCTTGGCCATGCTGGAGCTGATCCTCGAGCAGACGGGCAACGTCAAAAGGGACGAAGTGCCCACAGCCGTGAAACCGGCACATATCTTCGTCAATGCACCTGTCGGCAATGCCTTCAGGCTGGAACTCCAACTCGCCTCCCGCCAGCAACCGGGCAGCCTGGAAGTGGGGCTTTTCCAGGGCAACCGACCCAACGGCACCGGCTATCGGCTGGTCTATTCTCCCGGGTCAAACCCGGGACTCAGCCTGGTCAGACTGACATCCGGAAGCGTCGAGGTGATTGCCCGTCAAGAAGGCCAGTTGGAGCTCGAGGACGGACGGTTTCACAGCATCGTCTGGACCCGTGATAAAAACGGAGAGATGCAGGTCCACGTGGATGATAGACGCCTGCTGCGGGTGCGAGACACCGGCCTCCGCGATCCCTTCCAGGGTTTCTTGATGGCCAATCAGGGGGGCGACTACACTCTGGACCGAGTGCGACTCCAGGATCGATAATCGCTCTCAGCAATGCTCGACAACAGAGTTTCAACACGATAAAAAACGCCGCCGCTTCATGAGAAGCGGCGGCGTTTTGAGTGACTGGTGGGTCGTGTAGGATTCGAACCTACGACCAATTGGTTAAAAGCCAACTGCTCTACCAACTGAGCTAACGACCCGGCGCTTGCAAGCAAGCATACAGGTCCGGATGGTGGGTCGTGTAGGATTCGAACCTACGACCAATTGGTTAAAAGCCAACTGCTCTACCAACTGAGCTAACGACCCTTCCGAACGGGGGCAGATATTACTGATCCACCCCCTGACTGGCAAGGACTTTTTGCCTTCTCTCGCAACCGCTGATCAGCTGCGGGTCCTGGTCTTGGGCTTGCGCATGGCCTGCACCGGCTTGCGCTTGTGCTTATCGCGGTTCCAGCGGCTCTTCTCATCCGGGGTCAGATCCGGCACCTTGCGCGAGGCCAGCCCAGCCAGTTCGGACAGGTCATCGACTTCGTCCTGGGAGAGTTCCAACCACTCGCCCGCCTTGGCCCGCTTGTCGAGGAAGATGTTGCCGTAGCGCACCCGCTTGAGGCGGCTGACGGTGAGCCCCTGGGACTCCCACAGGCGACGCACCTCGCGATTGCGCCCCTCCTGGATCACCACGTGAAACCAGGTGTTGATGCCCTCGCCGCCGAACTCCTGCACGTCGGTGAAGCTCGCTGGGCCGTCATCGAGCATCACGCCCTCGACCATGGCGACCACGTTCTGGCGAGTCACCTGGCCCATGACGCGCACCGCATACTCTCGCTCCACCTGGGTAGAGGGATGCATGAGCCTGTTGGCCAGTTCACCGTCAGTGGTGAAGAGCAGCAGGCCACTGGTGTTGATGTCGAGGCGCCCGATGGCGATCCAGCGCTCGCCCTTGAGGCGCGGCAGACGGTCGAATACGGTGCGCCGACCCTCCGGGTCCTTGCGGGTGCACAGCTCGCCCTCGGGCTTGTTGTACATGATGACCCGACGCGGTACCTCTTCGGCGCCGCGCAGGGTGACTGGCCGGCTGTCGAAGATCACCCGGTCGCGCATCTCGATGCGGTCGCCCAGGGTGGCTACCTGGCCGTTGACCTTGACCCGGCCATCGGCGATGGCGGCCTCCATCTCGCGACGGGAACCAAGCCCGGCACGAGCCAGGACCTTCTGAAGCTTTTCACTGCTGGTAGTGCTCATGAGTCGTTCTCACTGGGTGTGGATTCCGCCCCCGGGGCAGCGTCATCGTCGACGCGGCTCCGAGCACGTTCGGTCAGGCGAGCCTCGAGTTCGGCGAAGCTCAGTCCGGACCGCTCTGACGCCGTCCCGGCGTGGTGATCGTCGGCCCTCCCGGCCGTCGCTTCCGGAGAGCGGGCAGCGGCCTGCTCCTCCGGGAATATCTCGTCCTGCTTCGGGGCAGCGGCTGTCTCTCTCGTCGGCTCTCCCGGCGCCTCGTCGGCCTGCGCCAGCAGAGCGTATTGGGGCGGCGGTGGGGCCTCGTCTTCAAGCTCCTGCATCAACCCAGGCTCCTCGAACGCCTTGAGCTCATGCATCGGCGGAAGCTCGTCAAGGGTCTTGAGGCCAAAGTCATCGAGGAAGCTGCGCGTGGTGGCATAGACCGCCGGCCGACCCGGCACGTCGCGATGGCCCACCACACGGATCCAGCCGCGCTCCAGCAGCGTGCGCATGATTGAGCCGCTCACCGTGACCCCGCGCACCTCCTCGATGTCGCCGCGGGTCACCGGCTGGCGGTAGGCGATCAGCGCCAGCGTCTCGAGCAGCGCGCGGGAGTAGCGCTGCGGGCGCTCATCCCACAGCCGCGAGATCCAGGCCGAGAGTCGCGGCCGGATGCGCAGCTGGTAGCCCGAGGCGGTCTCGAGCAGCTCCATGGCGCCGCGCTCGTGACGTTTACCGAGTCGCTCCAGCGCCTCACGCAAGGTCCGCCTTGGCGGGCGTTCGTGGTCGTCGAAGAGCCCCTCGAGACGCTCCAGGGAGAGTGGCTCGCCGGCGGCCAGCAGCGCGGCCTCCAGGATCTCGTCCAGGACCTCGGGATACGCCATGGC